>JBGTBX010000195.1:0-2595 GCA_041749115.1 Gemmatimonadaceae bacterium
GGGGCTAGCCGGTAGAAAGGATTCTCGGCGGCCGCAGGGTTCTCAATCAGCAACGCGCCCTGGCCGAGGTAGTTCAGTAGTAATGCGGGCAAGACGATCGTGTACCAAACAATTCGAATCGGCCTCCTCCCAAAATGTCCCATGTCGGCGTAGAGGGCTTCGCCACCAGTGACCACTAAGAAAACAGTGCCGAGCACAAGAAATCCGTGCCAACCGTTTCGCAGAAAGAAATCAATTCCATGCATCGGATTAAATGCCGCGATTACGGTCGGGTAACGGACAATTTGTACGATACCAAGCACGGAAATGACCGAGAACCATGCCAGCATGATGGGTCCGAAAAGCCGGCCGACTTTGGCGGTGCCTCGGCTCTGAATCAAGAATAAGCCAACGATGATCACGACCGCGACTGGGACTACATAAGGGGCGAAAAACGGGGTCGCTACATTAAGGCCTTCCACCGCGCCGAGTACCGAAATGGCAGGCGTGATGATGCCGTCACCGTAAAGCAGGGCAGCCCCGAAAATGCCTATGACGACCAACAGCTTGCGCTCGCTCTTGCTCACGATCTTGATCGGCGTTGCCAGAGCGGTTAGGGCGAGGATGCCTCCCTCACCGTGGTTATCAGCGCGCAGAACGAAGATGCAGTACTTGATCGAGATAATGAGTATCAGCGCCCAGAAAATTAGCGAAAGCACACCGAATATGTTGGCGGGAGTCGGCTCGATCGCGTGCGGCCCATGGAAACATTCGCGTATGGCGTACAGCGGGCTGGTGCCAATGTCGCCATATACGATGCCAAGCGCGGTAAGTGAAAGAATAGCCAGGTAGCGCCCGCGCGGCTTCTCTGTGTGCGGATGCCCATAAGCGTCCGTGAGGGTGGTGTGTATGTCCGTAGAATCTGTTCTCGCCATAAATGATCCTCAAGATAAGAACTGGTATACACACCGGCGCAGAGACAGACTTCGGCGCGCAGCATGTCCCGCGCCGACACCTTGTTAGGGCACCGAAATAAAATGCTAACTACTTACTAATTAGGGAAAGCTGGCGAGACCTAGAATGGCATAAAAGTTATAAATATTTTGTAAAGATCCTGGTAAGGAATTACGGCCGCATGGGACCAGCGGCATCCAAAAAGTTCTTTTGGCACTGGATTGCCGCGGAGCGTATCTCGGCGAATTCGTGTATGTCCCGCAACTTCTTGAACAGCGGGTCCGAGTCTATCGCAGGGTATGAACAATAGTTGCTCTTGCTTGCACGGCGCAGCATTGTGAGAGCTGCGTCGGCCAGGCCGCAGTACGCGAGGTGCGTGGCGGAAATGTAGTTCAGCTCAGGATCGTCCGAAGCCTGCACCTCCTCCGCCAGCGCTCGAATTTCAGGCGCGGGTCTACGTTGAATGCAGGCCAGCAGCATACCGTAGCCCGCCCACTGCGGTGTGTGCGCTGACCCGAGCTGCAAAGCCTCCTGTTCTTTGCCCTGGCGCACGAGCATGTCGATGGAGAGTGCCTTGACCAGATCGGAGTCGGGGTCGAGATTCAGGAAGTTCAACGCGCGCGGGTAGTCGCCGCGCTGAAGGAAGACTATAGCGCACGACCGCAGACCGGAAGTATGATTTTGCGGATCGAGCCGCAGTGCGGTCTCGCAGTGGTCGCCCGCCTCGTCGAGCAGACCCGCGAACCGAAGCACGTAGCTCATGGAGAAGTTGGCGTCGGCGCTGTCCGGGCGGCGGCGGACGAGTTCTGTGGCCTCTTGATACGCACGAGTCAGGTCACCGCGCTCGACGCGACTGACGATCAGCCCCGCGCCTGCGGCAACATAATTAGGGTCCAACGCCAGCGCTCGCTCCATGGCGGCCGTATAGCGTTCCAGCCCGCCCCGGCCGCCGCCGGCGCTGTGGGTCTCGGTGTAATGCCGTCGGGCGAGGGCGAGCCACGCCGGCGCATAATTCGGGTCGAGTTCGACAGCCCGCTCCAGCATACGGATCGCTTCGCCGTTAGCCTGCAGCGTCCACGGCAGGGCCACGCTCTTGAGGAACAGGTCATAAGCTTCCTCGTTCTTCGCCGGCGTCCCTTCATCTGTGGACGATGCTCCGAGGGCCGGGGCAAGCCCGCCTCGCACCTTGAGTCCGATCTGTACCTGCGTCGCGATCATGCTCCGGGCCGGCGCGTCTATCTTATCCCGCCACAAGACTCCGCCCGTCTCCACGTCAACAGCTTCCAGCGTGATGTGCAACTGCTCGGCGGCCTTGAAGAAGCGTCCGGTCACGACACTGTTCGCGCGCATCTCCCGCCCCGCCTTTTGGAGGTCCAGGTCGTGCTGGTTGTATTTGGCGGTCGCCGTGAATGGACGCACCGCCAGCCCGCGCGTGTGACTGAGGGTGGTCGCAATCTCGTCAGGCAGCGCGAGCTGCAGGTAGTCAACGCTCGCGTCGGACCCGACGTTCTGGAATGGCAGGACTGCCACGGTCTTGACCCGCGGCGTTGCGGGCGGCGAGTGCCGGTTGTAGCTCAGGAACGCGACGGCCACGGCCGTCAGGGCGACCGCGGCCGACACCAGCCACGGGAGGCGTGCGCGCACCCTCGCCCGCCTGCGTTC
>JBGTBX010000196.1:0-7271 GCA_041749115.1 Gemmatimonadaceae bacterium
ACCGTTGCCACCACCACCGCAGGGCAACGCGCCTGGTGGGGTCGCCCCAGATGCAGCCACGCAGGCCCTCCAGTCGCTGGCGGCGATGATGGCACAGCAGCATCTCGATGCGATGGCGCTGCGTGCCGAGGCAGCGGCAAGTCGAGCGGCGCAAGTCGCAGCAGCTGAGCTCGCGCTCGCCCAGCAGAGTCGTGCTGCGGCTGGTCCGGCGCCGCTGTTCGTCGGCAAGGCGAATGACATCGAGGCGCAGCGGTGGCTGATCGCACTGGAGCGCTGGTTTGGTTCGGCTCACGTTCAACTCGGGGACGACCAGTCGCGCATTGCGATTGCAGCGGCGTCGATGCGCGATTCGGCCCAGGCATGGTGGGCAGCAGAGACGACCAGCGGACGCGCAGCTGCGATCACGACCTGGGTGCAGTTCACCAGGGCAATCAAAGATCACTTCCTGCCGATGGACACTGAGCGCTGGGCGATGCAGCAGCGTGAACGCCTCACGAGTGCATCCGTCAAGGACGTCGCCGCGTACACGGCGAAGTTCATGGAACTCGACATGCTGCTGCCAGGTGAGACGGAGCTGTCGCGCGTGGTGGCGTATGAGCGCGGCCTACCGGAAAGCTATCGCGTCAAATGCGCCGAGCGGCGGTTCGCCACTCTCGTCGAAGCCACGTCTGCCATGCTCGCGGCGTGGAACGCACGTGAGAGCGCACGAGGCTCACACGTCTCGCTCACCAACACGGAAGTGGAGGAGAAGTCGCGTGAGTCGAGCGGATCATCGGCGTCGGGCGCTGCGTCGACGCCGTCAGCTTTCGACCCGATCGCCGACCTTCGAGCGCAGGTGGCGCAGCTCACAGCCATGATGACCGAGCGCTTCCAGCCGCCGGGACGCTCCCGCGGTGGCCGCACGGGTGGCCGGTCGCGTCAGCGTGAAGGCCAGTCACGAGCACGATCCCGTACTCCGGGTCTCAGCGACGAGGTCGTGAAGGCACGGATTCAGGCTGGCCAGTGCATCAAGTGCGGCCAGACGGGTCACTACAAAGCCGAGTGCAGCAACGCGGCAAAGTTGACAAACTAGTTGGCCCGGCCGGGCCACTCCGCTCTCGACCGCGAGGGCGCCAATCCATCGATCGCCACGGCCCGGTACCGAACGGGCATGCTAGCGTACCCACTCATCTATTCGCATCGCAACACAACAACCAGCATCAGCAGCATCAACATCAACATCAACAGCATCAGCACCAACAACATCATTTCCAACAACCGCTGAAGCAACAGCCAGTATCGCATCTCGCAGCACATGTCAATCGCTTTGCGTCGCTCGCCGAGTCCGTCGCGGATTCTGATCACATCGCCAACTGCATCGAGCAGCCGGCGACCTCGACCGGTCGCACTATCAGCTTCAATCGCGCGAAGCCGCTCATCTTCACGTATACTCGAACGCAGCCGCTCAACACGCGGAGCGTCACCACCGCGCCGAGACGTGGTTGCTTGCGCTGGACCGGCGCAGCGGCCGTGGCACCCACAAGGCGCACACTCTTCGGCCGAGGGCCTGGACGTGATCGATCGCTGCTCGGATATCGGTCGTTGTTGCCGCAGCAGCCGCCACGAATTCCTTCGGCCGCGACGCTCACGACCAACCATCACACTTTCACCATCTCCAGCGCTTCCGCCGGGCCGCATGGAGGTGTCCTCTTCCGCGTCGATGCCACACTCCACGGACACCCGGTTCGATGTTTGATCGACTGCGGTGCATCAAGCGACTTCGTGTCGATTGCCTTTCTCCAGCGTCACGGCTTGCAGAGCCGCATGCTCACGACTGAGCACCTTGTGCGTGGCTATGACGGCCGACTCACTCCTGCGGCAGGCGCGCTCGAAGCTCCAGTCATTCTCTCGCTGCTCGGAGGGGCAGCCGACGTCACTGTGCCGCAGCACTTACTCGCCGCGCAGCTTCATAGCGACGACGTCATCCTTGGGCTTCCGTGGCTGGCGGCCACCGGCGCCGTTATCGACTTCGCGGCGCGAACGGTCGAGTTGGATCACGCTGGCCACCGTCGCACCATTTCACTGGCAGTTGCATCTCCGCTGGTGCGCGCGTCGACGAACTCCGCTCGCCTCATGGAAGCGGTAGTTGCGTTATATTCGACGGAAGCAGACGACAAGGTTCAACGCGCACATCTGGCGGCGCTGTTGCGCAGTCCGGACGATCGCAACCGATCGTCAAGCTCGGCGCTGGTGACATCGGAGAAGGACGCGCTGGATGCACTGCGTCAGCGAGCGTTGTCCGAGCACGGTGATGTCTTCCCAGAAAAGCTGCCACCGGGCTTGCCGCCGGGACGCGGTCACGAGCTGCACATCAAACTCGTGCCGGGCGCGCGTCCGCCACACCGACAGCCGCCTCGCATGAACCAGAAGCACGCCGCATTTGAGGCGAAGTGGATTCGCGACATGCTGGCGAACGGACACATTGCACAGAGCCAATCGGAGTATGCCGCGCCGCACTTCTACGTCGAGAAGCCCGACTCAGCGGCGACGGGCGAATATCGCGCCGTGACGGACTATCGGTTGCTGAATGACCAGACGGTGAAGAATCGGTATCCGCTGCCGCGCGCCGATCAGCTGTTTGACAAGCTTGCTCGTGCGAAGTACTTCAGCAAGATCGACTTGCGCACCGGATTCTATCAGATCCTGATCGCGCTGGAAGACCGTCACAAGACGGCGTTTGTGACGAGCCAAGGTCTCTTCGAGTACAACGTCCTGCCGATGGGCTTGTGCAATTCGCCCGGCGTCTTCCAGGCGCTGATGAACGACACCTTCCGCGAGTACCTCGACAAGTTCGTACTCGTCTTTCTCGACGACATCATCATCTACAGCGACACGCTCGAAGATCACGAGCGGCACCTGCGCCTTGCACTGCAGCGGTTGCGCGAGCAGCGCTTGTGCGCGAAGCTCAGCAAGAGCGCGCTCTGCCAGACGGAGGTCGAGTTTCTCGGACATTACGTTGGCCGTGACGGCTTGCGCGTCATGGAGGACAAGATCGAGGCCGTACGCGACTGGCCTGTCCCGACGTCGATGCGCGAGCTGCGCGCGTTTCTCGGATTGGCTGGTTACTATCGCCGGTTCGTGCGCGACTTCAGCGACATTGCCTTGCCGCTGACCGAGCTGACGCGGAACGTCACACACCAGCGGCTGCAATGGGGCGCGCGTCAGCAAGTCGCGTTCGTCGAACTGAAACGCGCGCTGCAGACGACGCCGGTGCTCGCACTGCCCGATCCGAGTCTGCCGTTCGTGGTCAACTGTGACGCGTCGGGATACGCCGTGGGCGCGGTACTGCAGCAAGACCGCGGCTCAGGTCTGCAGCCGATTGCTTTCATGTCGAAGAAGCTGACGGGTGCGGAGACGCGCTACCCTGTGCACGAACAGGAACTGCTCGCCATCATCACAGCGCTGACGACGTGGAAGCACTATCTGTCCGGCACTGCCGTCCCAGTCCGAGTGCGCACGGACCACAAATCGCTCGTTCACTTCCAGACGCAGCCAATGATCTCAGGCCGGCAGACGCGCTGGCTGGAGACCCTTGCCAACTTCGACTACGTCATCGAGTACGTCAAGGGCGACGAGAACGGTGTGGCAGACGCCATGTCACGGCGAAGCGACCTTGGTGACGGCGACGGAGCCGATCGTCCGCCAGCCTTCGTCGACTCCAGAGCTTCGTTCGTGTTGAATCACATCCTGGTGTACAGCAAGCGCACGGCGCTCATCGACGAAATTCACGCGATCGAGCGAGCGCAACGACACGCGTCACGGCGATCTGAGGTGCAGCAGCTGGAACCGGTGGAAGCGACATCCATCGCTGCAAACATGAATCCGGAGCTCGCTCCAGAGCTGGTCGACCTCACGGAAATGGCATCGAGCACCTTCTCGTCCGAGCTCGCAGCCGAGTTCGAAGCTGCTTGCACAGCTGATGCAGCTTACGCAGCACGTTTGGCACGAGGAGACCGTGAGTGTGCCGACGAAGACTCGTCCGCACTCGATGAACTCGTCACGCGTGACGGGCGTCTGTTTACGCGTAACACTGGCGCACTGTACGTGCCGAAGGGCGACGCCCTACGTACGCGCCTCATCCGCGAGTGTCACGATTCGGCGACAGCTGGTCACCTCGGCCGGGACAAGACCGTCGAGCAGATGCAGCGACGATTTTTCTGGCACGGCATGACGACGCGAGTCAGCGAATACGTCACGACGTGCGACGCGTGCCAACGAAACAAGCCGAGCCAGCGGCTGAAGCCGGGCTTGTTGATGCCAATCGCGTCGCCGACGCGCGCCGGGCATACATGGACCATGGATCTCATCACGCAGCTGCCGAAGACCCGGAGCGGCCACGACGCCATCGTGGTATGGGTGTGTAAGTTCTCGAAGCTGCGCCATTACGCGGCGTGTAAGACGAAGATCAGCGCGCCGGCGTTGGCGCGACTCTTCCTCGAGACAGTCGTCCGGCACCACGGCATGCCAGAGCGCATCATCAGCGACCGTGATCCACGCTTCACCGCGCACTTCTGGCGCGCCTTCTGGACTAGTATGGGATCGACGCTGGACATGGGCGCGGCGTACCATCCAGAGTCGGATGGGCAGACCGAGAACGCGAACAAGACGCTCGAAATCATGCTTCGCAGTGTGGTCGACTTCACACAGGATGACTGGGATGAACACCTTGCGGCAGCCGAGCTCGCCTTCAACAGCTCGAAGAACGAGACGACCGGCTTCACGCCCTTCTATCTTGTGTTCGGACGAGAGGCACGCCTTCCGATCGACCTCGCGCTGGCGCCGCTCACGAAAGCTGCTGACAATCCTGCGGCGGCCGAGGCGACAGCACGATGGCGTGCCGCACTGCAACAGGCATCGGAGAACACAGTCCAACAGCAGCGTCGACAGAAGACGTACGCCGACCGCAGCCGGCGCGAGGTGCGCTTCGTCGTGGGGGATCGCGTACTCCTATCGACGGCACACTTGAAATTGATCGGCGAACGGAAGCGCGCGCGCAAGCTGACCGAGCGGTACATCGGGCCGTACCGGGTGAAGCGCGTGGTAAACGCGAATGCGTACGAGCTGGAACTTCCAGCATCTCTGAAGATCCACCCGGTGATCAACATCAGTCACTTGAAGGAGTACCGCGATGGTGCTCAGGCGTTCCCCGACCGACCAGTGCGGCTGACGCGTCCTGACCCGGCGGCGATTGACGACAACGGTGCGCCGGCGTGGGAGGTCGATCGACTGCTGGACCATCGTAAGGTTCGCCGTGGCGCGCGTCAGATCGATCAGTACCTCGTCGAGTGGAAAGGTTATCCGATCAGCGAGGCGACATGGGAGCCGATCGAGAACCTCACCGGTTCGATTGACATGGTGGCGAAGTTCAATCAGCAACGCGGCGTGCAGCTGAGCGCCGTCCAGACGGTTGTGACGCGATCGTTCGCGCAAGCGGTGCGTTCGCCAACGCGCGCAGCCTAAGGCGGTGAGTGATAATCGTCACGTGGAAGTTCCTCCAAAAACTAGACTGTGCGCCGGCCGATGATGGAGTAAGCCCTCTCATCGGCGTTACGGCAGAGGTGATGAACCTCGTAAGCCCATCGGCGTGCTACAGCGTGTTGACGCGAAGAGTGGTTAAACGTCATTCGCGCGAGACTTACTACGATAGTCCACGCTGGAATGCTTCGCATCGTGCGGACTTCTGGAAACCTACCGAGCAGTCAAACGACGCAGTGAGCTAGTCGAGTGCCGCGCGCGATCAGTCGATGCGCGCGTGTATGGATCGCAGAGACCGCCGATGGCGCCATTCCTTTGTTGTGGATGAAGGAGCATTGAAGAACGCCGTTGTTCGTTGAACCGAGTTGTTGGACTTGCGCGCACTCGGTGCTCGAGGTGCAGGCAAAGCTCGCATTCCGCGTGGTTGAGTCGAACAATTCACGAGGATCAATACGTGTATGAAAACGAGCGTACCTGGTGCAATAATCGTCGCGCCGACTCGCTCGTACCGCCTAGCGACTGTGGTGATGGTGCCGGATGGATCGAGGCAGAACAGCGTCTGCTGATCTGCATGCGCTGAAGAGCTGTCAGCGCTATGGTGGCGTGCGTCGTCGAGGTCGTGCCGGTAAGCGGGTAAGGGTCGGATGGTTGAGTTGCAGCGTGTTCCTCCATGCCGGAGTGCATACTGAACGGTCCCGACAGCTCCGGTTCGACAGATGCTCGCCGATCACTAGTTCGTCCTTTTCTCGGCCATCTCTGCACGGTTGAGCCTCTAGATAGCGGCTTTGAGCTCGTGGCGTGAGCGAGTCCCTCGGCGGGAGGGTGGGACGATGGTGATCCGATCGCAGAAAACGGTCTGGGGGAAGCAAGATCACACGCGCATTCCACGGTGAGCGTCGATCTGCCCGGTGTACCAGCAGGGCAAAGTCGGCCTCTCGTGCGCCGTCCTCGAGTCCCGGTATAGCCACCCCGCAGGAGCATGCCAGAGGTGTGTCAGCATCGTGAGGGGACGTGTCAAGGCGGTGGCGAGCGCATGCACCATCAACAGTGAGCGGAAGATGGACCGCACCCGAAATATCCAACGGGCAGCGAAGCCGCGGTAAAGAAAACGCCGCCAACTACTTCGCAGTCGTTTGAATGAACGAAAACACTGACAATGAAAATAAAAGCAAGAATCAAATTGAAACACGTACAAATATCACCTATTCCAGTATGGTGGTTATAGTACTGTTTTTCCGTGAGAAAACCGACCAAAATCGTCAAGCCAAAACTGCCTGGATGAGAACCGTTCCCACTTCCGATCAAGCTCAAACTTTGGTGAGATGTAGAGAAAATTAAGTCAATCTTGTATTTACAAGTTGGTCGTGACCCCACGACCATGGTGTGCTCAAACGGTGAGCCGAAAAAGTGCCCCCGTCGAGCTCCGACACCCCCTCAACAAACGGTCCAGATCGAATCGGCGAGGCACTGGAAAGCATGCTTGGTGCCGGCAAACACTTCAAGAAATGTAACGCCCTGCGGGAACTATGCACTGTCCAAATCAGTCCTCTACTACGCTCTCCATTGCATTTCGTCGCAGTTGCAACCCGACAACGCGCGCTTCGCGGACGAAGCGCATTCTTCTAAGCATGGGAGGATGTAACAGTGAGACGCGTCTCTATTCCATGCACGTGCACGCATCGCTCTCGCATCGCATCGCGCTTGTCTCACTCCTTCGTGAGTACACGATACAACGCACAGCACAAGCGTTCACAGCA
>JBGTBX010000197.1:0-6250 GCA_041749115.1 Gemmatimonadaceae bacterium
CCGAGGTTGCTCGCCACATACAACACGTAGGGATTGGCAGCCTGCGGATGGTCGGTCGTGGCGAACCACCGCTGCAGCATTGGCGCGCCAGCGGCCAGGAGCGTAAACGGCACGCCTAACGTGATCGTCAGCAACATCAGCAGCCAACCGATGGGCATGGCGCTGCCTGGCGGTGGTACGGCGGCGGCGGGGATACCCAGTGGCAGGAACAGCAGGCCGAGCGCGAGCAGCACGAGGTGCAGAATGCCCTGGCGCACCGGGCGCATGCGGCTCGTAACATGCGCGTAGAGATACCCCACGAGCAGCGCCCCCTGAAAAAACACCAGACAGGTGTTCCACACCGCCGGTGTACCACCCAGCAACGGCAGCACCAGTTTGGTGAACATCGGCTGCACGACGAACAGGAGCGTCGCGTTGAGAAAAATCGCCGCAGCGAAAATCCACAGCAGGTGTCTGGACGTGCGGTCGCCGACTCGGGGCGTGTACGGCTCAGCCGCTGTCTGCGTGGTCACGGGTGCAATGTGTGTAGCGGCAGTGTCAGCGTCCAGCTGACACTTCACCTGCGGCCATTCCGTATTAGCGTGAATGTGGGCTATTGCGTCAGATTCACGGACCTCTTCCAATCCTGCTCATGACCTCGAGACGAGACTTTCTGAAAACCGGCACAGCCGCTGCAGGAGCCCTCGCGCTCTCGGGCGCCATAACGCCCTCAGCAGCCGGTGCCAGTCCCGACACCACGCGTCGGGTTCACGCCATGGACTCGGCAACAAAGGACCTGCTCATGGACGCGCTGAATGCCGCGAAACTGGCGGGTGCGGGTTATGCGGATGCGCGAATTGCGCGTTACCTCCAGAACTTCGTCGTCACACGCGAACAGCAGATTGTGAACGTTGTCGACACCGACTCGATCGGCGTGGGTGTTCGTGCGCTCGTTGACGGGACCTGGGGATTTGCGGCGTCGCGCGATCTCACCAAGGCGGGCGTTACGGGGGCGGCGCGCGAAGCCGTCGCGATCGCAAAAGCCAATCGCGTCGCGCGGGACCGAATGGTTGAGCTGGCCCCATCGCCGGCACATCCCGACGTCTCGTGGAAGAGTGCCTTCGAAGTGGACCCCTGGTCGGTTCCCGTCGAAGAGAAGGCGGATCTGCTCATCCGGGCAAACACCGAGGGGATGAAAGCGCCTAACGTAAAGTATGTGTTCAGTGCGCTGTTCTTCCGCAAGATGGAACGCAACTACGCCAATACCGACGGATCGGTGATCGCGCAGACGGTGGTGCAGAGTTCCGTACAACAGCAGTTTACTGCAGTGTCGAACGATTTTTCGGATTTCCAGAATCGCGGAAACACGCTCCCGCCCGTGGGCCGTGGGTGGGAATGGGTTCAGCAGCAGAATCTCATTGATAATTCGCGCAAGTGGGGCGAGGAAGCGAGTCAGAAGTTGTCTGCCAAACCGGTCGACGTCGGCCGCTACGACCTCGTACTGCATCCGTCGCACCTGTGGTTGACCATTCACGAGTCGATCGCTCACCCCACGGAGTTGGACCGTGCCGTCGGCTACGAAGCCAACTACGCGGGAACATCCTTCGTTGCACCGCCGGACAAGTTCCTCGGATCGTTCAAGTATGGTCCTGAGTTCATGAACATCCAGGGAGATCGTTCACAACCCGGGGCTCTCGCGACCATCGGATATGATGATGAAGGCGTGGCACCGGACGACTTTCTGATCATCAAGAACGGCGTCATGAATGACTATCAGACCACACGTGAACAGGCCACGTGGCTCAAGTGGTGGTACGACAAAAACAACCTGCCGACGCGGTCACACGGTTGTTCGTATGCTGATAATTGGTCCAGTGTGCAGTTCCAGCGCATGCCGAATGTGTCGTTGCTTCCCGGAGCGACTGATTCAACGTACGAGGATCTGATTGCAGCAACCGATCGTGGCATCGCGATCGTTGGTGATGGATCATTCTCCATTGATCAGCAGCGCTACAACGCGCAGTTCGGCGGCCAGATGTTTTATGAAATTCGCGGCGGCAAGATTGTCGGGTTGCTCAAGGACGTCGCGTACCAGATCCGCACGCCGGAATTCTGGAACTCCCTGGATATGATCGGCGGACAGCGCAGCTACGAGGTCTGGGGATCGTTCTTCGACGGCAAGGGACAACCCGGTCAGGTGAATGCTGTAAGCCACGGCTGTGTGCCGGCACGATTCCGTCAGGTCAACGTCATCAATACCGGCCGCAAGGCGTAAGGAGCCTATCATACCATGCGACGATCCTCAATTATCGATGTATTAAGCGGTCCGCAACGGTTGCTCGACCGCGACGGTACCATTGCGCCCGACGGCGCGGTCCTCTCTCGTGAAGAAGCGCAGGCACTGGTTGAACGCATCACACGCATGTCCAAGGCGGATGCGATCGATGTACAGGTTGGCGGCGGCTATTCAACCAACGTTCGCTTTGCTGACAATCAGATGTCCACGGCGGGTGGCGTAAGCGACTTCAACGTGGCGGTGCAAAGCTGGTTTGGTGCCAAACATGCGGTGGTCTCAACCAACGAGATCAGCGAGGAGGCGCTCCGCGCTGCGGTTGACAAGGCGGAGAAACTCGCGCGCCTGGCTCCGGACGATCCCGAGGCACTCCCTCTGCTCGGTGCGCAACAGTATCGCAGTGTGGAGGCGTACTTTCCCTCGGTAGCCAACATGGAGGCTGAAGCGCCGGCCAAGGTCGCGCTCACCGCGCTTGAACCGGCGCGTGCCGCTGGCGATCTCAAGGTTGCCGGGTTTCTCATCACCAACATCGGAGCTCAGGCGTTAGGCAACAGCAAGGGAATGTTCGCCTATCACCGCAGCACGAACATCAATTATACTGTTACCGCCCGTACAACGGACGGCACCGGGTCGGGATGGGCCGGCGGCGAACACAATGATCTGGCGAAGCTTGATTTCAGAGCGATCAGTGAACGTGCGATCGCCAAGGCGCGCCTCTCGCGCGAACCGGTCGCCGTGGAGCCCGGTCGCTACACCGTCATCCTCGAGCCGCAGGCCGTCGGTGACCTGGCGCAGCTGATCGGTTTTTATGCCGACGCCCGTGCGACCGATGAAGGCAGAAGCCCATTTGTTAAGCAGGGTGGTGGAACGAAGATCGGCGAGAAGATCATCGACCCGCGCGTCACCCTGTATGCCGATCCGTTCGATCCCATGGTGCGTGCCCAGCCATTCGATGGCGACGGCCTCCCACTCGGCCGCCAGGTCTTTGTGGAGAACGGCGTCCTGAAGAACCTGTATTATTCCCGCTTCTGGGCGCAGAAGAAAGGAGTGGAACCAACTGGCGCTCCGACGTCATTCTGCATGAGCGGCGGCACACAGTCGGTGGAGGACATGATCAAGTCGACACCGCGCGGTATCCTCGTCACTCGTCTGTGGTACCTCCGCGAGGTGGATCCGCGCACGATTCTGTATACCGGTTTAACGCGCGACGGCACGTTCCTGATTGAGAACGGCAGGATCTCTCGATCGGTGAAAAATTTCCGGTTCAATGATTCGCCTCTGTTCATGCTGAACAATTTGGAGGCCATGGGGCGGCCGGAGCGCCTCGCCGGTACTGAAGCGGGTGGTGCGGTGATTGTTCCAGCGATCAAGGTCCGGGACTTCAATTTCACATCGCTGTCAGACGCAATCTAGGAGAGCTGCTGTTTACTGCGTAACGATACGCCGTCCACACCTGCGAGGTGGACGGCGTTTTTTTTTGCGTGGTACCACTATTCCACGGTGGCGATCCTGAATGTACCGGAACTGGGCGTCTTGAATTTCGTCGTATGGCTGAATATCCGCCGGAATCAATTCCTGAGGCGCGCCTCGGCTGCGATAAGCTGGAGTTCGTGCACTGAGCCGATTCCAATCGTACCGCCACCGCTTCCGGTACCGCGTGTGCGAACACCGGTCCTTATGACGTTTCGGAACGCGGCAGACAGAACGGTTGGGTGCCTAACATTGAGGTCGTGGGCGTCGACGGGTGCTCGCATCGTTTAAGCCACTAACAGGGGTGGACGCGCCTGTGCCTGCGATCGCGATACCGTATTCGACCAGCTGAGCAACAGCAGTGCTTCCTTTCCGGGCGGGCGTATAACGCAGCGAAGGGAGGAGGGCGTTCACCACGTCGAGCAACCCACGATCGGTAGACCGCTTCACGTTCACACTGGATAACACAACCAATCCTGCCGTATCTACCACCATCTCCAAATCGACACGTGCACAGAAGTCGGGACGGGGCGGCGTGTAGATGGGACGAGCCCCCCCCTCTTCCGGCATTGCGGCAACGTCAACAGCGCACGAGCGGTAGACCTCGGCTACACCACCCCGCTGCTCAACCGCCACCGGCGTGCAGTCACCTACGCGTTTACCTGCGGACGCGCACGCAACCACGAAGAGCGCAATAACAGATCCGACAATTCTCACTTATTGCTTCCGCTGTTGGTCACTGTGTATGCTACTGCATCGAGTTGACCTTCGTCAGATCACCGGCATCGTGTCCACCGGTTCTGCGACCTCGGGTTACCAACACCTTGAACTGCCAGAAACAGGCCAGCCCCTCACCCTCAGTACGCCATCACTGACCAAGCCAAAGCCACCTGTCCGGAAGACCCATGATGAACGACACGCCGCTCATGCACTCCATGAGCACGCACCTGATCGTAGCTATGGCGCAGTCGGGAGGAACGTCCGCGGGTCAAGCAGCGTGATGTCTGCACGCTTCCTGAGTTCCTTCATGAACCACTCCTTGTGGCCCGCGCCGTAGGTAATGAGAAATCGCGTGCCCTCACCACGGTGCTCATCCAACGCCTTCGCGATATTTCTGTAGTGGGTGATGTTGATATTGTCCCAGCCGCCGGGGCCCAGATCGTTGTTCAATAAACGATTGTACGGCTCGTGCGCCGCCGTCTGGATGTTGTCGTACTCGTCGGTGTTTATAAAGCGCGGGTCGTCGGCTCCCGCAGCCTTTACCAACGAGTCCGCGCGCGCGCTGGCCGCCTGGTACTCCGCCCAGTCGCTGGCCCGCGCGGGATCTTTGGATATCCGCGCCATCGCCGTCCGTCTGAAGGCATCCATCGGCGCTGTCCAACCCGCTGTCGGGATGATCGTGAAGCCCATCGTTCGGGTCAACGGAAACAACACGTCGACGTACTCCGGGAAGCGCTCGACGCGGGCTTCCTGCACACTTCCCGTTCTCTTGAACGTCTCCATCGCCACATCGAAGCGATTCGGCGGAATCTCGGTGAGGACATAGTCCGGTTTAATCTTCTCAATCGTCGCGCGCAGAACATCCAGACCATATCGGGTGCTCGTCCGGTGCTCCGCATGGACCATCCCCAGCATGACCACTTCGTTCTTCGCGCCATCCGGGCGGGTGGACGGCGGCGGTGGCAGCGCAATGACACTGACCGTCCCCGCATCTTCGCTCGACACAAAGGCCCGGCGACCATCGGGATGTATACGAATCGCGATCGGCTTCTTCCCGACAGCCAGATCGGCGACGATACGTCGCGCAGCAACATCCAGCACTGAGACGCTGCTCCCACCGGCGTTATTGATTAATCCATATCGCCCATCCACCGACATGGCAACCGCAAAGGGTTGGTCGTGGACTCCGTAGGAGAGTGTATCCACCACCTCGTACGACGCCGTATTGATCCACGCAATGCGGTTGGAACCACCGCACGCCACCACGTAATACACATTGTCTCGCGTCAGCGCACCACCCTGCGGACGACTGCAGACCGGAACGTGCGTGACCACACTGTCATTCAACAGATCCACGACGGTGACGCTGTTCGCATCGCGGTTTGGAACGAACGCCAAAACGCCGTCAACCGTGACATCAGGCGGATACGGACGAGACGCGGTGCCATACCGTTTGACCACCGTGCCCGATGCGACATCTATTAAACTGAGCGTGTCCACCATCTCACTCGCGATCGCGATACGCCCATGCACCTCAGACGGCGCGAACATGGACGGTCCTGCCCCTACCCGAAGCGCACCACGCGTGCTTCCGCGCCACGCGATGGAGTCGGCACGAAAGTCTGTGACCAGCCACGACGATGGTCCGATCGCAAACACGTCGAGCGGGGTGCCGCCAACCTGCACACGATCCACAACCTGCATGGTGCGCAGATCCATCACCGCAATGGCACCATCGCCGCTGAGTGCAACATACGCGGTGTCGCCATCTCCGCTGAAACGTATGCC
>JBGTBX010000198.1:0-4972 GCA_041749115.1 Gemmatimonadaceae bacterium
GCGAGAAGCTCGACGTTGAGCCGCTCAAGTTGTTCGTGCGGCGCGAGGTGTATCCGCAGTACGCCTGTCGCGGCTGCGAGACGGTGGTCGCGGCAGCCGTTGCGCCCTCGATCATCGACCGTGGCCAGGCCGCGCCGGGCCTGATCGCGCAGGTCGCCATCGCCAAGTATCTCGATCACTTGCCGCTGTACCGGCAGCAGGCGATCTTTGCGCGCTCGGGAGTCGAGATCCCGCGCTCGAGCATGGCCGAGTGGATCGGTGCGGCGGGTGTGGCGCTACAGCCGCTGGTGGATGCACTGCGCCGCGAACTGCTGACGCAGCCGGTGCTGCACGCCGACGAGACGCCGGTGGCGCTGCTCGACCCTGGAGCCGGCAAGACCAAACGAGCCTATCTCTTTGCGTACCGCACGGCGGACTCGCCGCCGATCGTGTTGTTCGATTTCTGCGCCAGCCGCAGCGGCAACCATGCGCAGCGCTTTCTCGGCGACTTCCGTGGTGCGCTCATGGTCGACGACTTTGCCGGCTACAAGGCATTGTTCGCGCAGGGCATCACGGAGCTCGGTTGCTGGGCGCATGCGCGACGCAAGTTCGTCGATCTGCACAAGGCGAGCGGCAGCACGATCGCAATGGAAGCGATCGGGCGCATCGCGGCGTTGTACCGGATCGAGGAAGAGGCGCGCGCACTCGATGCTGCGGCACGCCATGCGCACCGCCAGCAGCACGCCGCGCCACGCGTCGCCGAACTGCGCGAGTGGCTCGACCGCATCCGACCTACCGTCGCCGGCAACTCAGGCACCGCCAACGCCATCGACTACACGCTCAAGCGCTGGCCTGCGCTACGCCGGTTTCTCGACGACGGTCGCCATCCGATCGACAACAACCCGATCGAGAACGCGATCCGGCCGATCGCGCTCGGCCGCAAGAACTGGCTGTTCGCAGGCTCCGAGCCCGCCGGCAGACGCGCCGCTGCGATCATGGGCCTCATTGCCACCGCAAAGGCCAACGGACACGAACCGCACGCCTGGCTGACCGACGTCCTTACGCGTCTGCCGCTCACGCTCGATCGCGATATCGATTCGCTGCTGCCGCACCGCTGGCAGCCAAGCCGCTGATCACGTCGCTCGACCGCCGGCAAGGTGTCGTGGCCGGACGCTTACGATAGGACCACTCGCGATGCGCGTCGATCGGATCGCGTGCCGGTTCGATGAACTCACTGCTGACAAGTATGGAACCAGAGCGTCAAGGCAGCGCTTCTTGCCGTAAGACCATGGATCGCGAGCATTGATTTGGGCCGACGTTGGTTGGAGCTGACAGCTGCGTTCGCAGACGTGTCCAAAGTCTCCACTTCGGCAGTAAAACTCGATGCGTTGGTCTTCGACAGGCAAGCGGCGCGTTACGCAAACGCAATCCAATGGGCGACATGGATTCTCAGTTTGGTGTCCCCGAGCCTACGGGCAGGACGAAACGAAGCACCAAGCATGATCTTCGACATGAATCAGCTGTTCGAGTCCGCAATCGTGAATGTCTTACGAGCGAGGGGGCGCGGAACGGCGCGGCAATCCAGATAGACACACAGCAGAGCGGAGCGTTCCTAACGACGCTAAACGACGGTAAGAGGATGGCGGCATTCCGCCTGAGGCCGGACATAGTCATCCGCGCGCTGGTGAGGTTGTGGGCGTCGGTGACACGAAGTGGAGCCGCGTAGAGGTGGACCGCAACGGCTATCTCGCGCTTGAAGTAGCGCACATGTACCAGATGAACGCCTACGTCAGCCTCTACCCTTGCGAACACTTCACACTTTCATCTACCCGTGGCACAGCGACGTGGCGGGCGGCAAGCCAACCGCATTTGCCTTACCCCGAATTGGTGCTAGGAATCCGGTAGTGAGTGTCACCTGCGTGGACGTCAGCTCCGACGCGCTCGCTTCACCGCCCAGCGGTACCAACTCAGTGTTCGACGCGCTGCTTTCTCCCTAGCGCGAGCGAAACACCAGCAAGAGCTATTTCGTCGTGCATGTGTGGAAATCGTGGGAGCGATGCTTCTTGCATTAGACGATGCAGCGTCGACCGTTATTAGGTAGCCAGCTAGCCAAGAGCCCCAGCGAAAAGTGACGACTGTGGAGCCTGCGGCCACTGTGGCCGGACAGCTCCTTTGAGTGCTCTTATGCCGGACCGCCACTCTTGGGGTGTTTGCGATGCGCACAATGCGCGATACAGGCCCGATAGCTCGCGCGTCAACAAAACGGGCACCGCCAGCTTCACAAATGCTTGATCCAGCAGCTTCGCGCGAAAAAGCACAGGGTAAACGGCATTTTGCGAGTCCACCGATTGATACCGCACCACTGACGTAACTTGGGAAGAGCCGACCGGATTGGAGCTCACAAGATTGCGAACAGCGCGGTGATCAATCCGATGCTGGACAGGTCGTGCCGCAAGCGATGACGATGAGCGGCAGATCAGCGCGTAATGGCCCCGCTTCTCCTCGCCGCTCCCATACTCACCGCGGCTAGTAACCAGCATGTGCTCGGGCAAAGGTCCAACTTCAGAGCCGAAGTGAAACCCCAGCCACATGACGATTGAGGCAGGTGCGGAATCGATCGCCCTAGGAGCCGACTTCATCGGAGAGAAGAGTGCTTCCAAGTCCGCTACCTGTTCAGCATACTTTGCGTGCTTGATCGCACTTCCGACAGAATTGCCAATCCCCCACGCGAACACCCCGTCGCCGCATTCGCGTTCGAGATCCTTGCGGCGGATGATGTCCGACAGCAGTTGTCCGCCCTCCGCTCCCATCTTTGTCCAACAGAAAATGCGAGGAAGCCCTTCCGGCGTTCCTGAAGTTTCGGCAGTTGCAGCATCAGACTTAGCGCAAGATCGCATGGTGTTCCGGCAAAACCGGTTGGGAAACAGGCGTGGGTAAACTGACGCAACTAGACTCCGCCGATCTGGCCAAAGTGAGTATCACGCGGGGCGTCTCATGCAGTTAGACGGACCAAAAAACAAAAAGTTGCCTTGAACTTCCTGAAAGCGAATTGCGGGCCGGCTTAGCCGGTGCCTGGACCGGAACGGCGGACCAGACCCGTATCTTCGTCGCATTGATCAGGTAAGTGGCAATAGCAGATTGAGCCCAAGAGTCAGGTCGCCGAGAGGGGTAACGATGACGGAAAGTGCGGCGAACTTCAAAGCGCGATTGATCAGACGGGCCGGGCTGAGCGACGCTGCGATTACGGCTGCCTGGCCTGAATGGTGGAGCGACGCTGCTGAAGCGTCCCCTTCGGCGAACGCAGAGCTTCGCTTTACGTTGGGTCGAAAACTCGGCCTGGATCCACGCTCCCTAATCGCAGAGGAGGAGCCGAGGTTTATCTGGGATGACACTGCACGCTTCAAGGGCTTCAGTGGCGACCCGAACGGGGAACGCCCGGTCATTTCCTCTTTCGGGACCGCGTTATCTCGCATGCTCCTGGCCGCAACGCCCAATGCCGGCGATTTCCGCGCACTGAGTGCCGCCGAATTGCGGGGCATGCTCCTTTCGGACCGCCCTCACGTGGGGCTAATTGAGCTCCTCATGACTTCGTGGGCACTTGGTATCCCCGTCGTCCACCTACGCGTGTATCCACTTAGTGCCAAGCGCATGAGCGCTATGAGCGTCCGCTCTGGAGACCGCTTCGCGATCCTGCTTGCGCGTGACGCGCTATACCCCGCGCCAATCGCCTTCCATGTTGCGCACGAGCTGGGTCACATCTTTCTAGGGCATTTGGCCGAGGGAGCCGCAATAGTCGACTTGGAGAGCCTAGAGGAGCTGACGACAGGCGAAGATCCAGAAGAACAGCAGGCGGATGCCTTTGCACTAGAAGTACTCACGGGTCGCGCTCGACCGGAGCTCATTGTGCAGGGCGAAGGGCGGGGTGCACGTCAGCTGGCGGACGAAGCCGCGCGCGTAGGGCGACTGGAACGAATCGAACCTGGGACAGTCGCTTTGGCCTTCGGGCATGCCACGAAGTCCTGGCCCACGGCGATGGCCGCTCTTTCCCATATATACGAACGGCCGCTGGAAGTGTGGAGCGTGATCAACCAGATCGCGCTCAAGCAACTTGAACTGCACGAACTGCCGGACGAATCCGAGAGCTTTGTCCGTGCGGTGATGGGTGGTTTGCATGGCTGACGCGGTCGTAGACAACGACGTGGTCTTGAAGGGTGCGTCGTACGGATTTCTGGCTAACTTACTGGGCGCGATTCAAGGCGGTCCTTACTCACACGGCATCCTCGGGTCGGCGCGCTTTGTGTTACCGAAGGCATTAAGAAGGCGACCACCATCGCGGGTGGAGGCCGCAGCGTCTGAACTCGACAACGCACTCGCGACGCTAGAAACCCTAGAACCGACGGGCGAAGAAACTATCCTTGCGGCTGAGTTGGAGTACGAGGCGCTTCGCCAAGCGTTACCCCTGCATGGTGGCGAATGTTTGCTGATCTCGATGCTTAGTTCGCGTGATCTTAAGCACTTGCTGACGGGCGACCGCAATGCGATTTCTGCGTTGGGCAAGTTGATTCTTCCAGCATCACTCGATTCAGCGAAGCTCGTCGGCAAGTTCATTTGCTTCGAGCAAGCCGTACTCCACATGGCCCTTTCTCGAGGCGCATCCGCGGTAAGGAACGAAATTTGCGCTGAGCGTGACGTCGATACAGCAATGCGCGTCTGCTTCAGTTGTTCCTCTCCAGACGTCGGCGAAGCGTCCTGGCTGGCCGGACTCGAGAGTCATATCGGCCAGCTGAGGGGCGTTTCGGGCAGCCTGCTAATTCCGTGAGCGCTATTTGTTCCGCAGGAACACGGCGTACGGCGGCTTAAGCTTTGCAACCAGGCCGATTTGGGTCCGGGCTTCGTCTGGCGCCAGCTCAGCTTCCACATCGTGACTTAGCTCCAGGCAAGCCTTGTCAACACGGCCCGAAATATATGACTGACCGCTACGGCCCGCGCTTGG
>JBGTBX010000199.1:0-17237 GCA_041749115.1 Gemmatimonadaceae bacterium
CGCGGAACGAGACCCCAGTACCGCGAATCCTTCGAGTTGTATCGGTTGTCGCCCATCATGAAATAGCGACCGGGAGGAATCACCAGTGGCCCCCAGTTGTCGTGCGTCGGCTGCACCGGCGCCGATCCGAATCGCGACTGAGCGAGCGAATACTCCCTCTGCCAGTCAAACAGCGGGCTCACTTCGTTGGGGTCTCCGACCGCTGACTCGGCGCCATAACCCTGCCGCTGCTCAACGCCATTCACAAAAAGTTTCGCGTCGCGCATGTGCAACGTGTCTCCAGGAAGCCCCACGAGACGTTTCACCAGCATGGGCGTCGGATCCCACGGTTGATCAACCTGCGGCGGCGAAACAAACACCGCGATATCGTAACGATCCGGTTCGTCGTAACCCGGCAGATTAATGTCACTGAACGGCACGTGAGGGCCGTACGCCAGCTTATTCACAAACAACCAATCGCCGATCAACATCGAGGGGATCATGCTTCCCGATGGGATACGATAGGCTTCGAAGAGAAAAATGCGGATGATGAGAAAAATGGCCACGGTACCGAGGATGCCCTTGAGCCCTTCGGTCCAGGAACCGGACTTCCGCGATGACGCGCCTCCGCCCCCCGATCCACCGCGCGTTTTGCCACGCGCCTCACTTACCAGATTGCGAGGTTTTTCCTGAGAGGGTTTCTTTGCCACGAACCATTCCGCCTTGAGATGTTTGAGCCCGCTATTCCGCTGCCTTCAGTCATGAACCAATTACGAGAGCAGCCACAGAATCTAACTACGGGACGCGCCCGCTCCGGGTTCCGCATTGTGCCGGACTCGCAGGACCAGGGAGGCCCGGAAAACGACGAAGGCGCGCCCCAAAAGGGAGCGCGCCTCCATCAGAACAATCCTCTTGGTTACGAGAGGTGCTTGCTCACCAGCTTGGTCATCTCAAACATCGAGACTGTGCTCTTTCCACCGAACACGGCCTTCAACGCTGCATCTGCGTTGATATTGCGGCGGTTCTTGGCATCCTGAAGCTTGTGCTTCTTGATGTAAACCCACAGCGCCTTGGCTACAGCCGAACGCGGAAGCGGCTTGCTTCCAACGACAACTGCCAGCGCCGGACTCGGCGTCATGGGCTTCATGAAGGCGGCATTCGCCTTACGCTTCACTGCAGGCTTCTTCGCCGCAGCTTTCTTGGGTGCTGCCTTTTTTGCGACCGCCTTTTTGGGGGCGGCTTTCTTCACAGCCTTCTTCTTTGCAGCCATTGTCTTGCTCCTGTTGTTGATTGCTTGTCTCCCGGAAAACCAGCCTTGCAACGGGCAAAAGCTAAGTGAAAGCAAGCAATTTGCAATAGGTAAAGCGCGTTTTCCTTGGGGGAAACCCCCTTTTTTGCAGTGAAATCAGCTCGAAGCGCTCAAGCGGCGCAGCAATTCCAGCGTACGAACGTCATTTGGGTCGGGGGTCACGTCGTCGTCGGCACGCGATGCGGCGGCGTGCGGCGTCTCCAGAATCAGTGGAATTCCGTGCGACCTCGCGTCTGCGAGAAGCCAACCAAACGGCGCTTCGCCGATCTTGCCTTCGCCCAGCACGGCGTGCCGGTCGCGGTTTGACGCAAAATCTCCCTCTGAATCGTTGAGATGAATGAAGGCCGGTGCCTCCCCAATCACCTCACAAAACCGGTCGAGCAAAGCAGTCAACGCCTGTTGCGATGAAGTGAAATCGAGACCGCTCGCAAACAGATGGCAGGTATCCAGACCGTATCCCGTGCGACTGCGCAGCGCGTGCGGAACTCGGGCCAGCATGTCGCCAATTTCATCCGGGGTGCGACCCATCGTCCGCCCACCTCCGGCGGTGTTTTCCACGAGCACTCGTGCACCATTCGGCGCACTCTCCAGCGCTTGTGTGATCGCATCGCCAACCCGCTCCGCAGCGCTCAATGGATCACTATCACCCGCAGACCCGGGATGAAAGCAGCAGCCAAGCACCCCAAGTTGTGTGCACCGTTGCACCTCCCGTGAGAGCCCCAGTGCGGCACGCTCGTACTTATCCATGTCGGGACTGGCAGTGTTCAATACGTACGCGGCGTGGACCAGACAGAGCGCAGGATCGACACCGGTCTCAACGATCGCAGTACGAAATCGATCGACACGATCCTGCTTCACGGAGATCTTGTCGTTGTAGAACTGTGGCTTAGCAGTGAACAGCTGCATGGCCTGAAACCCGGCCGCCGCTGTGCGGTGCACGGCCATGTGGATTCCGCCGTCGTCGTTCGCGTGTGATCCGAAGTAGTGCATACTCAAATATACGAAACGCGCGCTTCGTCTGGCGAGGCGCGCGCTCCGTGCTTCCCTGTCTCCCGCACCCGTGAGTCAGCACGGCTGCGTGTTGCTCTGCAACTACTGCACTCGAACGATCACCATGCCGACGTTGGACTGCACCACACCACCATTGGTCGCCCGAAGAGCGAACACCTGCGGTTGACTTTGCGGGCCGCTGACGTCCCAGGCCACGAAGCCGCCTCCGGGCAGGCTGATCACATTGCGTGCACCGCTTGGCAGGTTTCCGAATGACGCTGTGCGAACATTCAGTGGCCATGCCCGCGGGAACGCCGGTGTCGTTGAACCGTCCTGGTTCCGGAAGACGAGGTTGGCATTCATCCCAGCAAACACATCCCGCGTGTTCCAGCTCGGAATGCGATAGAGCGGATTGGTTATTGTGGCGTTGGGATAGTTGTCAGCAAGGACGGCCATGGAGAACTGCGCCAGCAGATCGCGCCACTGCTTACCCGTCCTTGCCTCGACGTTGGTGATCCCGCGATCGTTCTGCTGCTGTACCAGCTGCTGCAGAAACATCGGCTCGTTGCCGTTGTCAAACTGGTCTGTTAACCAACGGGAAAAGAGCCATGAACTGCCGTAGATGATATTGTCCGAGTTGTTGATGAACGACTTCGATTCGCTGTTGTCGTAGTGCAGATACAAGAACTGAAAATGATGCCCGATCCCCTCGACCGGATCGGGACACGACGGTGAAACGGTCGCATAATCGCACGTTGGCCCCTGCGCCCAGCGAATGTCGTCGCGCTGCACCCGGCCGTATTTCTGACGCGCCCACAACTCGCTTGCCTGCTGCGCCGTCGCTTCTTCCAACCACGTTTCCTCGGCGTTGTTCGCATCGCGCGCGATGCGCTCCGCAAACATCACGATGTGTTTCATTTCGTGGATCATGGTGCCCCGGGCAAATCGCTTCCATGTATCCAGGGAAAACCGGCCCCGAACACCGTTGGGATTGGGCACGAAGGCGTAGAAGTATTCACCCTCGTTGCTGGAGGCACACGCATTCCCCGGCACGGGATCCGTCTGCGGAAAAAAGTCGCACGATGTAACAAAACCCAGCAGCGAGCCCCCTCCACTCAATTCAAATTCGTTAACTCGCTTGGTGAAGAGTGCAATCGCCCGTCCGTTGTTGTCCGTCAGTGAATCCAGCACGAGAGGATCACCAAAATTCGAGAGAAAACCGAACATGTTCTGGTCAAACTCGGCACCAATCGCCAGATACTCCGCATTCATCTGTCCGTACAGCTCGTTCGTGGTGTCCTCAAGGATGATGATCTTGGGTCCCACATACGCAACCCGAGCGCGCACGGAATCGAAGGCCGACACACTGTTGAATGTCCTGCGCATGCGCTTCCACACCAGGTCACCAACATTCGGAGGCGCAACAGCTGGCGTTCGCGTTGCCGCGGTCCCACTGAACACCGACCGCGCCGCACTCGATGCGAATGCTGACCCCTGGCGTGCAAGATCCCGACGGGCGCGCAACGATCCGACAAGATTGCGCGACCGATCAATACGGTCGATGCTTTCATTGAGCAGCAATGTGTGCGCCGCAGAACGGCTCAACACGTTGTTCGCGACCGTATTGAGTGGGCCCGCAGTTGGCGCCGCCGGACGTGGCACGCCCGCGAGCGACAGAGCCGCGGTCGTCGATGAGCGACTCTCCGCCAGCAGCTGAAAACTGACCCGGTCCGACGCGAACCGCGACGCATTGAATGCAGTGATCAAGTAGCGACCACCGGTGACAGAGAACTCGTTGCACAAAATGTCCGACGCCGACGTCAGCTCCAGCGATGCCCCGACGGCAAGCGTGCGCTGCGTTGCCATGGCGAGATTGGTCGTGGTCTGTGCCGAATCGCCGTTCACCACCACAATAAGCGGCACTGGTCCGGTCGGAGAGCAGGGGAGCTGGGTCACCGAGGGCACGGTCACGCGAAGTTCGGTGGACGTGGCCGACGTCACCGTCGCCGGCGTGCCGTTGATAAACACCTGATTGTCAGCCAGAACCGCCGAGAAATTCACCCCAGCGATGGTTGCTGTGGCCAGCCCCGGCGTCCACGTCACGGGAGCGGTCGACGACACAGACGGTGCATTGATTGATCTGACACGCAGGGCGACACTGTCGCGACGCCCTTCGGACACTGCAAGAATAAAAGTGCTGCCCGACGCCACACCCTGGACCAATCCGGTGTTACTGACCGTGGCAAGGGCCACGTTGGCAGACGACCAGGTGATCGCACGCCCTGCGAGAGTGCGTCCGATGGCATCCTGCGCGACCGCCGCCAACTGTACGGAGGCCCCCGGGAGCACGGCGGGCGTGCGCGGCGTGATCTCAACGAATGCGACCGGGACAGGAATTACCGTGATGTTGGCCAGCCCCGAAACTCCGTCCGCCGTCGCCTTGATCACCGAGCTGCCAGAAGTCACTCCCATGACGACGCCATTGTTGTCGACGGTGGCCACGGCGGGTGACTGCGACTCCCACGTGAAGGTGCGGCCGGCCAGCGTCGCGCCGCCGGCATCCTTCGCCGTGGCAGCGAACAGCAGGGTCGATCCGACTTCGAGAGAAGGGTTCGGTGCCGTGACTGTAATCGAGGCGACTTTGGGCGGCCCCGAAGGACCGTCATTACCGCCGCAGGCGGCGACGACAAGCGAGAGTCCTACCACAGCGTACTTATGCAAACGTCCCTGGGACATAGGATCTTCCTGATTTGGAGGTGCGAGCCAGCAGCCCGCTTGTCGACCTGCAAGTTACTCAGACACCGAAAACGACAACGACCCGACTACCGCGCGTTGGCAGCATTTTTCTTCAGGGGCTAGTTTGAGGAAACGGTCGCGAGCCCTTTTTGGTGGCGCGCGACATCCGCTTCATCCTTTCACCCGAAATCATGTCTCAACACGACTCAGATTCCACTACGTCCTTGCCCGGTGCCGCGGGTTTTAATGGTACCCGCCGTGTTCCCACCGCGATAAACGAACCGATCCGCGCCTACGCACCGGGTTCGCCGGAAAAAGCGTCCTTGAAGGCGCGCTTGCTGAGTATGTCGCAGGAGCGCGTCGAGATTCCTATCATCATCGGCGGGAAAGAGTTCCGCACCGGTGACCTGGGTCACTCGGTCATGCCACATGCACACGGACATGTGCTGGCGAACTACCACAAGGCAACGGCCGAGCACGTGCGCATGGCCACCGAAGCCGCCACACGCGCGCAGCGCGATTGGTCGCAGTGGGCGTGGGAAGACCGGGCCGCGGTGTTTTTGAAAGCCGCCGAACTGCTCGCCACCACGTGGCGTGACACCGTCAACGCCGCCACGATGCTCGGCCAGTCCAAAACCGTGTACCAGTCGGAAATTGATGCGGCCTGCGAACTGATCGATTTCTGGCGCTTCAACGCGCAGTACGCGCAGGAGATTTACGCCGATCAACCGATTTCGAGTGCAGGCGTCTGGAACATGATGGACTACCGTGCGCTCGAAGGATTCGTCTACGCGATCTCGCCATTTAATTTTACGGCGATCGGCGGCAATCTCGCGGGCGCACCCGCGCTGATGGGCAATGCTGTGATCTGGAAGCCTGCCGCCACCGCTATGCTTTCGGGCTACTACGTGATGCGGCTGCTCGAAGCTGCGGGTCTCCCGCCGGGCGTCATCAACTTTGTCCCCGGAGATCCGATCATGATTTCCGATATTGTACTGCCGCACCGTGATTTGTCCGGAGTGCACTTTACCGGGAGCACCGGCGTCTTCAATTCAATGTGGAAGACGATCGGGGGCAACATGTCCAACTATCGTGGTTATCCACGCATTGTCGGCGAAACGGGTGGAAAAGATTTTATTGTGGCGCATCCGTCCGCTGACCCCATGTCGATTGCCGTCGCCATGGTGCGCGGTGGATTCGAATATCAGGGCCAGAAGTGTTCAGCTGCGAGCCGAGCCTATATCCCCAAATCGTTGTGGCCGGCGGTACGCGACGCGGCCGTTGCCTTGATGCAGGACATCAAGCAGGGCGACGTTCGCGACTTCCGCAACTTTGTCAGCGCGGTGATCGACAAGAAAGCGTTTGATAAGATCTCGGAGTACCTCGCCGACGCCAAACAGAACGCAAAGATTATTGTCGGCGGTGGAGCAAAGGGCGACACCGGGTATTTCATTGAACCAACGCTGGTTGAAGCTCCCTCCGCGGATTATCGCCTCATGTGCGAGGAGATCTTCGGACCCGTGCTGACGGTATGGGTCTACGATGATGACAAGTGGCTCGAGACACTCGCGACGGTCGACGCAACATCGCCGTATGCGTTGACAGGCGCCGTGTTTTCCAATGATCGTAACGCTGTTCGCGAAGCCGTCGCCGGCCTGCGCAACGCCGCCGGCAACTTCTACATCAACGACAAACCCACCGGAGCCGTGGTCGGTCAGCAGCCGTTCGGCGGCGCCAGGGCGTCGGGAACAAATGATAAAGCCGGATCCAAGATGAATCTGATGCGCTGGGTCTCGCCGCGCACGATGAAGGAAACCTTCGTGCCGCCGACGGACTACCGGTATCCGTTCATGGGCGAAGAGTAGTTGCCCACTTTCCAATATGTCACGGCGGACGTGTTTACCACGTCCGCCTTCGGAGGGAATCCGCTCGCAGTCCTCCCCGATGCGCGCGGACTCACCACTGAACAAATGCAGGCCATCACTCGCGAGTTCAACTACTCCGAGACAACGTTTGTCCTGCAGCCCGCCGACGCGCGCCACACACGCAAGGTCCGCATCTTCACACCGGGCGGCGAAGTGCCGTTCGCCGGACATCCCACTGTTGGCACAGCGTTCGTCCTTGCGTCCATCGGTGACATCAAGCTGACCGGTGACGACACACGAATCGTCTTCGAAGAAGTTGTAGGCCCCATACCTGTTCGAATTGCAGCTGAGCAGGGGCGCCCGTACTTCACAGAACTCACTGTGGCAAAGCTCCCTGAAATCATGCCACCGCTCCCTTCAAACGCCGAACTCGCCGCGATGCTTTCACTCAGTGAAGCAGATCTGCTCAGCGGCGCCTGGCACCCACAGGCCGTGTCGTGCGGCCTCCCGTTCAGTTTTGTCCCGCTGCGCGACCGCTCAGCCGTCGCCCGCGCTAAACTGAAAACGGATTTGTGGGAAACTGCATTACAGTCCACACCTTACAACAACGTGATGGTCTTCGCGCTCGACGCTGAACACGCAGACCATCAGGTGCGCGCACGCTGTTTCGTGCCCGGTGAATCCGTACCGGAAGATCCGGCCACGGGCTCCGCCTGCGCAGCACTCGGCGGCTACCTCGCGGCGCGCGACACACGTACCAACGGCACGTTGCGGTGGATCGTTGAGCAAGGCTATGAAATGGGCCGGCCCAGCCAAATCCATGTCGAAGCAGACCGCCACGATGGGGCCACCACAGCGGTTCGCGTCGGTGGCAGCTCAGTGCTGATGTGCCAGGGAGAACTCACGATCCCCTAACGCCAGATACGGTTCTCCTCGTTACAGCTGGATGAACAAAACAAGGGGCCCCGTGTTGAGGGCCCCTCGTTGTGCAAATCTGTTCAGCTCTTCGCCGGCTCCGGCCTCACAAACGCCTTCGCGATGCGCCAGCATACAAAACCAACAATGAAAAAGTTCACGAGTGCAGCGAGGAACCTGCCGATTCCCAACTCTGAATCTGCTGAGAGAGGCACCACGATCTCCTGCCAGTCCCCCTGTGCTACCAACCCGATGAGCGGCATGATCAGATCGTCAACAATAGAGCCGACCAATTTGTTCAGAGTCATGCCAAGTATGACCGCGATGGCCAGACCGATAATGTTGTCTTTGATGAGGAATGTTTTGTACTCAGTCCACATGTATGTTGCCTCCAGCGCACAAGGGGGGAAGTAGGGTGTAAAGAGCCCCCAATGTGCATCCCCCGTTTCCGCGACGCTAGAACCGAGCCTGCAGATAAGCGTCGAAACGAGTTTGTCGCTGTGGATAAATGCCGCGCGAGAGATCGAAGCGAATCAAGCCATCGAGCAACGAGGTACCAATTCCCGCACCGCTCAGCGGTCGGCCCGGCGACGAGCGCTCGCTCCATGGACCGGCCCAACCGATGTCACCGAACACAACCGGCTTGATCACCCCCGTTGCACGGCTCAGCTCAAGCCTGCCTAACCAGTACGCTTCGCCGATTCCAGCGCCGACATTCTGACCCCGCACCGTTTGGGCACCACCAAGAAAGAAGTGCCGCTGCGCCGGAGCACCAAGCGAATAACCCGCGCTCGCCGTCACCGCGCCCATAAAGCGAGGGCCAAAACCGCGCGCGACGGAGAGTTCGCCCGACACCCGTGCAAATGCGTCCGTCGTATCACTCAGCTGCCGATCGAGCATGTATCCACCCTCGATCTTTACATCTCCCAGCATGCGCCAGCCGAGTGGGTCAAGCCCGCGCGAGAAGCCGTCGCGGAATCCGATCCCTGCAAGGGTCAAACGCTCAGATTCGACGTTAGGCGTGAACGTCCGATCGCTGCCGAATGCGCGCGGAATCGAGAACTGGGTTTCCACTTCTGCGTTGCGGTGCTGCTCCAGAAACACGCGCACGCGGCGTCCGCCGCCGCGCACCAGTGACCGCTCCACCTCCACACCGGCACTGCGGTAGTAAAATCCTTCGTCGCGACCTGAGAACAATGCACTCACCGATGACCCGAACGAGAGTGGGCTGCCCCAATCGTCGTTGGCCACTCCGAGCCGATGGTATGCGCCGACCCGATACTGATGCTGTCCGTTACTCCGTGTGATGCCCAGTTCGCCGTACGGCTTCACGTCGCCTGTTCCCAGACGCGCAGTGGCATCCCAGGTGTAGCCTCGCCCGAGAAGCTGAGTGGCACTCAGTGCGGTCGAAAATCCCTCGACGCGATTGTACCGCGTCTGGCCAAGCCCATAGGTAAGCAATATCGGCCGCGGCGCCCAGGCCGCCTGTGTTCCAAAGCCGAGCGCCTTGCGTAGTTCATCGCGCTCGGCGCCGCCGAATAACTCCTCACCATCGGCATAGATCGAACCGGGCAGATCAGGCGAATTGACGAGCACCGAATCGTTGCACGGCTTGCGAACCATCGCGACCACTCCACCGTCCTCCCGTTCCTCCCTTCTCGTGAAGGATCCCGTCGCTGCACACTCCTGCTCCCTGCGCTCTCGGCGGCTCGCGCGACGACTCGAGTCGATGACCGCGAGTTGTCGCAAACGCTCCTGTCTCACTTCTCTGGGCAAATCGCGCCACGGCGTTGAGTCGTTTCCGAACAGCGAGTCGCGAACCTCACGACGCGTTTGCGAACCGGGCTCAGGTACGGGGATTGAGTCGGTGCCATTGACACTTGCAAACTTGAAGCTCTCCTCAAGCTTAAATGGCACTCGCATGAAACCCGCCTTGGCGTGTCCTTCGGCATAACGAGCCCGCGGCATCCAGTAGCGGCCACCGTATAACCCGTATTCAATCGTTACCGCTTCGAGATTCGCCTCCATCGGCGACATCATGCCTTTCACCCACCCCGGTACCTCATCATCCGAATTGTTGTTTCCTGATCGTTCTTGATCACGCGCGGTTTCTTCGTCGGCAACGGCCCAAATGTTCATTGGCGCAGAAAATCGATAGACCGCGCGCACCAACTGACCCGTGGATTCGTCAAACCAGAACGAGCCAACAGAGAATTTCCATTCCGGGCGCCGAGGCTCAATGCGCAGCTCCCGCAACCTGATCACACGGCCCTCCGAAAGTGTGATGGTGAGCGAGTCGCCTGCTTCATAGCGATAATACGCTTCGGCGCCTAACGCGATCGGATGCACAAGCTCGCGTTCATCCACTTCTGCTTTGGCCATTCCCGAGCCGACGCCTACCCACAGTGGCTCCGAGCCCGGCGTGTAGGGAATAGGGGAGATGTCGCCCATTTCGACATCTACTTCCTTGCGATCCTTTTCACTTGCCACCATCGGGATCGCCGTCCTGCGTCCCTTTATGTCGATCAGCAAACCGTTCGCTCGTGACCAACGTACGCGAGATGCGTTCTCGCTGCGAAACAGGAGCCGGTCACGACCAATCGCCCGAAAGCCGAGTCCAACGGACATGCGCTGGTAAGCCGTGGCGTCGTATGACAGGAGTGAAGAGTCCTGACTCAGCCGCGCCACACGCGCCTTCATGAGCATGTCGCGCGCACCCTCGTTGCGGAACGCGGTGCGTTCGAGCTCAGGCGTAACCGGGATACGTACGGGTGGGCGGCGGCGACGTGATGCCTGACGCTCCAGCATCACTGCCTGGATAGAGTCCCGCCTCGCCGCCGCTTCAGCGCTGTCACGCTCGGCCTTGCCGACCTTGACCTGAACATCCTGCATGACCAACGCGATCGACAGCACTACGAGCATAGACTCTCCTGGGAACCCCTGCTCCTACTACGCCGCTCACCGTCCCTGGTTTCGGTCGAGATGCACGCCTCACCTCGCGCTTGATACATTCCTACCCCATGCTCCAGCCCCAAACCGTGCGAGGCACAGCGCTTAAGGTCGAATCCCTCGTAAAGACTTACGGCACCGTAAAAGCCGTGGATACCCTCGATCTGCACGTAATGACCGGGGAGTGTTTCGGGCTGCTCGGGCCCAATGGAGCGGGGAAAACCACCACCATTGAGATCCTCGAGGGACTGAATACACCCGACTCGGGCTCGGTAGAGGTCCTCGGCATGTCGTGGACGAGCGATGACCGAGCGCTTCGTCAGCGGCTGGGCGTACAACTTCAGGAAACGCAGTTCTCCGACAAGCTCACCGTGCGCGAGACCGTTCGCCTCTTTCGTTCATTTTACGATCGAGGTCGCGCCGTGGATGAGACGCTCGACCTCGTACAGCTCGGCGAAAAGAAGCACGCACGTATTGTCACTCTGTCCGGTGGGCAAAAGCAGCGTCTGTCCGTCGCGTGCGCACTGGTGGGCGATCCCGACCTGATCTTTCTCGACGAACCCACAACTGGTCTGGATCCACAGTCGCGACGCCAGTTGTGGGAAGTGATTGATCGATTGCGTTCATTGGGTCGCACCATAATGCTCACGACACATTACATGGACGAGGCAGAACGGCTGTGCGATCGCGTCGCCATTGTTGATCGCGGTCGAGTCATCGCACTCGGCTCACCTCGTGAGCTGATCCGACAGCTCGGCGCGGAGCAGGTAGTGGAGTGTGCAGCTGCAGAGTGGGGGACATTAACAAAGGCGGATCTTGCCGCACTTCCAGGCGTGATCTCGGTCCGCTCAGACGTGACGTCACTGGCACTGCAGGTTTCCCGTGCCCATGAGACCATTCCGGCGCTGCTGACCCTTGTAGCTGAACGAGAGGTGACACTGACCGAACTCCGAACGCACTCGCCGACCCTTGAGGACGTTTTTGTGTCGCTGACCGGCCGACAGTTGCGGGATCCCGAATGATTACCGACGACGCTCCGCGCGACGTGGAGACGCACTCCTCCATGCTGGAACTCGTCCGTGTGCGGTTTCTCGAGTTCCTTCGTGAACCCGAGGCCGTGTTCTGGACCTTTATTTTCCCAATTCTTCTGGCCGGCGGTCTTGGGATTGCGTTTCGTTCGCGCCCCGCCGACGTATCGAAGATTGCGATTGCAGAAAGCAGCGTGCAGGCCGATTCACTGCGCCTGGTACTGGCCCGTGATTCACTGCTTGATGTGTCGATTGTTCCAGACAGCTCAATTGATGACGCCATTCGACTCGGTCGTTTTGCACTGGTGCTGAGCAATTCGGAGGGAGGCCCGACCATCATCCTGGATGAGGCGCGCGAAGAGGCGCGAAGTGCCCGACTCCTCGTGCAGCGCGCGCTGCAACCGACAGAGACACGCATTGTGTTGGAAGAGCGGCGTGTCAGTGAGCGCGGGTCCCGCTACATCGATTTTGTTTTGCCCGGACTTCTCGGGATGAATCTGATGGGGAGCAGTATCTGGGGCATCGGCTTTTCGATTGTGGATTCGCGGCGTAAGAAACTGTTGAAGCGGCTCGTTGCCACACCGATGTCGCGCTCGCAGTATCTGATGTCCTTTGTGCTGATGCGTCTCTGCTTAATGATTGTGGAGATTGGAGTGATCGCCGGGTTCGGTGTCAAGGTCTTCGGCGTGCCGATGCGCGGTTCGTGGTTGAGTTTCGCTGTGATAGCGCTTTCGGGCACACTCTGCTTCGGTGCGCTGGGTCTGCTTATTGCGTCACGCGCGAAGACCGTCGAGGCTGCGTCGGGCATGATGAACATCGTGATGCTGCCGATGTGGGTGGCGTCCGGAGTGTTTTTTGCTGCGACCAATTTTCCAGATACCGTACAGCCGTTCATTCAGGCGCTACCACTGACAGCAACCGTCGATGCGCTGCGGCTCAACATGCTCCAGGGCGTTAACGGCATGGCGCTGCTGCCTGAACTCGGGATCATGTGGGCGTGGATGGTTGTCGCGTTTTTCACAGCGCTCCGCCTCTTCCGCTGGAAATGACGAACTCCTCTTCGGTGGATGCGCAGATGAATGACGAGGGCAACACTTCGCGCGATCTTTCGCCCCGCGAGTTTCATGACTTTGCGATGCAGGCGGTGGAGTGGATGGAACGATACCTCGAAGGGAATGCGACGCTTCCGGTGCTGCCGCGTGTCGCCCCCGGCGATCTGGCTGCTCAGCTCCCCATGTCTGCTCCCGAACGGGGGGAGCCGTTCGCGACACTCATGCAGGATTTTGAGCAGTTGATCGTTCCCGGAATCACGCACTGGAATCACCCCGGCTTTATGGCGTACTTCGCCAACACTGCGTCGATGCCGGGGATCGTGGCGGAGATGCTGATCGCCGCGTTGAACAACAACGCCATGTTGTGGAAGACCGGTCCCGCTGCCACCGAGCTTGAACTCCGCGTCGTGGATTGGCTGCGCGAGGCGATGGGACTGCCCGCGGGTTGGTTTGGATTTATCAACGATACCGCATCGATCTCGACGATGTTGTCGCTGGCCGCTGCACGCGAGTCGCTCGACCTTGGCATCCGCGAACGCGGAATGGCGGGACGTGCCGATTTGCCCGTGCTTCGTGTGTACACGTCGGCGCATTCGCACTCGTCGGTTGATAAATCCGCCATCACACTGGGCATTGGCCAGCAGAACGTCGTACATATTGAGGTGGATGACAACTTCCGCATGCGTGCCGATAAGCTGGAAGAAGCGATTCGTATCGACCGGGCGGCCGGTCTTCGCCCACTTGCCATCGTCGCGACGCTGGGCACGACGAGTACCTCCAGCGTCGACCCCGTCAGCGATATCGCGGCGATCTGCGAACGTGAAAAAGTCTGGCTGCATGTGGACGCATCGTACGCCGGTCCTGCCGCTCTTATACCGGAACACCGCCATCACTTCACCGGATGGGAGCGCGCGGACAGCATTGTTGTTAATCCGCACAAATGGCTCTTCGTCCCTGTCGATTGCTCCACACTTTTTGTCCGTGACCCCGATACGCTCAAGCGCGCCTTCGCACTCGTTCCCGAGTACCTCACCACACGCGAGCAATCGTACGCCGTGAACCTGATGGACTACGGCGTGCAACTCGGCCGTCGTTTTCGTTCACTCAAACTGTGGTTTGTGATGCGCGCCTTTGGGCTGCAGGGTCTCAGACAGCGCCTGCAATACCAGATGGACATCGCTGCCGAGTTCGCTCAATGGATTGCGGCAGCAGAAGATTGGACGCTGATGGCGCCGGCACCCTTCTCCCTTGTCTGCTTTCGCTACGCGCCGCCAGGGGTGAACGACGAAGACGCCGACGCGCTGAACGAGCGGATTCTCGCCGATGTAAACGCAGAGGGGTCGGTGTACCTCTCGCATACCAAGCTGAACGATCGATACACAATTCGGCTCGCGATCGGCAATCTGCGCACCGAGTTAAAGCATGTGTCGGTTACATGGGAGCAGCTGCAGCGTGCGGCGCAGGCGGAAGCGTCGGGTCCGCGCTGAGCGCGGAGTTTTTTTGCGATTCACAGCGTGACCGCGGCCATCGCGTGACGAACGCTCGACGACGCGAACGGAAAATTCGTTAGGCGTGCACGCCAGGGTCTGTTCGGTTCCTCTGAGGAGCCGGTAACCGCCCACAGATTGCCAGGACGCCTCCCGTTGCTACACCAACGGTGATCTGCAGCAGGATCTGTAGCCAGAAGCCGACAGGGTCCCCCGCTCTCAGACCGCACCAAAGCACGTTATCCGCTTCGGGGCGAGGAGGAATCCACGTCAGGCCGCACTCGAATTCCTCTTCGCGTCCGGACAATGCGACTGGTTGACCTGATCGGCAAGGAGACGCCGCCGCTGCGACATCTTCGCTTGCGCCGCGGCGAGGGGCGCCGCATCCTAACCTTTGCCTCAAGCAGCGCCCTCCCGCCCTCGTTCCCCCCGCCGTTCATGCGTCGCAACACCGCCTCCCGCTTTGCTCGCTCCCTCGCCGCGCTCCTCATCAGCGCTCCGCTCACATTGCTCGGACAACGAGCCGCGATCGACACCACCGTTCTGCAATCGCTGAATTTCCGCGCGATTGGCCCTGCAAACATGATGGGGCGCGCCACTGACGTCGAAGGCGTCCCGGGAGACGCGAACACGGTCTACGTGGGCACCGCTGCTGGCGGCGTATGGAAAACAGTCAACGGTGGCACCACGTGGACACCGATCTTCGAGAAACAACCGACGCTTTCCATCGGCGACCTCGCGCTCGAGCCGGGCAACCCGAACGTCATCTACGTCGGCACAGGTGAATCAAACACGCGCAACTCGACCTCATTCGGTCGAGGCATGTTCAAGTCCACCGACGGTGGTACCTCCTGGCGTTTCATCGGACTCGGCGATACGCGGCACATCGCGCGGGTGATTGTGAGCCCGGCGAACCCGCAGCACGTGTTCGTCTGCGCCATCGGCCACATGGCCGGCCCCAACGCCGAGCGTGGCGTGTTTGTGTCGAAGGACGGCGGCGCGACGTGGAGCAAGACGCTGTTTGTTGATGACCGACATGGCTGTGCGGATATGGACGTGGACCCGCTTAATCCCAACGTCGTGTACGCGGCGATGTGGCACTTCGATCGTAAACAGTGGACGTTCACGAGCGGGTCAGAAGCTGGTGGAATTTTCAAGTCCGTCGACGGAGGCATGACGTGGCGCAAATTGAGCGGCGGCCTTCCCAAACTCGTCGGTCGCATTGGCGTTAAGGTGGCCCCCTCCGAGCCCAATATCGTGTACGCGATCACGGAATCGCACGAGGGCTTTGTGTGGCGCAGCGACAATCAGGGTGAGACATGGCGCAAGACCAGCGACAACGCCCAGACACTCTGTCGTGGATTCTATTATGCCGACCTGCGCGTGGATCCGCAGAACTCCGATCGCATGTACGCCATCGCGTGCCAGCTGTCCGTCTCCATCGATGGCGGTCGGAACTTCCGCACTATCGCGCAGGACGTGCACGGTGATTTCCAGGGGATGTGGATTGACCCCAAGGATCCCCGGCGCATCTGGCAGGTGAACGACGGTGGTATTGCCGTATCGCGCGATCAGGGCGACACCTGGACATTCCCGAATCGTTTTGCACTCGCCCAGTTCTATCAACTGCACGCGGATAATCGCGAGCCGTTCTACTTCCTCGGCGGCGGTCTGCAGGACAACGGCAACTGGGTTGGCCCGAGCCGCACGCGGGACCCCCTGGGGATCCTTGTCGACGACTGGAATCTGGTAAGCTATGGTGATGGGTACTATCAGGTCACACACCCTGACGATCCTGATTATTTCGTGACCGACGCGCAGGGCGGGATGATCTTCCGTACGCAGATGCGCACGCGCGAGCAGGAAGACGTTTCACCGCAACCGCGCCGCAATGATGGCGGCCCGGTGAATGCCCTCAAGTACCGCTTCAACTGGAACGCGCCGATTATCGCGTCGCCGCATGACGGCAAGACACTCTACTTCGGCTCGCAGGTGCTTTTCCGGTCGAAGGACTTCGGGAGTACGTGGGACGCGATCTCCCCCGACCTGTCGAAGAACGATACCACGCGACATGGCTGGGCTGGCGGTCCCGCGATCACCGAGGCGACTACAGCTGAGTACTACAACACGATCTACAGTGTCGCCGAATCTCCCGTACAGAAAGGAATCATCTGGGTCGGGCTGGACGACGGTAATCTGCACGTGTCACGCGATGATGGATCCACCTGGACGCGAGTCGATCGCAACGTGGTTGGGGTGGGTCCGGAAGCAGTTGTGAGCCACATCGAGGCCAGTCGTCGCGCTGCGTGCACTGCGTACGCGACATTCGAACGCAAGTTCATGGACGATCTCAAAGCGTATGTCTATCGAACCACGAACTGCGGCGGCGCGTGGACCAACATCAGCGGTAATCTCCCCGATGGTGCGTATCTGCAGGTGCTGCGCGAAGATCCGAAGAACCCGGATGTGTTGTACGCTGGCACAGAGATCGGGCTTTATGTGAGCGTAAGCGGCGGCAATGACTGGTTCCGCGTCGGCGGCAATCTCCCCGCTGTTCCTGTACACGAAGTGATTGTACATCCGCGAGAGAACGATCTCATAGTCGCCACACATGGCAGAGGTGCATTTATCCTCGACGATGCTTCGGTGATGCAGGAGCTTGCGGCCGCTGCGGCCAGGCCGGTGCATCTGTTCCCAATGCGTACAGCAACACGTTTTGCTACCAAGATGAACAAGGGATCGCTCGGCAATTCATTGTTCATGGGTCCCAACCCCGAGTACGGTGCGATTGTTCGTTACCAGCTGCGAGAGAAGCCTGCCGCCTCGACGGTCGTGAAACTTGAGGTGCTGGATGACGCGGGGAAACTCATTCGCACAATTACCGGTATTCCGCGCAACGCCGGAATCAACACGACCGCATGGGGGCT
>JBGTBX010000200.1:0-19831 GCA_041749115.1 Gemmatimonadaceae bacterium
TCGACCTGGATCGAGGCGCAGACGAACGAAATACGACCGCGTGCGCGCGAACTTGGCGTTCGGCCCGGCATATTCACCCCGGGGCCGCTGAATGCAATCACCGACGTCGCGGGCGTCCGTGTGGGGCACACCACAGTCATCGAAGGGGACTCCATCCGCACGGGCGTCACCGCGATACTGCCGCACAACGAAAACACGTATCTGAGTCGGGTGCCGGCGGCAATTCACGTCGGCAACGGATTCGGTAAGCTGTTGGGTGTCACACAGGTGAGGGAACTCGGGGAGCTGGAATCCCCCGTTCTGCTTACGTGCACCTTGTGCGTGTGGCGCGTCGCCGATGCCGCCGTATCATGGATGCTCGAGCAGCCCGGGATGGAGCGCGTCGGTTCAATCAATCCACTCGTCGGCGAAACCAACGACGGCACACTGAATGCGATTCGCGCACGTGCAGTGCGTCCCGATCAGGTGCGCGCGGCGCTGACCGGTGCCACGGGCGGCTCGGTGCTCGAAGGAGCGGTTGGAGCGGGGGCGGGCACCATCGCATTCGGCTGGAAAGGAGGGATCGGCACATCCTCGCGCGTGTTGCCGGCGTCGCTAGGTGGATACACCATCGGCGTTCTGGTGCAATCAAATTTCGGCGGCGTGCTGCAAATGGCCGGCGCACCGATCGGTCAGGCACTCGGCCAATACGCGTTCAAAAATGACGTGGACGCCGAGAGGGGTGATGGATCAATCATGATGGTGGTGGCGACTGATGCGCCGCTGTCCGACCGCAACCTGCAACGAATTGCGGCGCGGGCCGTCATGGGCCTTTCACGCACCGGCTCGTCGGCGTCGAATGGCAGCGGTGATTACGTGATCGCGTTTTCGACGTCCGAGTCGGTGCGGCGGCGCCTTTCGACGTCCGGATCTCCGAACGAAAGGACGCGCATGGTGAGCGATCTCCAGAACGATGCGATGTCGGCTCTCTTTCAAGCCACGGTTGAATCAACCGAAGAAGCGATTTATAACTCGCTGCTGAAAGCGGTCACGGTGACAAGCAGGGGGCGCACCATTCATGCGCTGCCGATCGACTCGGTGCGTGCCATCCTGACGCGGTATGGCATCTCCAGATAGTAGCTTGCGTCGCAGGGTGAGATGCGGATGCCGGGACTCCGAACTCTCGCATGGAGCAGGCCGAAAATCCAACGAATCGGGTGACCACATTTGATCAACCAATCTCGTGCGTCCGTATGTTTAGCGGCAGCGGCAACGCTGCTGGCGGTTGCATGTGCCCGGGTACCGGCCGTGCTGAATCCGCAGGCCAGCCTGTTCTCGCGTACTGCACCTGATTCGTTTGACGTGCAGATGAACACAACCAAAGGGACGATGGTCGTGCGCTTTCGACGGCACTGGTCACCGCTGGGCGTCGATCGCTTCTACAATCTCACCGGGTCAGGATTTTTTACAGACATTGCGTTCCACCGGACAATCAACAATTTCGTGGCACAATTCGGGGCGAGTGGCGACACCGCCGTGACCCGCGCATGGCGAGGGCAGGGGATTCCGGACGAACCCGTTCGAGCCACCAACCGGCGCGGAACGATTTCGTTTGCGCGGGGCGGACCCAATTCCCGAAGCACCCAGCTCTTCTTCAATCTTGTGGACAACACGCCCCGGCTCGACACACTAAACGGCTTCGGGTTCCCGCCGATTGGTGAGGTAGTCGACGGCCTGAGTGTGATGGATGCCCTGAACTGGGAGTATTCAGGGACGCGAGGGGGAACCACGTTTCCAGGCCCCGCTCAGGATTCCATCGGCCGGCAGGGCAATGCGTATCTCAGGCGCTCCTTTCCGCGTCTGGATTATATCACGCGTGCCGTCGTGACACGTCGCTGGAATCGGTAGGACGGAACCATCTCGTCCCACACGCGTACCGTTGTCACCGCGCACAGCCGCGCGGCAACCTTATGACCCAAGTCGTTATGCGTACAGCTATTCTGGCGGCCGCGCTTGTGGCAGCAACGCAAACGGTCCAGGCTCAGGCGCCGGTCACGCTGTGGCTCGCCGGAGCTCGCGCCACCACAGACAGCAGCAGTATCGCACTCAAGAATTCAAACGTTCTGATTGGCCTTCAGGTCGCCCTTCCCCTGTTTCCCGTTGCGCTGAGGGCTGAAGCGATGGCAGCAGGCTCCGACATCACCGGAAGCCCACGCTCGTACTTCGTGAACGCAGTACTGCCACTGAATCTTCCCGGTATCAGTCCCTACCTCATCGGGGGCTACGGCAAGTACTCCTACGGTAAAGCAAACGAGGTCTCCGGGTATAACTACGGTGGCGGCGTTCGTGTGGGTTTGGGCCGCTTCGGTGTGTTCGGCGAATTGCGCAAGCATGAAAAGATCGATCGGCGACTCGCCCTGGTGGGTATCACTCTCTAGCAACACCACGTGTGCAGTACGGCAGAGGCGGTAGAGCGAGGGGTGGCGCTCTGCCGCCTTTGTCTCTTCTGACCTGTCCGCTGCATTGCGGTAGGGCTACCTTGGCGGGAGTGTGATTCTGTCTCCAACCCCGCTGCGTTATGTCCATCGTCGCCGACCGCACCACGATTCGCCGTTTGCTGCTACGCTCGCGTGGCGGGATTTCCTCGGGCACAGCGACGCCCGGTTCAACGCATTTGGCGTACCTAACGAGAACTGCCAGCGCTCTGGGTGCTGCCGTCTTCCTTGCCTCGTCACTCGGCGCACAGGCGCGCGTAGAAATCGGGCCCAAGGTGGCCCCTTATCGCCAGGCGGCAGATCGCATCATTGCGGCAGCGCTCGCAGATAGTCAGGCATGGAACCGCATCGCCGAGATGACCGAAACATTCGGAGCACGGTTCAGTGGGTCGGCCGCTCTGGAGAGCGCCATCGACTGGACGCTCAAGACGATGCGCGCTGATGGTCTGGACAACGTGCGTGGGGAACCGGTGATGGTTCCGCGCTGGGTGCGCGGCGCGGAAAGTGTTGAGCTGATGACACCGCGTCGCCAAAGCCTGCCGATGCTGGGGCTGGGTGGAAGTGTCGCGACGCCGCCAGCCGGGATCACCGCACCGGTGCTCGTGGTCAGCAGCTTTGATGAACTGACTGCCAGGGCAGCCGAAGCAAAAGGTAAAATTGTACTTTTTAACGCGGTGTTCACGAACTACGGGGAGACGGGGGCGTATCGGCGTGAAGGAGCGATTGCGGCCGCTCGAGCCGGCGCAGTGGCGTCGCTGGTCCGTTCCATCACACCGTATTCCATGCGCACGCCGCACACCGGCAGCAGTCGGTATGATCCGGCGGTGAAGAAGATCCCCCACGCGGCGATCACCCCCGAAGATGCGGACATGCTCGCGCGCATGGCCGCTCGCGGCGAACGCGTGACTGTCCGACTGCGTATGTCGGCGCGCACGTTGCCAAATGCGCCGTCGCGCAACGTGGTTGCTGAGCTGCGCGGGTCTGAGAAGCCAGAGGAAATTGTGGTGATGGGTGGCCACATTGATTCATGGGATGTAGGGCGAGGGGCAATGGATGATGCAGGTGGTGTCATCGTGGCATGGGAGGCGTTGAACGTGCTCAAACGTCTGGGCCTTAAGCCGCGCCGCACCATCCGTGCTGTGGGCTGGACCAACGAAGAAAACGGGCTTGCGGGCGGGAACGCGTATCGCGATGCGCACAAATCCGAAGTGGATCGACATATCCTCGCGATTGAGTCCGATGGCGGCGTGTTCAAGCCCCAAGGCTTTGGTTTCACCGGGAGCGACGAGGCGTTCGCGCTGATGACCCAGATCGGGCGCCTGCTTGATGGCATCGAGGCCGGCGCGATCACGCGCGGGGGCGGCGGAGCCGACATAGGTCCGATGATGGCGCTGGGTGTCCCGGGGATGGGGCTCAACGTCGATGGCAGCAAGTACTTCTGGTACCATCACACAGACGCCGACACCGTGGACAAGCTGGACCAGCGCGAGGTGGCCATGTGCGTCGCAGCGATGGCAATCGTGGCGTACGTGGTGGCCGATATGCCGGAACCGCTTCCCGGGAGGTAAAGTGGCCTTGTACTATGGAGCGGTGCGGGTGAGACTTAAGCTTTCCTGCAGGCGCACGTGTGCTCGAGCCCGCAGGAATTCACCGTTTTAGGAGAATGCATGGCAAAACAAGATGCCATTGAAATGGAAGGTACGGTCAGTGAAGTACTCCCCAACGCGACTTTTCGTGTGTCGCTACCGGGGGGGCACGAGATTCTGGCAACGCTGGGCGGTAAGCTTCGGCAGCATCGCATCCGTATCCTGGCAGGCGATTTGGTAAAGCTCGAGGTATCGCCCTACGACCTTTCCCGCGGCCGCATCACATTCAGGTACACGGGTAAGAATCCCTCGCCCAACCAGCCCACGCCCTAGGGCCGCCTCGCGCTCGCCTGCGCAGAGGCATCACGCGGTTTGGGTTGTCACGAAAAATCCGTCCGCCGAGTCAGGACGGCCCCGGCCGATGTCCGTCACCGGGGGTGCCTCGCCAGAAAGCCGTGACGCGGTTGGCAGAAGCGCGAGCGATGTGATCTCGCTTCACCGCCACGACTGTCGTTGAGCCGCGGTTGAACCTCCGGCATTAATTGACGCTGGCATGTCGTGAATCGACGGCCCAAGTTATGGGGGTCCCCAACCCTCCAGGCCCCCGTGTTCAGAATCAATCGCCTCGCCTTTCTTATTGGCGCCATCGCATTTGTCGGCGCCGCGCCGGTGCGCGCACAAACAAGCACCCTCAAGGTCCTCGATCCGACCGACCTCGCGTCATGGAAGAACATCCGCAACGCGGTCACGTCGAACGACGGAAAAATGTTCGGCTATGTGCTCGCACCTAACGAGGGCAACGCCGAGGTGGTATTCCGTGCCACGGCGAGCGGCGCGACCGAGCGCCGGTTCCCGATCGGCGAGCCGCCCACAGGATTCGGCGGTGGTGCTGGAGCGCCCGTCGTACTGTCAGGCGACGCACAGTGGGCCGCCTTTACCACGTATCCAACTGCCGACGAAGCCAGGAAGCTCCGGAAGGACAAGAAGCCACTGCAGAACGGTGTTTCACTGCTGAATGCGGCAACCGGTGAATTGAGGTCGTTCGACCGTGTGCGCCGGTACGCGTTCGCGGGAGAAAAGCCGACCTGGATCGTGATGCACCGTTACGCTGCCGAAGGCAGCACGGCTGCGGATCTGCTCCTCCTCGATTTGCGCACGGGCACGGTGAGCACGATTGGTTCCGTGGGCGAGTTCGGACTTGACGACGCCGGCGGTATGTTGGCGTGGACCACCGAGGCCAAGGATCAGGTCGGCAACGGCGTTCAGCTGCGCAACCTTGCCACCGACGTGGTACGGGCCCTGGATTCAGGGAAGGGGTTGTATCGTCGATTGACGTGGGCCGACAGTGGATTCGCGCTCGCGGTGTTGCGTGGTGTCGTCGACAGCGCCGCGTCGGACACGTCCTATACCGTGGTCGGTTGGTCGAACCTGGCGAGCAACAGCGGCCCGACGGGGAGCTTCGCTCCGGCCGATGACGCGATGTTCCCCACGTCGATGCGGATCAGTCCGGATCGGGCACCGCGATGGACCATCGACAACAGTGCGCTGGTGTTCGGCATCGCTCCTCGCAAGACGGGTCCCGATTCGAAGACTCCGCGCCCTGACGTGAAGCCGGTCGCCGGGACCCCGGGAGCCATGCAGACTCCCGCCGGTGCGGGCGGCACCGATGACGACCTGCCGACGCTGGTGATCTGGCATGGAAAGGGCGATCCTCGCCTTCAGTCACAACAGCAGGTCGAAGAGGGGCGTGACAAGCAACGCTCCCTGCTTTCCCTGTATCATGTCGCGGACCGCAAATTTGTTCAGCTGGCCAGCGATTCCATGGTCGACGTGTCGCTGACCGATCGTGACCGTTTCGCGGTCGGGAATGACCGTCGCGCCTACGAGCGCCGCGATGCCATCGATGGGGGCCAGCGTCGCGACTTTTACGCGGTCGATATCAAAACCGGCCAGCGCAAGCTGATTAAACAGACGCTCCGTTTTGGCAGCCTGAGCTCTTCGCCCGATGGCACGAAGGTGCTGTACTACGACGATGGCGACTATCATGTGTATGATCTCGCGACCGGTTCGACGACGAACGTTACCAAGGGTGCGCCGACGTCATTCGTCAATACCGAAGACGACCACAACGTGGACAAGCCGCCGCGCCAGGCGCTGGATTGGTCGTCCGACAATACCAGTGTCCTGCTCCACGACGGGTGGGACGTGTGGAAAGTTGGTGCAAAGGGAGGATCGTTCGTTAATCTGACCGGTAACGGCAAGCGCGATCGCATCCGCTACACACGGCGCGTGACGATCGATCCCAAGGAGAAGGGGATTAATCTGTCCAAGCCGCTGTACCTGCAGACGTATGGCGAGTGGACCAAAAAAGAAGGACTCGCACGCGTCACTCCGGGGAAGGCCGGAGCCGAAGTGCTGCTGTGGGACGACGCCAAGTTTTTTGTCACCCGTGCGCGCGATGCCGAGACATGGGTGTTCAGCAAGCAGACGGTGAAGGAGTACCCGGACTACCACGTTGCCGAACGTACCTTCGCCTCTCCTCGTCGCCTCACGAACGCCAATCCCCAACAGGCCGAGTATGCGTGGGCGACGGGAGCGCAGTTGATCAATTATGTCAGCGACAAGGGCGATACACTGCAGGGAGCGCTCTATCTGCCTGCCGGGTACACGCCGGGGCAGAAGGTGCCGGCCGTGGTGTACATCTATGAGAAGTTGTCGCAGGGGTTGCACCAGTATCCCGTGCCTAACGAAACCCGCGCCTTCAACCCGAGCGTCTACACGTCGCGCGGTTACGCGGTGTTCCAGCCCGACATTGTGTACACGATCAATGATCCGGGAATGTCGTCGGTGTGGTGTGTGGTACCCGCAGTGAAAGCGCTGATTGCGACGGGGATCGTTGATGAATCGAAGATTGGCCTGCATGGCCACTCGTGGGGTGGCTACCAGTCGTCTTTCCTCGCGACCCAGACCGGCAAGATGTTCGCCGGGATCGTCACCGGAGCGCCACTCACCGACATGATCAGCATGTACAACTCCGTGTACTGGAACACAGGCACGGCGGATATGGCCATCTTTGAGAGCTCCCAGGGGCGATTCAAAGGGAGCTACATTGACAATCAGGATGCATATATCCGTAACTCCCCCGCCTTCTTTGCCGACAAGGTTGAGACGCCGGTGATGATCCTGCATAACGAGAAAGACGGTGCCGTCGATTTCAATCAGGGAATCACGTGGTTCAACACACTGCGCGAGCAGGAAAAGAACGTCATCATGCTGCAGTACGTTGGTGAGAATCACGGCCTGCAGCTCCCCAAGAACCAGAAGGATTACACGGTTCGGATGATGGAGTACTTCGACACGTTCCTGCTTGGCAAAACTCCGCCCGATTGGATCATGAACGGTGTACCTCGCCTTCAGATGGAAGCGCACCTCAAGAGTCGTCTGAAGGACAAGAAAGTCGCTTCGTAGGGGATTCTCCGTTGAAGAAGGGCCGACCTCTCCGGGGGCGGCCCCTTTTGCATCGGTACTTAAACCCTTCGCACCTTTTGGCGGTCTAAAGGAGTATGGCACCATCTGATCGCACCGATGTCCTGCAGGGCACTCTCGAGATGCTGGTGCTGAAGCTGCTCACCGTCGGGGCCGAGCACGGGTGGGGCCTGTCGCTCAAGCTGCGGGAGCACTCACGGGACGTCTTCGACGTCAATCAGGGATCGCTCTACCCGGCGCTGCAGCGGATGCTGCGTCGCGGATGGCTGCGGTCGGATTGGCGCGCTACTGAGCACAATCGCCGCGCCCGCTACTACGCGTTGACCACCGAAGGTCGCAAACAGCTCGAAGGGGCGATCACGGACTGGCAACGCTCATCCGGAGCGGTTAACAGGGTGCTCCGCCTCAACATCGGGAGGGTATGACATGGCCTGGTATCACGAGGTGCGGGCGGCGCTTGTCGCCGTGTTCCAGCGACGTCATCAGGAAGAGGAGCTGGCCGAAGAGCTGTCATTTCATCTGGATATGGAAGCAGATCACATTAAAACGCAGGATCGTGCGGACCACCAGGGTGATGTCGACTCTGCGCGGGAAGCCTCTCGTCGCGCCCGTAAGGCGTTCGGTAATGTCGAGCGGTACAAGGACGACGTGCGCGACGAGCGAGGCAGCACTGCCTGGGACCAGCTCCGACGCGACGTGGCTTTGTCCGCCCGTTCGCTGCTTCGCCAGCGGGGGTTCACTGCACTGTCGCTGCTGACGCTCGCGGTCGGCATCGGAGCGGCGACCACGCTGTTCAGTGTTTCCAATGCTGTGCTGCTCAATCCACTCCCGTATGCTCAGTCGGAGCGCGTTGCCGTGGTCTGGAGCGCGTGGGAAGGGTTCGATCAAACGTGGCTTTCGTGGGATGAATACGAAGCGTGGAAGGCCGGCGTTCGCTCCTTCGAAGACGTTGGTCTGTTTGGCGACGGAACCATTACCATCTCCGGCAGCGATGCCTCCGAGCGAGTTCGCTTTGCGCAAATTGGTGCCCCGGTCATTCCGATCCTCGGCGTTAAACCGCTGCTGGGCCGCAATTTCACCGAGGAGGAGGATTCCCCGAACAGCGCGAGGGTCATCATACTGAGCCACGCGCTGTGGCAGCGCCGGTATGAAGCCGATCCGCAGATTATCGGACGCGAGATTCAGGTAGATGGTGCGGGCGCCACGGTGATTGGTGTTATGCCGCAGGGGTTCAAGTTGCCGCTGGATTTCGGGAGCGATGGTCCGACGCTCGCGTGGATGCCGCTGGCGACGAATGCGGAGGACCAGGGGGCAACGCCCGGGCCGGCGTTCAGCCCCGGGGGACGTGGCAACCACAACTTCTACGCTGTTGCGCGGCTTACAGACAACGCGACGTCCACTTCAGCCAATCGGGAGCTGGCGAGTCTCGTCGCAGCGCTCGTGCGTGATGGCGTGCTACCTGCAGAACGTCGCTTTCGAGCCTACGCGGTGGCCGTTGACGATCAGATCATGGGCACGGTACGCCCAGTGCTGTTCATCGCCCTCGGAGCCGCAGCTTTGCTGCTGCTTATTGCGTGCGCCAACGTGGCCGCACTTCTGCTGCTTCGCAGCGATCAGCGCCGCCGTGAGCTCGCAGTGCGCGTGGCTCTGGGAGCCGGCGACGCGCGGGTCGCACGGTTTGTACTCACAGAAACAGTACTCATCGCCGCCCTCGGTGGCGCAGCAGGAACGGCGATTGCCTTCCTCGGCGCTGCCGCAGCACGCCGCTTCGCGCCGGCAAGCTTTCCACGAATGGCCGAGACGTATGTGGATGGCCGGGTTGTCGCCTGCGCGCTGGCGCTGACGTTGCTTGCGGTGCTCGTCGCCGGAATTGTGCCCGCGCTGTCGGCTGCGCGCATTCCTCCTGCCGCGGCATTAAAAGATGGCGGCCGCAATGCGTCAGTGGGCGGCGCACGCACGCTCTGGCGCCGCGCGCTGGTTGTGGGAGAGATTGTGTTTGCCGTGGTGATTGTTGTCGGCGCCGGTTTAATGATCAGATCTGTGCGTGGTCTGTCTGCCGTCGACCGCGGCTTCGATGGATCGGGTGTCCTGTCGATGCAAATATCCACGCCGGCGACATGGTACCCTGAGGCCGGACAGGTTGCTGCGTTCTGGCGCGACCTCACAGAACGTGTCAGCACTGTACCGGGGGTACAATCCGTTGGCTCGGCGCGTCTGCTGCCGCTGGCGTCGGAGATGGGCGATTGGGGACTCCAGGTCGAGGGTTACACCCCGCCGCCTAACCAAGGCACTCCCGGGGACTGGCAGGTGGTGACGCCAGGCTACTTCGAGACCATGGGGCTTCGTTTGATAAGCGGCAGATTTCTTGCTGCGGGTGACGACATGGCAGGGCCGCTTGCTCTCGTGGTCAATCGGGAGTTTGTTTCGGCCTATCTGGAGGGTCGTGCCGCGCTGGGTACCAGCGTGCGCATCGGTGGCCGCGCGGAAGGGCCTGCGTATACCATTGTCGGCGTGGTGGACGATGTGCGACAGAATGGCTTAATCCGCGAGGTCAAGCCACAGTTCTATGCAACCCTCGCGCAGTTCGCGATTGCGCCGGCCAATGTTCGACGTTCCATGTATCTCGTGGTCCGTGGAGGTGGAGATCCGAGGGCGTTCATCTCACCTGTACGACAGATCGTACAGCAAATTGATCCACGACTGCCCATCTCGGAGATCCGTACGGTAGGCGAGGTATTCGACGCCGCGATCACCGCGGAGCTCTTTGCGATGCGCCTGCTCACGCTGTTCGGTGCACTGGCCCTGGGACTCTCTGCGCTGGGCGTTTATGGTGTGGTGTCGCAGGCCGTGGTTCAGCGAAAACAGGAGTTCGCCATTCGTGCAGCACTTGGTGCCACACCGCGCACGCTTCTGCGCCTCAGTCTGTCCGTGGGAATGAAACAGGCTCTCGCGGGTCTCGCTGTTGGCCTGGTGACTGCGGCGATCGCCGCACGATCTCTGGGTGTTCTCCTGTATGGTGTGAATGCCTGGGACCCGATCACGTTCGCCGGCGCGGCAGCCGTTGCGACGGCTGTGACTCTGGCGGCCAGCTCGCTGCCGGCATGGAGGGCTGCCCAACGCTCACCCGTCGAATCATTGCTCGAGGACTGAAGTGGTTCCGTCACGCGCGTTCAGCGACCAGATTCACCCAACACCACCGCGCTCTGAGCAGCGCGGTGCGCCGCACTGATTGCCATACCGTTGACCATGGACGCGATCGCTCAACTAAAACTTTCGCTTCGAGCGTTGGTCCGCTCGCCGCTGTTCTCTCTGGGGGTACTGACGACGCTCGCGTTATCGCTCGCGGCGTCCATCGCGACCGTCACTCTCGTTGATCGAGTGCTCTGGCGACCGCTCCCACTGCGCGATCCTGCGTCAGTTGTGGTGATCATGGAGGCGGATTCAGCCAGCCGGCTTCGACTGGCCTCCTATCCCACGTTCGACGACTGGCGCTCACAGGCGAAGGCGTTTGACGGGATGGCGTTCATCCGCGGCGAAACGATGAGCCTGGGACCCGAGGGTGCGCGCCAGCGTGTGACCGCGGCGCTCGTATCAGAAGGGTATTTTGCTGTTGGCGGAATCACGCCCGTTCTCGGTCGAACATTCAGTAGTGCGGAAGAATCGCTCAGTGGTGGCGGCGTTCTGGTATTGTCTGAAGCGGTGTGGTCCTCGCAATTCGGTCGTGCTGCGGACGTGATCGGCAAAGCCGTGATCATCGATGGTGAATCGAGGACGGTCATCGGAGTGATTCCCACCGCGCAACGACTGTTCGGATGGGAAGAGATCTGGGTGCCCCTTGCAGCTGAGCGCTCGCGCACGCCGGAGGTGGAGAACAGATTCCTGCACGTCGACAGCCGAGTGCTCGCGCGCCTGTCCACCGGCACTACCGTAGAGGGAGCCAGTAGCGATCTGTTGCGCATTCAGCAGAACCTCGCGGCGCAGTTTCCTGATCCCGCCGGGACATACGCGAACGTTCAGATGACTCCCATCCGCGACGTGTTGATTGGCAACGTATCACCCACACTCAGCGCGCTGGGTTGGGCGATGCTCCTCGTGCTGCTGCTGGCCTGTGCGAATGTCGCTGGATTGGTGTTATTGCGTACCGCCCGACGTCAGCGCGAGCTCTCCGTGCGCACAGCGCTGGGCGCGCCGTTCAGCCGGCTCGTGGGCCAGCTGGTGTCGGAGACTGTCCTCCTTTCGCTGATCGCCGGCGCGGTTGGCGTCATGTTGGCCACCGTCGTCATCGGCGTGGTCCGCGCCACACCGTCCATCGGCATTCCTCGAGCCTCGGAGTTATACGTCGATGGCCGCACGTTGTGGATCGCGTTAGGCATCTCGCTCGTGGTTGGCCTGGCCGTCGGTCTGCTCCCGGCATGGCGACTGCGTGGCACCTTGGAGCAAAGTGCGCGGTTTGCCCGTGGCGCTGCTGCGGATGGTGCAGGGATGCGGCGCCTTCGTGCGTCGGCAACGGCTCTGCAGCTGGGACTGGCGCTGACCCTACTGGTTGGTGCCGGTCTCCTGCTGCGTTCGTTCAACAGCGCACAACAGGTCGATCTCGGCTACCGTACCGAACAGATCGTTGCGATGGACGTCTATCCGCCATCACCACGGTTTGACGCGGAGAGCGATGCGGCATCGTTGTATCGTCAACTGGTGGACCGCGCGGCGGCCATCCCCGGAGTGCAGAACGCAGCGTTTATCAATCACACGCCGTTAGGCGGATGGATGCCGACCGTGGTCAGCGCTCCCGGCGTGAGTCCTGCCACGAACGGAAGTGATGCCGCTTTATACAAGACGGCGTCAGAGGAGTATGCGGACGTCGTGGGGCTGCGCATCGTGAAGGGACGCTGGTTCACTCGTGCCGAGGTGGATGCGGGAGCGCCGGGCGTGGTAATCAGCGAAGCGGTAGCAACTCGTTTCTGGCCCGACGGCGATGCCATCGGTCGTGCGATCACCGTGCATCGTTCGTCTCAGGCCCGTCCGGGGTTTGGCGACCCGCAGCCCTCGACAGTGATCGGTGTGGTTGCCCCAGTCCGCCACTTTGGTCCGACCGCAGACGCACCATGGGAAGTGTATCTGCCATTTACACGTCAGGCCTGGGCGTGGGGATCGGTTGTGGTGCGCTCAAACCTGCCCCCCGCTGTTTTACGCCGCAATCTCGAGAGCGCGATGCGTGAGGTGGAACCGGATATGCCGATGGGCGCAGCGACCGGTGCCGGATATCGCACGTTCGCCGAGGGCGTGGAAGGTTTTATTGCTCCACGGCGCGTGGCAACCATTTTGGGTGCCGGCCTTGCTGCCGTTGCACTGCTGATTGCCTCGCTCGGCCTGTATGCATTGTCTGCGTATTCGGTGTCGCAGCGAACCTCCGAATTCGGCGTCCGCATGGCGTTAGGCGCTGCGCCGGGTGCGATCATTCGAGACGTACTGCGAGATGGAGGGCGATTGGCCCTCGTGGGGATCGCGCTGGGGCTTGCTGGTGCCGTGGGCATGGGTCGTGTGCTGGCGAGCCAGTTGTTCGGCGTCGCACCGACTGATCCGATGGCGTTCACCGCTGCGGCGGCGTTGCTTATCGCGGTCTTGATGTTCGCGTTGTGGTTCCCGGCACGTCGGGCGTCGCGACTGGACCCGGTTACCGCGCTGCGCGAAGAGTAGTTCTGAGCTGCTTTCCATTCCACGTTGTGCACCTGGCGGGGTGGTCACGTATGGAAGCCGGTCCGCGCAGTTCTCGCGGTTGCCGTGGCCGTTGTGCTAATCAGCGCGCCGGTGTCGCCGGGTCGCAGCGAGGCAGCGGATCGCGTGGCTTGCGCGTGCGTGGCTCCATGTGACGGAGGTGAGGTGGTGAACCCCACCTCCGACGGTTCTTTCGGGCCCCGATCTCCGGTGTGTACCTATTGAATCGGACCCAGCAGTGCCCTCCAGCGCGCCTGAACTGACTGCAGCACCGTCGGGAAATACGCCATTTGTGCCTTCTGATCCGTGGTTGGCGTTTCGCTGTAGCGCAGAACGTTGCCGTAGAGCGTGGTGACACGAGCCACCAGCTCACCGGCCGTGACAGCTAAATCATTCACCTCGGTCAGGCGCTTGGCCTGCGACTTTTTCTCGGCCTCGCTGAGGGCGTTCATGCGTTGCTGTTCACGGCGCGCCGAATCGGCCACGCTGCGTGCGTCGCGATACAGCTGTGCGATCTGATCGATAGAGCCGAACCAGGACGATCGCACGTCAGCTGAGATGGTAACGCGGGGGTCCTCACGAACTTCAAATCGCTGTTCCGCGGACGCTGCACCGATGGTCACCTTAGCGATGTACGTGCCCGGTGCAACGAAACGCCCTTGGGGCGGCCCGCGGAAACCTTCGTCGTCATCGTCGTTGGCAGCACCGGGCGCGAGGGGAGGGAGCCGAAGGTTCCAGGCCACGCGACGGACGCCGGCCCCGCGCGACGCGGGAACATCAACGCGAGACACGGCACGTCCCTGCGCATCGGAAATGGTGACGACGCTATTGGCAGGAATGTCGCCTTTGCTCCATACGTCGATCACCGCACCATACGTGGGGTTCTGCCCGCGGTAGTACATGTCGCCGGTGTGCGCACGCAGGTTCGCCATGCGGTACGTGGTCGCGGGATTGATGGTAAAAATGTGCGCGGCCTTGTCGGCGATTTCCGGACTCATCTCCTGCAACGCAGTGATCTGATCGAGAATCCATATGCCACGGCCGTGCGTGCCGAGTACCAGATCGTTCTCGCGTGGCTGAATGGTCAGATCGTTGATCGGCACGTTAGGCATGTTGTTCTGCAATGAAATCCATCGTGTACCGCCATCCATCGTATAGAACAATCCGAATTCCGTACCCACGTAAAGCACGTTGGGATTCCTGAGATCTTCAACGACGGTGTGAATCACACGGTTGCCCGGCATGTCACCCACAATGGGCGTCCATGTCTCTCCGAAATCCGTCGTCTTGAACAGGTAGTTGGAGTAGTCATCGGCCTGATGTCCGTCAAAGGCCACGTAGGCAGTGCCGTCCGCAAAACGTGACGCGGCCACCGCTTTGACCCACGTTCCCTTGCGCACTTCTTTCACATTGCCGACGACGTTCTTCCAGGTGGTTCCGCCATCTCGCGAGATCTGCAGGTTGCCGTCATCGGTTCCGGCCCACAGAAGTCCCTTCACACGGGGCGATTCCGCAAGCGCGGAGGTCGTGGGATAATACGATACCCCGTCATCGAGCGAGGGCTGATCTTCCTGCGGTGTTTCACCAAAAATTTTCAGCGTGCGTCGGTCGACGCCGGTCGTCAGGTTGCCTAACGACCGCCAGGTGTCGCCGCGGTCATTGCTGGTGAGCACAATGTGCATCCCGCCATACACGGTATTGTTGTCGTGCGGCGAAATGATAAACGGGGAGTTCCATCCGGCCGGTGGAATCTTCTGGCCTACCTTGGGCAGTGGGGCGCCCCAGTTACCGAGCTTGGGACCTTCGCCGTCTTTCGGCGTCGGTCGCAGATTCTTGGACTCGAGCGTGCGCAGATTCACCTTCGTGATGCCGAGGTACTGCGACGAGACGTACACGTGCTGATTGTCCGTGGTGTCAATGACGTTGAAGAAACCGTCGCCCCCACCAACACGCAGCCAGTCCTCGTTTTGAATGCCCTGGGTATTGAAGGTCTGATTCGGGCCGCACCAACTCCCGTTATCCTGCAACCCCCCACAGATCAGGTACGGTGTCCCGGTCGAAACGCTGAGTCGATAGAACTGCGACACGGGCAGGTTGCTTACGTACAGCCACTTCATGCCGCGGTCATAGCTGATGCCGACGCCGCCGTCATCGCCCTTGACGAGGTGACGGGAGTCCTTCGGGTCCACCCATACCACACGATCGTCGCCATGCAACGTCTGCCGCGGTTCGATAAACGTCTTGCCGCTGTCGTTGGAGAACGAGTACGAGACCATGTAAATGCGCGACACATCGCTCGGATCGACACGGATCTGTGAGGAATACGACGGCCTCGGGTTCCAGTCGGACATATGGCGCCACGAGTTGCCCTTGTCATCCGATCGGTAGATGCCGCCAAGTCGTTTGTCGTAGCTTATCGAAGAGGTGTACCGGATGCCCTGTTCGAGCGAGATGTACACGATCTTCGGATCCTTGCGATAAATGGAGATCCCGATGCGGCCGTATTCACCCGTCGGCAATCCTTTGCTCAGCTGGGTCCACGTGTCGCCCCCGTCGGTGGACTTGAACAAGCCGCTCCCGGGGCCACCGCCCACGTAGCCGAACGGCTGGCGCCGACGCTGATACATGGCGGCATAGAGGATGTTCGGATCTTCCGGGTCAATCGCGACATCCGTCGCGCCGGTATCCTCGTCCTTTTGCAGGATTGGCGCCCACGTGGTGCCGCCGTCCATTGTTTTATAAAGTCCGCGCTCACGGTTTGGACCCCACAGATGCCCGGGTACCGCCACGTACACGATCTTCGAATCCTTTGGGTGAATGGCAATGCGCGCGATGTGTTTGGAATCGCCGAGCCCCATGTTCTTCCACGTTTTACCGGCGTCGGTCGATTTGTACACACCGTCACCCCATCCCGAACTCTGGCGATTGGTCGCCTCGCCGGTGCCTACCCACACCGTATTCGGCTCGAGTTGATCAACGGTGACAACTCCGACGGAATTGGTCGCCTCCTTTTCAAAGACTGGCGCCCACGTCACACCGTTGTCCGTCGTCTTGTACACGCCGCCGGTCGCGCTCGCCGCGTACATCTCGTACGTGTTCGATTCGTTGACCGCAATGTCCGTGATGCGACCGCTCATGTTCGCAGGACCAATGTTGCGAAACGGTAGCTGGGCGAACGGAGAGGCCAACGGCGCGGCCTGCGCGTGCGTAAAATGCGTGGGCCAGAAGGCGAGAGCGATAGCGATCGAGGCGACGAGATTGCGCATGGCGGAACGGAGGGTGAGAAGGGCTGTAATACGATAGCGGCAGGGAACGCGAACCGAGTCACTCGGATTCTAGCACCCGGCGCAGGCGCTTCGGAACCTCACCTGTGCTCGAACGCCCCATAAGATCGCGTTGCCGCTGCTGAGCCTCGCACGGACTGCTCCATTACTTCAATCACGTTGAAATGAATCGCTCTTTCAAGCAGGTGTTGTTCGCCCTGGGTGCTCTTGCAGCCTTTGGTCTGCCCGGCGCAGCAGCCTCGGCGCAGGCAGCCACCTGGTCGATCGATCCCAAGCATTCTGAACTCACGTTTCGAGTCCGGCACTTTGTCACGAAGGTTCGGGGTACGTTCGCCACATGGCAGGGTGTCATCATCGCCGATCCGACGAACCTGACAGGTGGTAGTGTCAACGTCAGCGTCGCAACGAAGAGCATCGATACGAACGACGAGCGGCGAGATACGCACCTGCGTTCGACTGAATTTTTTGCTGTTGATTCCTTCCCGACCATGACGTTCAAGAGTACAAAGGTCGAAGTGAGGGGTTCAGATATTAAAGTGTTCGGCGACCTGACGATTCGCGGCATTACGAAGCCCGTTGTGCTCAGCGGTGAATTGACCGGGGTAGCCAAGGGCACTGATGGAAAGGATCGGATCGGCTTCGAAGCGACAACAAAGATCAACCGGCTTGACCACGAAGTCAGCTGGAATCGCGCGATTGAGGGAGCCGGTGTGATGCTCGGAGACGACGTCGAAATCAACATCACGATCGAGGCGATCAGGCAATAAAGCCGCGGTTGGTCCGTCCGCAGCACGCCGCGGTGTTCGAAGGCTGACAGCGATCAGCGCCGGAGGTCGGCTGCGTAGGGACTTGTCGTCAGGCGGTATATGGCCGGAAGTGTGCGCGATGCGTACCTTCCGGCCTTGTCGCATCCAGCCCCGGAGGATTCCTGATGTTGATGCCCTTACGATCCATGGCGCTTGCTGTCGCCATCACATTGTGTGCTTCACAGCTTAGTGCACAGAATCAGAATCCCAGGTTCGGCCAGTGGAGGTTGAAATCAGATGCGCCTGCGCCTGCGAGCAACATCATGACGTACGAGGCGCACGGTGCAAAGGGTATGAAGGTCACTGTGGAATCGGTGAACGCGCGCGGTGAGAAGACCTCGTGGTGGTACCTCACCGATTTTGACGGTAAGGACATGCCGGTCACCGGCTCCAGCGGTACGTCGCAGACGTCGGTGCGACCGATCGATCAATGGACCAACGAGATCATCAATAAGCGAGACGGCAAAGTCACCCAGATTCTGACCAACGTATTGTCACGTGACGGCAACACCATCGGTGTGATTTACATGCGCGACGATGGTATGGGAAAGACGACCAACGTGAGTTTTGCGACCTACGAGAGGATTAAGTAGTCTGCCACACGGCGTTATTTCGGATTTCCGGCGGGGGGGCAGTGGACCGCGTGCGGGCGATCCTGGCCTGTGCGGCCCCTCCTCGGGTTGCAACACCCTGAACTACCGTTGCTGCGTCCCGTTCAGGCTGTTGATCCGCCGATCAGCCTCTGGATCGCATGTAGGGAAGGCACCTGGCACTCCCCGGTGCCGTTTTACAAATGATGCGTTGACATCATCTACGTGATGCGTTAGCATCATGCGTGCGCACCACCGTCGACCTGGATCCAGAGCTGCTTGAGCGCCTCCACCTTGAGGCCACGCGACGGCGCGTTCCGTTCAAGGAATACCTGAACGGAGTGATCCGTCGCGGACTGACCGAGTCAAAGAAGGTTGAGCTCCCCTACAAACAACCGACCTTCAACCTTGGTGCGGTAAGGGAAGGCGTTAATCTGGACAAGGCCCTCGCGGTGTCAGAGGCACTTGATGACGTGCGCGTTCGCGAGACTCATCGGCGGGCCTAGTGACATGCAGCTCATTGATGTCAACATTCTCCTGTACGCGGTCAACGCCGACAGCGAGCATCACCTGGCCGCACACGCTTGGTTGGAGCGCACGCTTTCGGGAGACCGAATCATCGCGCTCCCGTGGGTCGTTTTGCTCGGTTTCATTCGGATCAGCACCAATGATCGAATCTTCGAAAGGCCGCTGTCGGCCGAGCAGGCTATTGAACTGGTGGATGGATGGCGTGGTCGATCGAACGTTGTTGCACTGTCCCCCGGGCCACACCACTGGGATATCCTCCACGCTCTGCTGCGGGGCAGAAGGGGCGCGGGCGCGATCACCACGGATGCGCATCTGGCGGCACTGGCCATAGAGCATGGCAGCGAGTTGTGTTCTACGGATCGGGATTTCGGACGGTTCGAGGGATTGTCCTGGATTAATCCGCTGTAAACACCGCGGAGCTTACCGCAGCTTACCGTCCAGTTCATCGTAGATTCTGCGCACTGCTATCGGCGCCTGCTGATCTGCAATAAACCATTGGGCGTATTCACCCCAGCTGCCCTGCTTGATCGCTTCGTCCACCGACACGCCGGCGCGATGCAACCGCGTCACCTCGACGATCACCGCCCGCAGCGCATTGCGGTAGGCAACGAGCTCTTCGCGTGAGCGGGGGCCTTCCTCGATAAAGCCGTGACCGGGTATATAGCGCTCGACATCGAGAGCGAGCGCACGATCGATCATCTGTACCCACTCCGACGGGTAGGCTGATCGCATCGCAGGGAACACCCGATTCAGGAACGCTTCGCTCATGAAGAGGACTTTCGCGCGCGGCACGTAGACCATCAGGTCTCCGCCCGTATGTGCGCGGCCGAGGAACTGCACGTCGACCGAAATACCGCCGAGTTCGATCGTTTCGTGGTCGGCCTTCATAGCACGGGGCGGGACAACAACAACTCGTGGTGCAGGGGCTGTACGGCCGGCTGAGGCAGCGTCGGCGGCTGCTTTCACATTGGCAGCGTCCGCCGCCGCTGAATCCTTGACCAGTTGTTCGCGCGATGTCGCGTGCACGATGTACGTGATATCCTTGGGCAGTTCGCTGTTGCCTGCCGTGTGGTCACCGTGGTCAGAGCCGACGACGTACCATTTAACGGGAAGTGATGTGACACGCCGGATCGCCTCCAGCATGGTGCGTGTGGCGTTGGGGCTGCCTTGGCCGTCGGCCACGAGCACCCCGTTGGTGCCCACGACGAACATCGACACCGTGGTGAAGCCCGGTTGCCGGATTTCTTCGTAGCCATACACGTTGGGCGCGAGCGGGATGACACGCGGAAATTGATCGAGGCGCAGCCCACGTGCTGCCGGATCTGCCGTGCGCTCCTGCGCGGTGGCCGGCGCCGCCGCGGCGAC
>JBGTBX010000201.1:0-2812 GCA_041749115.1 Gemmatimonadaceae bacterium
TCGGACACTTTCACAGGCGTGGATGAATAGTAGACGCGGTCAGGATTGCGCGGATGCACGCGCACCTGCGAGTAATAAAACGGACGCGTGTTGTCGCTATTAGTCTTGGTCCACGTCACACCGCCATCCTCGGAACGATACAACCCACTTGGCCGAGTCTGCGCAGCGGTCTTGACGGCGTTCTTTGCGGTCGAGGCGGTGTTTGGCATCGTATCTGCCTCAACCATGGTGTACATGATCCGCGGATTCGAAGGGGAGATCGCGATGCTTATTCTTCCCTTTCTGGATTCCGGGAAGCCGTTCCCCTTCACCTCAGCCCACGTCACGCCGGCGTCGGTCGACTTCCAAAGCCCTGACCCCGGACCGCCACTATTCAATGAATAGGGTCCGCGCACCCTCTCCCAGCTCGCTGCCCAGACAACGTCCGGATTCGACGGGTCGAGGGCGACATCCACGAAGCCCGCCTTGTCGGAGACAAACTTCACCAGCTCCCACGTCGTTCCGCCGTCAACTGTTTTGTACAGTCCGCGCTCGCGATTGGAGTTCCAGATCGCGCCTAACGCGGCAACGTACACGATGTTGGGGTTCGTCGGATGGACAACAATCCGACCAACAGTCTGCGTGGCTTCGAGCCCCATCAGCTTGAAGGTGAGCCCGCCATCGGTGGACTTGTAGACGCCGCCACCTGGGGAAATGGAGTTTCGGGAATTGGGTTCACCTGTACCGGCCCACACCTGCATAGTGTCGCTCGGTGCGATCGCCAGATCACCCATCGAGATCACACGCTGATCATCAAAAACAGGGCGGAAGGTGATGCCACCGTTGGTGGTCTTCCAGATTCCGCCCGCAGCCGCGGCGACAAAAAATGTCTTTGACGGCGACGGGATCCCTTCGACGTCTGCCACACGCCCCATCATGTTTGCAGGCCCAACCTGGCGCCATTTTAATGCGGCAATGGTCAGGCTGTCAGCTTCGAGAGGTTCCTGAGCGGGAAGCTGTAGAGCGAATGCAGCAAGTGCACCAAGGAATACGATCTGTCGCATCAGTCTTAAAGGCATAGGTGAGGGCCGAGAAGTTACACCCGGATCACTGCCGATGCGACCGAAGAACGTTACTTGCTCAGTTGGGTGAGCAGAGGAGTGAATCCCATCGCTCGTGCCTGGTCGAGCGTTGATGCGCGCAGGTTGGCCAGCTGACTGAACCCGGCGTGTTCCAGCTCGGGGGCGCACGAGGCAACAAGCCAGGCGCCACCGAACGCATCACGTTTCGTCAAGCGGGCTCCCGCCTGTTCAAACAGATTCACCGCGAGGCTTGGCTGCCCTTCCGCGAGCGCCATATGAACCGCGAACGCGTCGACAGTCTCGCGTCCCGGGAACCACCAGTCCGACGAGCGCTCCGACACCAGATCGTTGACGCGCGCCCATAGTACACGCGCACTATCAGAGGCGGGTCCGCCATTCGACATGGCAGCACCAGCGTTGGCGACCAGCTCAATCCACACAATGTCGAGATCTCGCGCCGAGGCGGCGACTGATTCGAAGCGTGCATGCGCGCGCGCGCGGTCACCTCCGTCACGTGCGGTCATCGCCGCGATCAACTGGGTTCTGACGTACTCCGGTTCATCTGCGATAGCTGCGAACAACCGCTCCGCGTCACCCAACCACTGCAACGCTTCATCGAAACGCCCCTGCCTCGCGCGTAGTTCACCGAGTGAGCGAGATGCGCCGGCCGCGACCGACGCGTTGTGGGTATCGCGCGCCTGCTCCAGCGCCTGAACGAGTGTCGTATCTACGCGCGTGTGGTCCACGGTGTCGCGCAGCATGAGTTCGCCAAGCGCCAACTGTGCACGTGCGCTGCCCCACGCGTCGCGGGCAATACGACGGCCCTCCAGTGCTTCCTGCGCCATTCGCGTCGCCCGTTCGTTGCCTTCGCCGTGCGCCGCGACCGCTTCAATCACCCAGGCACGCGCGGCGAGGTCGGCAGACACCTGCAGTTCAACAGACGAGATCGCGCGGTTGGCCAGCGCCGCAGCATCGGACCAATCGGCGCGCGTGAGTGCGATGTCTGCGGCGCAGAGTGCGGCCCCCGACGAGTCGTGTTCTGATCCACCGCTCTCCACTTCGCGCAGCAGAGCATTCAGCGAACGGGTTGTGGGCTTGCCTCTGCGAAACGCCAGCCACTCGCGCAGGCGCCGTGCCGATCGCGTGCGCGGGTCACCGGATGCACGGTCCAGCCACTCCATGGCGAGATCACATTGTGCCTCTGCCGCATCATATCGTCCGGCGTCAATCGCCATATGGGCATGCCGCAGACGCAGGTCGGCAAGTGCGGTAGATGTTGGTGCGTAGCGCTGAGCAACCTGCAGCGCCGAGAACGCCGAGTCGTGAGCGTACCGTGACACCGCACGTTCGGCGAAACGTCGTGCGTAGCTGAATGCACTTTCGTCGTTGCCGCTGGCGTGGTAGTGCGCCGAAATCGCGTCTACCTGACTCGGCGATCTGAGCTCGAGCACCCTTGCGGCCATATCATGCAGCTGCTGACGCTGACGCTCCGGCACACTGCGCAAGCAGATCTCGGCGAGCAGTGCATGTCGAAACACGTAGCGTGCGTCGCCACCCTCACCGTCGTGGCTGAGAATCGCCGCACTCACGCCCTCATCAAGCAGTGAGCGCGTTTCGGCTTCGGAGAGGCCGGTCGCCGCCATGAAGACGTCGAGCGTAAGCGAGCCAGAAAGCACCGACGCAACCGGCATTAAAATGCGAGTGCGCTCAGTGAGCCGATCAAGCCGGCGTTCGAGCACAGCACCGATGCC
>JBGTBX010000202.1:0-37991 GCA_041749115.1 Gemmatimonadaceae bacterium
TCCGGAGTCTGACCGTACGACCGAACTATTTCGTCCCGGATTTTTCCGATGGGGACCGGCGGAACCTGATCGGTCAATGAGGACAAGCGGCCTACATATGGTTCGGGAATAACGTCCGACCGGGACGCAAATACCTGTGCCATTTTTACGAACGAAGGACCCAGTCGCGCCACGGCCGACACGACGCGGTCGGCGCGACGGCGGTGAAATTCTTCCGTTCGCGGCACACCCGAGCCCCACCAGATCCAACGACGCCAATCCCGCGTAAACGAGATGACGAGCGGGGCCAGATGCCAGGCGATGGTAAAAAAGCGCACGTTCAGGGGTTGAGTCCGGTTTTCGTGGAGACGATGGGCACTGACACGCCGAGTACGCGAGCCGTACCCCTCTCATGAGACGATATCCACCCCAAGCTGGAATCACTCAAGCGTTCCCCGTGTGGAACAGGAGCCGCACCGCGAGAGTTCCGAGATCAAAACGGAAAGAGCGGTCGGTCCCACGGGATGAAGCCCAGCACAGCAGCCAGGGCAATGCCCATCCAGATACTGACAGCCTGAAAGCGCTTCATATCAGACTGTGCCCGCTTCGCCCGCGCGAGCCCAACGTGCGCCAGAGCTATCGCGATGAACATCATGACCGAGTGCTCGACCAGAAAGTAGCGGATGGATGGAGTCTTCATGGCCGTGCTCATGTCGGCCATACCCTGCCGAATGAGCGGACTGACGCCATAGAGTGCCACACCCAGAAGCAGCTGCAACGTGATAAGGCCGGCGAACAACCTGGCTGCCTTCATGTCGCTGTCAGTCCAGGCGGCGCGCGCCATCCACCCGCGCCATCCCCGGGCCACGGCCACCAATCCCGCGATCACCACGAGCCAGCGAACGAGATTGTGCGAAACAAGAACGATGGAATACATGGCAACTCCCGGGAGACCAGAGGAGACAACATTGTGACTCCTGAAGGTACCCCGGTGCCCGGTGGCGCTCCAGCGGTCGGGGGCCGTTATCGGGGGCTCGTCGCGGCACCGGCGGGATTAATCAGTCGCGAGGCTCATACCCGCGTGATAAGTTCGCCCGACGCCCATTTACCGCGACCTTTTCGATGACGCTCCGACCTATAATCCTCAGCCTTCTCACGGCGTGCGCGGTCTGCGCACCTCTGACGGCTGACGGCCAGCACTCGTATTCCGAAGCCGGCAGCACATACGATCCCCGTGTCCCGACACCGCGCGCCATACTCGGCTATGAGCTCGGCGAACGATTCACTCCGCACCGGGCCGTGATGCGCTATGTCGAGCGCATCGCTGCCGCCTCACAGCGTGTGCGCGTTGATACCGTCGCCAGATCGTTCGAGGGACGTGAGATGTTGCTTATCACCATTTCGTCGCCGACGAACATGGGTCGCCTCGATGCGATCCGCGCCGATGCGCAGCGTGTGGCCGATCCGCGGGGGGCGACGGTGGCTGATGTGAACGCCGTGGCCGGACGACTGCCGGCGATCGTGTGGCTCGCGCATTCCGTGCACGGCGGCGAGGCCTCCGGGGTCGAGGCTGGTCTCGCTTTGCTTTATCAAATGGCCGCCGGCACCGACGCCGCCACGATGATGGCCCTGGACAGCACCGTCGTTCTGATCGATCCCGTACAGAATCCCGATGGCCGCGAGCGACATACTCACGATATCGAACGCACGTGGAGTGCACAGAGTCTTCCGACTGAACCCGGTGCATTGAACAACAGTGGCTCGTGGCCGGGCGCGCGCACCAGTCACTACTCGTTCGATCTCAATCGTGATTGGTTCATCATGTCGCACCCCGAATCACGCGGGCGGGTGCAATCGTACCTGCGCTGGATGCCGCACGTGGCGGTCGACCTTCATGAGCAAGGGTCGAGCGCGTCGTTCTATTTTGCGCCCCCGCGCGAACCCGACAACCAGAACAACCCCAAGCATCTGTCCAAATGGTTCGCAATCTTTGCTGCAGCACACGGCGCTGATTTTGATACACATGGCTGGTCGTATTTCAGACGGGAAGGTTATGACTCGTTCTATCCGGGATACGGTGAAGGCTGGCCGATGCTCACCGGAGCTATTGGTATGCTGTTCGAATCTGCGTCATCGAGTGGTGGCAGCATACTGCGAAATGACGGGGCGATCCGTACGCTGCGACAGGCGGCCTGGGAGCATTACACGGCAGAATGGGCCACCGTGCGCACGTCCGCACGCCGCCGCAGCGAGCTTGTCGCTGACTATGCCGCATCGCGACGCGACGCCATCACCATCCACACAGCCGGCCCGATACGGGCGATCGTGCTGGAGCGTGATGCGCAGGGACGAGCGGATTCGCTGGCCGTTAAGCTAAAAGCAAACGGCATCGATGTGAGGCGTTTGAGCGCCGAGGTCGATCTCAAGGATGCCACGATGTACGGCGAGACACGGCCAGCGGCATCAACCAAAGTTGCGGCCGGGGGCTACGTCATCGATCTCGCGCAACCACAGGGCCACCTGGCGAAGGCAATTCTTGAACCCGACGCCGCGCTTGATTCGGCCTTTATACGCACCGAACTCGAGATCCGTCGCACGGGACAGCCCAATCGTTTCTACGATTTAACAGCCTGGTCAATGCCCTTCGCTCACCGCGTGAAGGCTTGGCATACTCGCTCGTTGCCGCCCTCGCTCGCCCCCCTCGGCGATCTGCCAGCGCGACCCGCTGCCAGCGCGTCGCGCCCACGATATGGGTATGCATGGGAGCCAGGATCCGAAGCGGCCAATCATCTGCTTGCGGCTTTGCTCAAGGACTCCGTGAAGGTCTGGTACGCACCGCGTGCGTTTACATCGGGAGGGAGACGTTTTGCGAACGGGGCATTTCTTGCACGGCTCTTTTTCAATAATGCGAGCATTCACGAACGCATCGCACAGCACGCGACACAGGCCGGCGCAACAGTTTACCCAATCGCCTCTGCCGGGGTGGATGAGGGGACAGATCTCGGATCGAATTCTGTACGCCCTATCAATCGGCCCAGAGTCGCACTGCTCGCCGGACCTCCCGTCAGCGGAGGATCGTTCGGCTTCGCCTGGTACGCGATGGACCAACGGATTGGGTATCCGACCACACTTTTTGATGCCTCGTCTATCGCCGGTGGAGCGCTTGATGGGTTCACCACCCTGATCATGCCTTCGTTGAACGGCGGCGCGCTGGACCGTGTCCTCGGCGAAGTGGGCAAAACGCGATTGGCCGAGTGGGTGCGAGGGGGAGGTGTGCTCATCACCATCGAAGGGGCCACCTCGTGGCTCGCGCAGGAAAGCACTAAACTGGGACGCATTCGAGTGCGCCGCGATACGACACGTGCCGACAGCGCTGGCGGGGCTCCACTGCCGGCGGGTCTGCCTGGCGTGATCGCGCGCGCCTCCACGGATTCACTGTCGCCGCTGCTGGCCGGTGTAGCTGAACGCGAAATACCGGTGTTCGCAAACTCAGATCGGATTCTCACCGTGCCCAAGGATCTCCGCGCCGGTGAAGCCGTGATCCGGTTTGCTGACAAGGACCGAGTGCGGCTGTCGGGGTACTATTGGCCCGAGGTCCCGGAGCGTATCGCGTTGTCTCCCTGGCTGTGGACCGAACGAGTCGGATCCGGACGAGTGATCGCGTTCGCGCACGACCCGAATTATCGCGACCTGTTCCGCGGACTGCTTCCCATCTTTGGCAATGCGGTGCTGCTGGGCGGCACCTTCTGATCAATTCCTGATTCCGAGAGAGAACCATGCGCGCCACCCTTCTTGCCTTCGCCGTGTCCCTCGCCGTGTCCTCAGGGCTGCAGGCGCAGATCCCACTGAGTGAATATGCTGCACGTCGCGACAGCCTCGCGGCGCGTGTCGACAGCGGCATTGTGCTGGTGTTCGGGCGTCGGGAACCGGTGAATCACTGGCCTCCCTTTTATCAGAATCCGCATTTTCGGTACCTCAGCGGTTTTCTCGAATCGAATGCCATGATGGTCATGGTCAAGCGGAACGGACGGTTGTCGAGCACCCTGTTTGTTGAACAGCCCAACGCACGTACGGCGCTTTACCTCGGCGATCGCAAGACTCCGGGCGAAGTCGCCAGCGAACTTGGTGTGGCAGCGCGATTCACACAGGACTTCGTGCCATTTACCGATTCTCTGGCGCGCACCGGCCTGCCGGTTTACGTAGTTACAGACGCGCAGTCGAACGAATTCATGTTACGCGACTCGCTGTCGTATCAGTCGGCGTTCATCGTGCAGTTTCGCGCGAAACATCCCAAAACCAGACTCGTGAACGCCACACCGTTCGTGGACCAGCTTCGCGCACGGAAAAGTGACGCCGAGCTCGCGTTGATTACCAAAGCCGCCGATGTGTCTGCCCGGGCGCATGAAGAGATTATGCGTCTCATACGCCCCGGGATGAAGGAGAGCGAAATTCAGGGCACCATGGAAGCCATCTACCGGCGACTTGGCGCTGATGGTCCTGGCTACACTTCCATCGTAGGATCAGGAGGCAATTCGACCATCCTGCACTGGCCCGCTTCGTTTCGTGAGGCGAAATCGGGAGAAGTGGTCCTCATGGATGTCGCAGCTTACTACGACGGGTATTCAGCCGATATCACGCGAACCGTTCCCGTCGACGGCAGTTACACGGAAGCCGCCAAGGACGTGTATCGGATTGTGCTCGACGCTCAGAAGTCTGCGGAACGACAGATCAAACCTGGTACTCCGCGCAACGTACCCACCGATTCGGCATACGTCATTCTCAAGGCGGGACTTACCGCGCTCAACTTGATTGAATCGCCCACCGCCAGCTTTGATCCCCCCTTCGGATTGTGCCCGGGAAACTGGGCCAACGCAGATGGGTCGTGCCCGCAGTGGTATCTGTATGTGTACCATGGCTTCATCCATGGAATCGGTCTCGATGTTCACGACCCCGCGCAGTTCAGCAACACCCCGGGCAATCAATTTCTCAACCGCGACGCGTTCACCATCGAACCGGGTATCTACGTACGTGAAAACGTCTTTCGTGATCTGCCGGACACGCCACGCAACCGTAGGTTAATTGAACATGCGAGGGCATCGGTTGCGAAGTACAAGAATGTTGGTGTCCGTATTGAGGATGATTATCTGTTGAAGGACGGTAAGCTGATCAGAATTTCCGCGTTTGCACCGCGCGAGATTGAAGAGATCGAAGCCCTCCGGAAGCGTGCGGTGGTTCAATAGAGCCCAGCCGGCGTTGCCGGGAACACCTCGCGCAAGGTGTTGATGGAGTTGCTCAATCAACACCGCAGAAGGACGGACAGACACCTTGATTGAACCGCATCTTCAACGGACTGTGGATTCGCCGACGCCCTTTATCGGCACGAAGCACACTCCTCAACGACGCCGGCGAAGGTCCGTGACCACGATGAGGTGATCCGACGCCAGCTGCGAATCGTCGCGGCCAAGACCGAGTGAAGCCAGCAGTTCCGCGGTCAGGTCCTCACTGGCGAACACAAACCCGCCCGTGCGTTCGAGCGCGGCATCAGCGTACAGCGCCAGGTCGAGTCGCCCCGGTCCGAATAACACCGCCTCGGGGTTACGCCATGTCACCAGCGTTGCCTCGCCCAGTCGTGCGTTACCGGCGAGTTGCAGATCGCTGCCGTCGACATCGAGACCGCGCATCATCTCGGCCACCGGCGCGAACGCTCCAACCGGATTGAAGTCTCCCGCGATCACGATCGGAGCGCGACGCCCCTGTAGTTCGCGGCGGATGGCATCCTTGATCGTGTTTATCTGCAGCATACGCACCGCGTCGTTCGGACTGCCATGGTAGCCGGCGCTGCGCAGATCCAGCGGGACGAATAACACCTCCTGCCCCCCAACATCCACCCAGGCTCCGGTCGCCGAAACCTGATCCATCGCTTCGACATCGAGTGAGCGGAGGAAATCCTGCGGGACCAGTTTGCGTAAGCTGTCGAGCGCACCCGGCGCGAACTCTACGCGGGCCATCGACAGCGCCGGCCGAATGGTGCGATCCCGCGTTGCCACAACGGTTTTCTGGCGGCCGCCACTCCCGGCGCGCACCCATTGCCACTTACCTAACGCCGCCAGCGACGGTTCTGCAAAGAAGGCGGCCAGAGCCGTGTCGGAGACGTTGTTGTAAACCTCATCGAGCATCACAACGTCGGGCCGTACAGCCGCGATCAGCTTTGCGTGACGCGCCGGCGTGCGAAAGCGACCCTCCGCCACGTTCCAACTCGCGACACGTACACTAGCTCTTTCCTTCAGCGGAATCGTGTTGGCTCCGCGGCTTAATGGATCCGATCCAGCGGGTGTGCCCATGGCAAAGCGCACCACGGGGGTTCGGCTCAGGATCGTGCCGCGGTCCTCGAACACCAATTGAAAGCGCAGGCGTGAGCCAAGCCGTGCGAGGCCATCTGCGGCACCAGCCCGCGCGAAGCGCAGCTCGAACCTCGTCGCACTCCATGTGGGAAACACCACCAATCCTATCTCATGTAGGTTGCGGTGCGGACCCAGGCCATTCGACGCGTTGGGACCATCGGAAGCGCGAAACGAAGCACCGGCACCTCGTAGCGAAGCCGCGCCCGCGTCAATCCGTGACAAGTCGATGACCGCGTCAATTCCGGCCGTCCCGAACATCGTGCGCCCTGTGGAACTGTCGTCGTCGGTGTCGAGCAGGACATGAAGCGTGCCCTCAAGCCCCTGCACCGTGATCGAGTCACGGACCGCGAATGAGAGGTAGACCCAGCGAGGATCGTCAGTTGCCCACAGCGTGTCGAGCTGGACCGCACTCCCGCCTCGAGTCTCCGAGCCGGTCGCAAGGGGTGCTCCCGCCGCCTGCCAGTCGGCAAACTGACCGTCAAGCATGATCGCCCTCCCCCGCGCACCGATCTGGTGCTGCGGAGAGTGCAGCGGTGCCCGGCAGGCCGCGCACGCGAAAACTGCGCCGCAGGCAAACGCAGAGGCGGCACGAAACAACCGTTGCAAATTCATCTGTACAACTTAGCACGCACAGGGAGCCGGCGGCCAATTGACCCGTACCGTCGGGCAACGAAATGGACGGGGCGGAACCCGGACCGGCCACTTGTCTGCGTAATTGCCCGACATCAGCCGGTCCCGATCGACGCCGCTCGCAGACCCTGTGCCGCTGGGCCCAGATGCGTCGTTCAGAAGACTATGGCTGGCTCAACCGCCTTCCTTGACTGCAGTTTGCCGGCTGGCACAATTCCGGAACCGCAATATCCACGTCATCCGCTTTCGCCTTCAGGTGTGCCGCGGTTTCATTCAACACTGCATCTCAGGAGGACTGATGACCGTCTCCCGTCGTTCGTTCATCGCGCGGGCCGCGGCGACGCCGTTGCTTGGCACCGCGTTGCCAGGCGTCTTTTTGCCTCGCGCAGATCAACATTTTGCTGCAGACCCGGAACGTTTTGAACCCTGGGTTGAAGTGTATCCTGCTGCCCTTCGCTCGAACGCGAAAGTCCTGGCCGGCCTCGCCGGCGGACGTCCGATCACTGCCGTGATCAAGAACAATGGGTATGGCCTTGGTCTGGTGGAAGTCGCGCGCGCACTCGAGATCGCTCCCGAGGTGAAGGGTTTCGGCGTCGTCAAGGTCAGCGAAGCGCTCGCACTTCGGGCGGCTGGCATCTCCAAACCTGTGTTGTTGCTCTCGCTCTTTGACGATGCGGATGGCGAGGCGCTCGTCCGCGATAACATCACGCTGAGCCTGTGTGTTCCCGACGTGGGCGCGCGTGTGGCGCGGGCGGCGGCGCGGGCGCGACGACAGGCGCACGGACAGTTCTATATCGACACCGGAATGAGCCGCATGGGGCTCCCGTATCATTCGGCGCTCCCGATACTCCTAGTAATGATGCGCACTGCGCAGGTTAATATTGACGGAATGTTCACCGAACTCGCCGAGGAAACGGATTTCGACGCGGAACAGGTGCAACGTTTAATCAAATTGGCCGCAGAGGCGCGCGCTGTTGGCATTTCCACCGGTCCTTTGCACGCTGCGTCATCGCATGCCGTGTTTAACCACAAAGACACGCTGCTCGACGCAGTGCGCCCGGGTATTTCGCTTTTCGGCGCGTATCCGACCGACGAAGGGAAAGAACGCACGATCGCCACCCTCACACCGGCCCTGCGATTGAAGGCGCGTGTGGTACGCGTGGAGCGTATGCGCACGGGAGATACGGTAAGCTACGGGCGGCGCTTTGTGGCGACGGAACCCACATGGATCGCGACGATCCCCGTGGGACATGCCGACGGGTATCCCCGACGTGCGGTGACTGGCGGCAAGGTGTTGATCGGCGGCCGCGCGTATCCCGTTGTGGGTGCCGTGAGCGCAAGCCACACCATCGCGAATCTCGGACCGGAGTCGGCAGTAAGCGTCGGCGACGTGGTGACGCTCATCGGACCCGACCACGATGTAGTGCATCCAAACACACTCGCGTCGACCACAGGCACTTCGGTTTATGACGTGTTGATGCACCTGAACTCGAACATACCAAAGCTCGTGATGGAATGAGCGACCCATCGAGCTCGCGCCCGGGGCGGCATGGCCAAGGTTTACTTAGTTGAGGACGTGAAACACCAGCGCATGGTCGCGCTCAAGGTCCTCAAGCCCGAACTCGCCGCCGAACGTTTCGTGCAGGAGATCACCACCACCGCGGGCTCGCAGCATCCGCACATCCTGCCGCTCTTTGATTCCGGGACGGCGGACGGCTTCCTGTTTTATGTGATCCCGTTCATCGACGGCGAGACGTTACGTGCCAAGCTCGATCGTGAAACACAACTCGGCGTTGATGAAGTCGCGCGTATCGCCAGCGATGTGGCGAGCGCGCTCCACTACGCGCACACACACGGCGTGATCCACCGCGACATCAAACCCGAAAACATTTTGCTGCACGACGGACGTGCGCTGGTCGCTGATTTCGGGATCGCGCTCGCGGTCACCACGGCCGGCGGCACGCGCATGACGGAGAACATTCTGTTGCGCGACGGCCGACCGATGGTCGCCGACTTCTCGCGGACGGTTTCCATCGCGTCGACGAGGGAGTCTTCGCCGGGTCCCTACACGAGTCTCGAATCGTAGCCCCAATGCAAGAGGGCCTGCCGTTGCCGCGGACGGCAGTCGAGATCACCTCGCATGCAGTTCGCGCGCAGCTGTCCCACATGCCGACGGATCGCACGCCAACGTCGGATCTGTCGGTCGTCGTCCAGACAACGACGTCCCATGTAGTAGCGACAGTACCACTGGAACCAACCCCTCGGGTCCTCGTGGTAGATCCAACGCTTCTTTCGCCAGATCGCCAGTGGCTGTGACGCGTTGACTCCAAAGAAATTCAAGGAAGCGTCGTGGAAGTCAGGGCTCAGCTTGGCCGCCTTGAACCAACTTGCCGGAAACTCGGCCCGACAATCGGTCATGTACTTGCCGCCAAACACCCCCAGCGCCAGCATCAATCTCGGCGTGAGTTGTGGCTCGAAGCCGGGGTCGAAGTCGCGTCCCACGCGTTCGGTCCGCGCGTACGTGTATCCGCGCTGCATCAGGTCGTTGACCGCGACCATTTTCATTCGCTGTAGCGCCCGGGCGCGCCCTTCGAGTGCACCACTTAATAAGCGGTGTTGACGCCTGACAGCGCGGGTGCCACTACGGAGTCCAGCGCCGCGGCAAGATCAGCCGCTACGTTTCGCGCAAACGGTCCACTGGCCTGCCACAGAACCCGTCCGTCGCGTGCGACGATAAGCAGGCTGATGGCGTCTTCCGTCTCGATCGCAAGCGCCTTCTTGAAAGGCGCCTTGTCGATGTACAGGGTGATCGTTGCCTGACGGGTGCCCAGGTCCGGGATCCCCCCAGCCATGCCGCCGTCGATGAAACCGCGAACGAGCCGGTACATGCGCTTGAGGGTCGGAAGCTCGTACATACGGACGCCCCGTTCTGCCAGTTGTTGCTCCCGCAGGAACGGAAGCCATGAGTCCACATCTAGCTGCTGCTCGCGGCGAAAGGCGACGAGCACGACGTTGTATTCTGACTCGAAGTCGTTCGGTAAGGAGAAACGACGACCCTCCAGGTTGGTCCCCTCGACCGATGGAAACGTGGGGAGAGAGTCGCTTGGAGTTACCTGCGAAATGTTCGTCTGCGGCGCACGCGCGCCGCAGACGAACATCGTCACGAAGAGCAGAGAACGCAGCACTACTTGCCCGCTGGCGGCAGCACCACCGAGTCGATCACGTGAATGACACCGTTCGACGCCGAGACATCGGCAGTCGTCACCTGGGCACCGTTCACGTAAACCTTGCCGTCCCTGACCTGAACGTCGAGCATGGCGCCGTTCAATGTGGCCGGTTTGGCGCCGTTACCCTTGATCACGTCAGCCGCCATCACCTTGCCCGACACTACATGGTACGTGAGGATCGATGCCAGCTTCGCCGGATCCTTGAGTAAAGCGTCAACCGTTCCGGCCGGCAGCTTGGCGAACGCCGCGTCAGTCGGGGCGAACACCGTAAACGGCCCCTTACCCTTCAGCGCGTCAACAAGGTCGGCTGCCTTAAGCGCAGCGACCAGCGTCTTGAATGAGCCATTGGAAACGGCAACATCAACAATGGTATTGTCAGTTTTCATGGTGCTGTGATCCTTCATCTGAGTGTGGGCGGTCGTGGCGGTCAGCATCAACCCTGCGAGGGAAAGTATTGCGGCTTTCGTGGCGTACATATTCAATCTCCTGGTGTTTGTTGTCTAGCGAATGTCTAGCGTGTGAGGCCAATTATGGGCGGCCTGCGGACCTTTGTCAAGTGGTTGTCTAGTTTTAGGCTTGACAAAGGCTGGACGATGACGTGATAATTGAAGATGTTGATCAGACAAAAGGACCCCGCTCCAGAGCGCGCCGCAGCCCACCCCATTGCCGTCGTCGCCGCACGCACCGGACTGTCGCGCGACGTTATTCGAGTCTGGGAGCGGCGGTACGCCGCCGTCGATCCCACTCGGTCTCCGGGTGGCCAGCGACTCTATTCCGATGAGCAGATCAATCGGCTCCGGTTGCTGGAGGCCGCTACTCGGCATGGCCGAACCATTGGCACCGTGGCGGGCCTCCCTACGGCGGACCTGGAGCGGCTCCTGGCTGAGGACGAAGCCGAGAGCCTCATCGCACCCCCGCCGTACGAGCGTTCTCGGGAGGTGGACGATGTGGAGGAGGCGCTCACCCACGTGAGAGCGCTGGATGGCTCGAGCCTTGACCGCGAACTCCGACGCACGATTGCCCGCCACGGTGTTTCGGCATTCCTCGACGACGTGGTGCCCTCCCTGATGCGTCGCATCGGCGATGAGTGGCACGCGGGCCGGCTTTCCATAGCGAACGAGCATCTCGCTTCCGCCGCCGTGCTCGCGATCGTCTTTGGTGCGATGCGCACCGTTCCCGAACTTCCCGGCGCTCCACGACTTCTCGTGGCGACGCCCACCAACGAACGCCATGCCGTCGGTGCCGCCTTGGTGGCGGCCGCCGCCGCAATCGATGGGTGGGCCATCACCTACCTGGGCGTCGACGTCCCGGCTACCGACATCGTGGGCGCGGCCATGGCGCTCGGCGTCCGTGGAGTGGCACTAAGTGTGGTTCACGTCCCGGAAGCGGCGGCGCTTTTGCACGAGCTTCGCGCCGTGCGCGAACAACTGCCAGCTCACATCCCGTTGATCATCGGTGGTGCAGGGGCAGTGAGCATGGAAGGCTCGCTCCGGGGGAAAGGACTCGTCGTCTGCGGAAGCATGCCCGAGCTGCGCCGCGTGCTGGCCAAAGAATCCGCGGCCGCATGATGCACCGACTGACACGGACCACCCACCTCCACGGAACGCTCGCCGGCGCGTAGGAACAGCGATCGCGGAGCTGGTCGATGGTTCGCACGTCGCTGACGAACCCCTTTCAATGAAACCGGCTCCACTCCCTGCTGCTTGCCATATCGGCAATCCTATAACCAGTTCCGCTTCCTGAAGAATCGGAGCATGGTAAAGGACACGATCGCAAACACGACCCACATGATGTAATAGCTGTAGCGATAGTGGAGCTCCGGCACGTTGTCGAAGTTCGTGCCGTAGATACCAACAATGAACGTCAGCGGAATGAAGAACGCCGAAAACATGGTCAGCACCTTCATCGTCTCGTTCAGCCGGTTGCTGACCCCCGTGTTGTAGATATTCAAATGATCAGACAGCATGTCGCGGTATGCATCGACCACTTCAATGGTTTGGCTCGCCAGATCCAGCAAGTCCTTGAGGAACGGCTCCGTGTCATCGTGAATAAGTTCGGTCTCAAGTCGAGCGAGATGCATGATGAACTCTCGCGCAGGCCGCACCGATTTGCGCAGATAATTCATCTCGCGCTTGTAGTCATTGATCTTTGAGAGAACTTCCTGTGTCGGCTCTTCGAGAATCTCGTCTTCGATGTCCTCGATCTGCTCGCCCAGACGCTCCACGATGAACGCGTAGTTGTCGACGATCGTGTCGAGGAGCGCATAGGCCAGATAATCCGCTCCCACGCGGCGAATGCGACCCTTCTGCTTGCGGATGCGCTCACGCACCGGTTCGAACACATCACCAGGACGCTCCTGAAAGGTGATCAGAAAGTTGCGACCGATGACCATGCTTATCTGTTCGCTGTGCACCTCTCCCTTTGCTTCATCATACCGCATCATCTTGGCCACAACGAACAAATAGTCGTCGTATTCATCCAGCTTTGGCCGTTGTCCGGTATTCACGATGTCGTCGAGCACCAGCGGATGCAGCCCATACGCGGTGCCGATGCTACGGATCGGCTCGGAATCATGCAGACCGTTGACATTAATCCACGTGACTGATTCCGAATCCCGAAAGGCTTCAGCCTCACGGATATCATCCAGGGACCGCTCGACGAGATGGTCATCCGTGTAGTCGATTACGTGGACCGCGATCCGGTCCATCTTTTTATCGCCGACAAACACCAGATCGCCCGGCGCCTGGCCGCGGGTCGCCTCTCGATTTTTCAGGAATCTCGCCACGGTCTTTTCATGCGTCTTTGCGAAGAAGGGTGTGGGAAAGAGACGGCCTGATCTCCGACCCTGCGGGGGCCCGCCGATCGACGCAGGCACGTGGCGGATCGCCACGTGCCTGCGCCCGGACTCACATCACAGTCCGGGGCTTCGGTTTGCCGATAATGCCTTCGACCTTGGCCGCGATGAGCAGCTTATTGAATGCATCCACATCTGCTTCGAGTCCGTCCACCTCACTGCGAAGCGCGCGCCAGAGCAGTTCCAGCTCCGCCAGACGCTGTCGCGCTCCCGCGGTCAGCACCGGATTTCCCTCCACCTGCCCCATCAGAAAACCAAACTGCCCATTTAATCCATTGGCATAGTTGATGATGTCCTGCCCGTTCTGTGCCTTGGTGGTGATCTTGGGATCGATCGTCTCACTCTTCTTCACGACGTTGCCGCCCATCGTGGCAATGGCCTTGGCGCTGTCGGCATCCTTGGTGCGTGTGATAACGCCCTGAACCTGAGCTTTCACATCGCGCACGCGCAGCACGGCGTCGTGCATTTCACCGATGCGTTGCAGGATCACGTTCGCCACCGAGTCACGTTCCGTTACCTGAGCGACCGTTGCTTCAATGCGAGGATCGAGCTTCACCTCAAGCGGCTGCGTCTTCACAGTCGAGCCGACAGTTAAACGCACGGTGTACGTCCCGGGCGACACCCGGGCACCGCCAGTGGGTGCACCAAACAGAAGCACGCCCGGCAGTTGCGTCGGACCGCTTCTCCGCAGATCCCACACCAGCGCATTCATTCCCGCCTTGGGTTGCAGACGGGCGTTGCCGGTTCCCTCATTGTTGGCGAAGCGTCGCATGACATCGCCACGCTGATTAACAAACTCAACTGATACCGTCGACGTCGAGTCTGGCGCCTTGCCCAACCGGTAAAATACGACCGCCGGACCGCGGGGATTCGCGCCGGCGTTGCGCGGCGTAAAGAAGCCGCCACCACCACCGTATCCCACTGCCGGCCGCGGCGCGAACAGATGAGCAATCGCCGCCACGACGGAGTCGGCGTGCTGACGCACGATTGAGAGATCATCAAGAATCCAGAACGATCGCCCCTCTGTGGCCGCGATCAGATCGCCATGGCGCACCTCAAGATCGGTGACGGGTACGTTCGGCAGGTTGCCCGACCAGGCATGCCACTGCGAACCACCGTTGTATGACACAAAGACACCAGTCTCAGTGCCGGCGTACAATAAGCCGCGGCGTTCCGGATCCTCGCGTACCACGCGTACGGGCTCTCCCGCGCGCAATCCGGACACCATGTTTGTCCACGTGCGGCCGTAGTCGGTCGACCGATAGACGTAGGGTTCGTAGTCTCCCAATCGATCGCGTCGGAACGCCACATATACCGTCGCGGCATCAAAAGGTGATATCTCGATTTCGTTAACCAACCCGTCAGCCGCGGCTGGCGGCGTCACTCTGGTCCAGGTCTTCGCGCCATCACGTGTCAGCTGCAACACACCATCGTCGGTCCCCACGTACATCGTATTGGCATCGTGCGGTGACTCCTCGATGACCACAATGGTGGCGTAGGTCTCGCCGCCGGCACCTTCATTGGTAATGGGTCCGCCACCCCACCCCTGGCGGGACTTGTCGTTCTTCGTGAGATCGCCGGAAACAGGACTCCACGATTGCCCGCGATCTGTCGACTTGAATAACACGTTGGCGCCGTGGTAAATCACCTGATCGTTGTGCATCGACACCAGAATCGGCGCGGTCCAGTTGAAGCGATATTTGGTCTTATCCGTGGGCTCCGTCAGGTTCATTTCGGGATACGCCATGATGTCGCGTGACAATCCCGTTTCCTGATCCAGCTCATCGATCAAACCCTGATAACATCCGCCATATACGTAGCGTGGACTTCTGCCACTTACTCCCACATTCGCGCTCTCGCACCCGGGACCGTTACGCCATTCGCGCACTGTGATCGCGCCCTGATCGCTGCGGCTCTGCAGGATCACGGATGAGTTGTCCTGCTGCCCGGAGTACAACCGATAGGGATAGGAGTCGTCCACCGTGACATGGTAAAACTGCGCCGTGGCCTGATTGTCCTGGGAACTCCAGCTCTTTCCTCCATCCAATGACACCGAAACACCACCGTCATTCGCGTTGATCATGTAGTCAGTGTTCGTTGGATTAATCCACACGCCGTGGTTGTCGCCGTGCGTCGCCGGAACACTCTGGAACGTCTTGCCCCCATCAATCGACCTGAGCAGCGGCGCGTTGCTTATCCACACCACATCTGCATTTTTCGGATCGGCCGTGATATGCATGTAGTACCAGCTACGCGTCTGAATCAATCGATCGTCCGACAGGAGCCGCCACGTCTTCCCGGCGTCGTCACTGCGATACAAGCCACCCTTCTCTGCTTCCACAATCGCGTACACACGATCGGGCGTGGCCGACACCGAGACGCCAATCTTGCCCATCAGTGAAGGCAGGCCTCCGCTCAATCGAGTCCACGTATCGCCACCATCAGTGGACTTGTAGATGCCACTTCCCGGGCCACCGCTGCGCACATTCCACGGCACACGCTGATGATCCCACATCGCCGCATACAAAATCCGGGGATTCGTCGGATCCATCGACAGATCACTCGGCCCGGTTGTCGCGTTGTCACCTTTTAACACCTGCGTCCACGTCTTGCCGCCGTCCGTGGTGCGATACACCCCACGGTCCGGAGTCCCCTTCCAGCGATCTCCCTGCGCCGCCACATACACCAGCTCGGGATTCTGCGGATGAATGCGCACGGCAGAAATCTGTTTTGTCGTGCGCAATCCAACGTTGGACCAGGTGCGGCCCTGATCGGTGCTCTTGTAGACGCCGTCTCCGTAGGTCGACGACTGACCGCGCACCGCGTGCTCGCCCGTCCCCACGTAAATCACATTTGGATCCGACGCAGCCACTGCGATCGCACCGATTGAACTGCTCGTGAAGTGCCCGTCGGAAATGTTGCGCCAGGAGATCCCGGCATCATCAGTCCGCCAGAGCCCACCACCGGTGTAGCCGCCGAAATACGTGAGCGGCTGAGTCGGTATTCCCGCCGCCGCGACGCTCCGGCCGCTGCGAAACGGGCCCACGCTGCGCCAACTGATGGCCTTGTAGGCCGTGGTGTCAGGTGCCTGAGCACCGACAACGCCGAGGGGTGCAGCGAGAGCCCCAAAGAGGAGCGGTGTTACCATAATTCTGGAAAAGCGCATCAATACATATCCTGATGGGGGTGTTGGCCCTGAAACCGGGCTCAAGTGACTCTGCAAGCCAATCACGGCCGAGGCAAGTGGTACCGGTGTCCGGCATTGCGCTGACGTGGCAGAGGTCGAACCCCCGACGTCAACTCGGTGGGCATTCGCTATCTTGGAAACAGGATTTCCAGCAAAGGACCCGCTTATGCCGACGTACCGCGCCCCCGTCGAAGACTACCGCTTCCTTCTGACGGAGCTCTTCGACGCTTCCTCGCTGACAGAGCTTCCAGGCTACGAAGAGGCCAGCCCCGAGCTGATGACCGACGTCATCGCCGAGGCGGCCAACTTCTGCGAAAACGTGTTGTTCCCGCTCAATCAGTCCGGGGACGCCGAAGGCTGCACCTGGCATGATGGTGTGGTCACAACGCCGGCCGGATTCAAGGACGCGTTTGCCCAGTACGCACAAGGTGGTTGGGTGGGCCTGACAACGGAGCCACAGTACGGCGGACAAGGGCTTCCGGAGTTGCTCCGATTGGCACTCGATGAAATGGTGTGCGCTTCGAACCTGTCGTTCGCCATGTACCCGGCGCTCACTCAGGGAGTCATCGCTGCGCTGCAGGCCCATGGCACCACGGAACAGCAGCAGCTTTACATTCCGAGCCTCGCCTCGGGGAAATGGGCGGGCACCATGTGTCTGACCGAGGCACACGCCGGCACCGACCTCGGGCTCCTGCGCACCAAGGCAGATCCGATGGACGATGGAAGCTTTACGCTAACCGGTCAGAAGATATTCATCACCGCAGGTGAACATGACCTGACGGAGAATATCATCCACATGGTTCTGGCGCGGCTACCGGATGCGCCCCAGGGCTCACGAGGCATCTCGCTGTTCCTGGTCCCCAAGTTCCTGGTAAATGCCGACGGTTCCCGTGGTGCACGCAACAGCGTCACCTGCGGTTCCATCGAACACAAGATGGGTATCCGCGCATCCGCGACGTGTGTATTGAATTTCGACGGAGCCCGGGGTTTTCTCGTCGGAGCGCCTCAGAAAGGACTCCGCGCCATGTTCACCATGATGAACGCCGCGCGTATCGGCGTCGGACTCCAGGGACTGGGCCTCGCGGACGCCGCATACCACAGCGCCGTCGCGTACGCACGTGAGCGTCTGCAGGGACGAGCGCCAGCGTCGCCGCACAATCAGGAGGGAATGCCGGACGCAATCATCGACCATCCCGACATCCGTCGCAGCTTACTGTTTATTCGCGCCTTTACCGAAGGAGCCCGCGCGCTCACCGTCTTCACAGCGCTGCATCTGGATGCGGAACACCGGCACCCGGACCCTGCGAAACGCGAAGAGGCTGAGGATATTGTTGCACTGCTTACCCCTATTATTAAAGCGTTCTACACGGATATGGGATTTGAGAGTACGAATCTCGCCCTCCAGGTCTTCGGAGGACACGGGTACATCCGCGAGTATGGTGTTGAGCAATACGTTCGTGATGCACGCATCGGGCAGATCTACGAAGGTACCAATCACATTCAGGCGCTCGACCTCATTGGCCGCAAGCTCGGCACCGGTGAAGGTCGGCTGCTGAAGCGTTATGCGGCCATTGTCGCGGAAGAAGTTGCGCTGTCGACGGCAATTTCGGAGCTTGCGCCGCTCGCCGAATCGCTCGGTGCCACAGCTAAGCGTCTCGAGAGCGCCACCCTCGGCTTGCTCACGCGTTCAGCAATGGACGCAACTCAAGGCCCGGCCGTCGCCAACGACTACCTGCGCGCATTCGGATTTTTGGCACTGGGACACATGTGGCTGCGCAGCGCACGCATTGCCGTGGCCAAACGTTCTTCCGGCGGCGCACGTCCGCCGGAGTTCTACGAGCAAAAGCTCGCACTCGCCCGGTTCTATTTCGCCCGCATGCTGCCCCAGACGCGCGCGCTCTTTGCCGCAATAGAAGCTGGCGGCGACGCGATCATGGCCTTCCCACGGGACGGATTCTAAAAGGTCCGTTCTGTTGCATTGAGCGGCGACTGCGCGTGAGTGGTCTGAGTCAGCCGCTATCGGCGTTCAGGCACCCGTCCGCGAGCTGGTGATTCACTGCCGCTCCACATAGTGCCGTGCAGATCGTCACCCGCGGCCCCCATCACCTGGGTGCGCGTGACGCCGATGTGACACCTCCGCCTAACATCCCGGACAGCACCTAGGGTCCTGCGACGAGGAGTGCGCGACCCCTTTCTCTCGAAACGCACCACCACCCGAGGAAGGGACAATGCGACACTCATCAACCTCGCTGCTTATGGCAGCGGTTTTCGTCAGCGCATGCTCCGACAACGATTCGTTCGCACGAAATGCACTTCCTATTGAACCCACCAGCGCAGACGCGGCTCTCGTCGCAAACGATGATGACAGACCCGAGAGGCGATCGTCCAGGAGCTTCTTCGCCTTGACCGATCGCGAACTCTGGCGCTATGGCGCCAGGACGGATTCTGTCTTCTCTGTCGGTATTCGCACCCCTGGGCGGGGTCGCGGAATGACGAAGGGCCGCTGGGACATCAGCGCCAGCGAACTTGGTACCCGCAGTGCATTGCTGAGCAAACTCAGTCCGGAGCTATCCGTTGTCGGTGCCGATGACGCGCTCCCGCGTCTCTTTATCAAGGTTGCCTCTCCGGATGGCATCAGAACGCTGCGACAGCTGCCTTTTGTCGATTACGTGGAACCACGAAAAATCCCCAGTGAACTCATCGCGATACAAAGCTTTGGTGGCTGCTCCAGGGACTACTCCGGAAACCTTTGGCAAATGGACGCCTCCGGCGACCAGCTGCCGAAGTCCTTCATTAAGTCAAATGTCGATCGCGCGTGGGCGTACGCGAGCGGGCGAGGCAAGACGCTGGCGATCCTCGATACGGGGATCGACTTACAGAACACGCAGCTGACGCCCGCTGCGTTCTCATCGGGACAGAGCGCCGGTCGCACCATCGCGCATGTGACGGAGACGTTCCTCCTGAACTACGGGAACTGCCCGCATGGCACCTACATGGCCGGTGTGAGTGTGGCACCACGCAACGGAACCGGTACGCAGGGGGTCGCGTGGGGAGCCAATCTTCGATCCGTCGGGGTTGATGATGGCGTCGCTAACCTGCATGGATTCGATATCGCACAAGGCATTAACGATGCCGCCAATGCCAACGTGGACGTCATCGTCATGGCACTCGGCATCGTCTTCGAATCCAGCGCCGTACATGATGCCATCATGCGTGCGTACTACGACAAGCGTGTCGTCGTGGTCGCCGCGGCGGGCACAACTCCGCCGTACCTCCCGTTGCATCACATCGTCGTGTATCCGGCTCGCATCAGAGAAGTACTCGGTGTGAGTGCCGCAACGTTCGACGGTTCGCGTGACGCAGCTTCGCACTACGGTTCCGGACTCGACCTCGCTGCCTTCGCACCCACGACGACCCTCTCGTACGACGGTCGGGCAACGCATGATTTCGGCAATTCCTCGAATGGATCCGCGATCGTCGCCGGCGTGGCACTCCTCGTCCGGGAGAAGTTCCCGACTATCAGTCCGGACAGTGTTATTAAGCGGCTGATCAACACCGCTGGTTCGCGGTGCGGCGTTCAGTGGGCCTTTCACCCTATCGTCAACGCAGAGGCTGCAGTCGGCGGCATTTGCGTCGCCAACGGCGCGCCGAGTGGAAGCACGTATCACATGTTCGACCGGCGCGCCTACGGGGATAATCGGACTTCGATCACGTCGACCTACTGCATCAGCGCCAGCGGTGGCAGTGGCCCGCTCGAAATCATCTGGACCGACGGCTCGCGTGGCACCTGTCGGCAGGTGACCTTCGACCGAGGGAACTATACGACACGTGTGGCTGTATCCGTCCGCGATAGCGGAGTCTCGCTCCCTGCCCGGACCTACCTGATCGACGTCAGAGTGGAAGATCGCGATACCTCATCCGATTGTCCGACGTGCTTCTGACGCGCGCATTCTGATGGCGGTCCGCGCCTGGATCCGCTTCCCACTCCACGTGCGCGCAGGATCAATCCTGCGCGCACTCGGTGTTTCAGTATGCCTGCTAAGCAGTGTTGCCTGCGATCTGTTGAGTGGGACCGGAGACCAGGCATGGGCCCGGGTTGAATCCACCGGCTTTGTACTTGTGCCCGGCGAGTCATCGCCTGCCGGTCTAATTGTCGCCCGGCCCGACATTGGCTTTGCGGGTGGTCTGGGACGAATGCCGCAGCACGCCGGTGACGCGACCTGGCAGATTAATGATACCAGCATCGTCACTGCCTCTCGCCCAATGAATACTGTGCTCGCGCGCCGACCGGGTCGCACCGTGCTGCGCGGCAGGTCGGGCAACCTCTCCGACACCGCCACGGCGACTGTCGTCACTGACTCCGGTGCAGTGAGGCTGACCGCACAGGCCGTCTTCGCCGGTGGAACATTCAGCTGTGCCGTGCGCGTTGATCAGCGTATTCTGTGTTGGGGGAGTTCGTGGTACGGAGAATTGGGCAACGGCGTAGCGCGCAAGTTTACCGGAACTCTGAGCCCGGTACCTGTGGTGAGTTCTCAGCTTCTGCACGACGTCCAACTCGGATGGACCCACGCTTGTGCGCTCGACACCTCAGCGCGGGCGTGGTGTTGGGGAGGAAATCATGCGGGCCAGGTGCGGGCTGCACAGATAGACATTTTCCCACAACCCGTGCTCGTCGCAAACGGCAAGACCTTCAGCAGCATTGCTCCGGGCGGCAGTATGACGTGTGGTTTATCGAAGGGAGAGGCGTTTTGCTGGGGTAGCCGGTTTAACGGTATTGAGTTATTGAGCACCACGCACCCATTGACGTCACTGCGTGCCGGCACGCTGCACCTGTGCGCCGTTGACGAGACCAGTCACGCGTGGTGCGCAGGGGACAATCGCTTTGGACAACTCGGTGCTGGTTCTTCGGCGTACAGCCGAGTGCTTCTTGCGGTCGATCCCGGCACCACATACGTCGATGTCGTTCCTGGGTCAAACCATACCTGCGGACTTACAACAACCGGCGCGGTGCGGTGCTGGGGAGCCGGCGACAATGGCGAGCTCGGAACCGGCGATCGGCGATCGTCGCCTGTGCCCGTCGACGTGCCACTTCCCGAACGTGCATCGCTGATAAGCACCGGTGTCCAGACCTCTTGCGCACTCCTGGCATCGCAGCGCGTGTATTGCTGGGGCTACAACGGCAGCGGATCGATCGGTGTACGTCTCCCTCCTACCAACCCGAGCTCAGATGATCTGGTCTTTGCGAGTCCCGAGCCCATCGCATCAGCGGTGCGATTCAAACAGGTGTCCGCCGGTCGACCCGAAGCGACCTGCGCAATCTCCGTGTCGGATGTGGTGTACTGCTGGGGCAACAATCTGAGTGGGGCAGTCGGAGCCGGCAGGCACGAAACGCGACAACTGTGGACCCAACACAGCCATTTCTGGTTGCCGACGCTCGTGCGTTCAGTGGTACCGTAATACTCCACCTTTCTTCAACAACTTCCCTCCTTACTATGCGATTGCAACTCGCCCTGCTGGCCGCTCTCATGGTGGTGAGCGCTCCGCTCCATACCCTCTCCGCTCAGCAACCGCGTCCCGCCGGAGTCACCGCCGGAGATCGTATTCGGCTGAAAGTTGCTGGTGAGAATCAGCGCAGGGTTGCGACCGTCATCGATGCGTCTGCCGTTCAGATTCGCGTGCAGTTCGAACGCCCGCCAACGACGGAAAGCGTTCAACTGGACGACCTGCGTTCCCTCGATCGCAGCCTTGGCCAGCGTTCCACCGGGCGCGGAGCCCTGCGTGGCGCGGGCTGGGGGCTGCTTACGGGGATAGCCCTCTCGGGCGTCGTTGCTGTGACGACCGCGATCGTCTGCAGGCTTGATCCGTGCAACGAGTGGTCAGGATTTACGGTCGGTCTGGCAATTGTGTCGCTGCCCATCACCGGCACCGTAGTCGGTGGCATCGCCGGGGCGGCAGCACCCGGTGAACGGTGGCAGAGAGTTCCCGTTCGTTAGGCCGCCCGTTTCAGGATGGTTCGAGTTCATCAAGTGATTTGGGCCAGTCCTTCTTGAGCAGTCGCGACAACGAACGATCAGCCAACAGGCGACCCTCAGTCTGACAGCGAGCACAATAGTTCGTTTCGTTGCTCGCGTACCGAATGCGTTGAACGGGCGACCCGCATTCCGGACACGGGAGTCCGTAGCGACCGTGCACCGCCATGCCCTCACGAAACGCGGTCACCTTGTCGGGGAAACCGATGCCGATCTCCGCACGCGTCCTGTCAATCCACTGTTGAAGCACGCTTCGCGTCGAGTGATACAGCCGCGCGATCTCTGCCTCCCCAAGCCGCGACGTGGTGATCAGCGGCGAAAGTCGCGCGTGGTGCAGAATCTCGTCCGAATACGCGTTGCCGATTCCGCTGAACAAGGTGGGATCGGTCAACGCGCGCTTCATCGTGTGATTGCGCAGCGTCAGCCGCGCGCCGAACTCTTCAAGGGTTGTATCAAAGACCTCCAGTCCACCGCGATTGATCGCCTTCAACGCCTCGCTGCCAGCGACCACCGTCATGGAAGCGCGCCGCTTGGTGCCGGCTTCGGTGAATAACAACTCACCATGCACAAATTCAAAGGTCGCCAGCGCTCTGCGCGTGCCCCCTTTGCTGTCGACTGCGCGCCACCTGAGACGCCCCGCAATCATCAGGTGAATCACCAGATACAGATCTCCCGCAAAAGCGAGCACAATGCGCTTGCCTATGCGCTCCGCTCGCACAATGGTGCGGCCAACCAGCGTTGCGATTGGTGGGTCCACCGTGCGAACCAGAAACGGATTCGTAAGCTTCAGCGCGTGCAACTCGTGGCCCACTGCAAAACGATCCAGGGCTTCGAGATAGCAGACGATATCCGGGAGTTCAGGCACGCGGAATAATTGGATGAGCGATGTGAGTAACGCTGGTTACAACTTGCGGCATTGGCGATCTTTGCGCACGTGACTCGCGACTGGACCCCACCCTCGTTCACCAATCTTCCGATCGGCAGCGCACTGGATGCTTTGCGCGCTGCATTGGCTGCCTCAAGCGCCGCAGTGTTGCACGCTCCGCCGGGTGCGGGCAAGACGACGATCGTCCCTCTCGCTCTCGTCGATACCGCGTGGTGCACCGGCAAGATCATCATGCTGGAGCCGCGGCGCCTTGCCGCCAGGGCCGCCGCACGACGCATGGCGTCGCTCCTCGGCGAACACGTTGGCGACACCGTGGGATACCGAGTCCGAAGGGACACCCGAATAAGTAAGCGCACGCGCATCGAGGTCGTCACCGACGGTGTGCTCAACCGGATGCTCAGCACCGACCCTACACTCGATGGTGTGAGCCTCGTCATCTTCGACGAGTTTCACGAGCGCTCAGCTGACGCGGACCTCGGCCTCGCGCTCACCATTCAGACGCAGCGCATCGTGCGTCCCGAACTGCGCATTCTGGTCATGTCAGCGACGCTGGACGTCGATCCGATCAGTCGGCTGTTGGGAGGTGCCCCCGTGGTCAGCAGCCCCGGCAGGATGTTCTCCGTCGCGGTGCGCTACGTTGCACCGCGCGCTGGCCTGTCGCCGGAAGCCGCGGTCGCCAGCACCGTGCGGCATGCCCTCGCCGACCATGAGGGTGACGTGCTTGCATTCCTCCCCGGGCAGGCGGAGATCCGCAGAGCCGTCGCACTGCTCACCGATCTGCCCGCACACGTCGACGTCCTGCCGCTGTTCGGCGACCTGCCGCTCCATCAACAGGATCAGGCAATCACCGCGGCACCACCAGGTCGCCGCAAAGTGGTCATTGCCACATCCATTGCTGAATCCAGTCTCACCATCGAGGGGGTACGCATCGTCATCGACGCGGGCCTGAATCGCACCTCGCAGTTTAATGCCAATAGCGGCATGACGCGCCTCGTCACGTCAAAGGTGTCGCAGGCATCCGCGGACCAACGGAAAGGCCGCGCTGGTCGACTTGCTCCCGGTGCGTGCTACCGGCTGTGGGATGAGTCGAATCACGCCGCGCTGCTTCCCTTTTCGCCGCCGGCAATCATGTCCGCCGACCTTGCCACCATGGCACTCACGCTTGCGACGGCCGGAATCCGCGATCCCTTGGAGCTGGCCTGGATCGATCCACCACCCAGCGGACCATTCAGTCAGGCGCGTACTTTACTAAGTTGGCTCGACGCGATCGACAGCGACGGCCGTGTGACGCATCACGGTCGCGACATGCAGTCTCTCGGCGCACACCCGCGCATCGCGCACATGCTGCTCACCGCGCGCAGCCTGGGCCTTGGCGACCTCGCGGCGGACCTCGCCGGCTTGCTTGAAGAGCGCGACGTCCTTCGCGGTGACTACGCCATGCACGATCCGGACGCTGAAGTGCGTGTGCAGCTGCTCCGCTCCGTAGCTCAGGGACAGCGACGACCCCAGCGTTATCATGATATGAATGTGAACTCGGATGCGTTGAGCCGTGCCGTTCAGTCATCCCATGTATGGAGACGCGACCTCACCCTGGGTGATGGCGTGAGTGACATTCATTGTACTGGGCGTGTCCTGGCGCTGGCCTATCCCGATCGTATAGCGCAGAAAAGACCGGACGCGGACCGTCGTTTTGTCATGCGCAACGGCGTCGGGACCTCTCTCCCCGATGGTTCATCGTTGATAGGATCCCCGTACCTCGCAGTCGGGGAGACAGACGGTGCGAGGCCCGAGAGTCGTATCTACATGGCTGCCGCGCTCGCTCTGGACGACCTGCGCGCGGATCAGGCCGCATTCATTCATCAGGAAACGCAGGGCGCCTGGGATGACTCTTCGGGCCGGCTGCGAGTGACCACCACACATAGGCTCGGCGCACTCGCGCTGACGATATCCGAACAGCCCGCGACTGATTCCGGGATGATTCAACGTGCCCTCACGGATGCAGTCTCCCGATCCGACCTGGCACTGCTTAACTGGACTGAGGCCGCACGCAACCTGCAACAGCGTGTGGCGTTCCTTCGCACACACGACGCCTCCTGGCCCGACCTGAGTGACGAGGCACTCGTGGCCTCTCTCGACGAGTGGTTGACTCCCTTCCTGTCTGGCATCAAAACTGCCGCCGAGCTCGCACAGCTGGATACTCGGAGTTTGTTGCTACGATGCTTAACACACGAACAACGCAGCGAGCTCGATCATCTGGCGCCCGTTCATATTGTTGCACTGACCGGTTCGCGACTGGAGATCGATTACTCGCAGATCAGCGCGCCGTCGGTTGCGGTGAGACTCCAGGAGATGTTCGGATGCAGCACCCATCCCAGCGTCTTCGGAGGACGGGTGCCACTGACCGTGCACCTGCTTTCGCCGGCCTTCCGACCCGTGCAGGTTACTCGTGACCTTCCAGGGTTCTGGCGGGGGTCGTATGTCGACGTCCGAAAGGATTTGAGGGGCCGCTACCCGAAACACGAGTGGCCCGAGGATCCCCTCACCGCCGCACCAACGCGCCGCGCCAAACCGCGGCGCAGATAAGTGTGGTGGACCGAACCGCCCCTGACATCAGGGGGTACCATGCAGTCTCGCACGCGTCGCCGGGTCGAATTGCAGGAGCACAAGAGGCGTCCGGCGACTGGCTATCCGCCGCGTCCTGTGGCACCGTTGAAAAGCCTCATGGAGCCCGCGCATGTCTCTCGTCCAGAAGGATTACATCCTCCGCCTCATAGAAGCCGCCGGCGCCGCTTTGCGCCGCGCGCTTCGACGTAAGAGTGGAGGGGATCTCGAGGGCGCTCGTCAGGAAATTGCAACAAGCACCGCCGAACTCCTCGGACCTGCCGCCGAGCTGCTGAACCGAGTCGACGCGGCAACCGCGATTGACTTGATGGCTGATCCTCGGCGGGTTGTACTCTGGGCATCGCTGATGTCCGTGGATGCTGCAGTGCTGCGCGCAATGAATAAGATCGCGGCAGCTGAATCCCTCGAACACCGCTCCGCTGATCTGCTTAATGAACTCGACCGGCGGGATTATCCGCTCGACGCCCAGACCGCAGCGCTACTGGCGCAACTCCCCGCTGCGGACTCCTGACCCCTCCACACGACGGCAATATCCGGGAGAACACCGATGCTGATTCAGGCTGTAAAATCACTGTTCGACCGCGGCACCACCAAGTCCGCGTCCGCCATCACCGAAACCGGTGCGGACGGCACGACGCCCAGTCCCCTTCCCGATCCATTGCATGTGGCCGCATGCGTGCTGCTACTCGATATCGCCTACGCCGATGGAGAGTTTACGAATAATGAACGCGAGCATCTCGAAAACGTGCTGGGCCGCCACTTCTCTCTGGGCGCCGACGCCGGACGTGAGCTGATTGCCCTCGCCGAAATTGAGCGTGAAGCGGCGGTCGACCATTTCCAGTTCACGCGGCAACTTCAGCAAGGGTACGATCTGGGGCAGAAGATGGTACTCGCGGAAGTGATGTGGGGCCTTGTTCTGGCTGACGGTCAGATCGCTGACCACGAGCACTATCTGGCGCGAAAGATTGCGAACCTGCTCGATCTTGAACCCGGCTATCTCTCGACGGCAAAGTCGCGGGCTTCGGCCAGCGCCACCAAGCCCCAGGGATAAGACGGGTCGTGGGATGGCAACAGAAGGGAACGTGATTCCTTGCAACCCGACCACCGCAAGTGACTTGATTATTAAGTGGCGCGCGCGCTAGCCGCGGCGTCGTCCGTAACCTGTAACGATCACCACCACGATGGTGACAACAAGGGTCCACGCGTAGGTATTGAACACGCCGATATCCATGGGACTCAATCGCGGCATGCCGAACTCTGCCGCTCCTGCAGTCACAGTGGACGCGATGATCGTCGGGAGAAAATACGGCAGCAGAAAGGGATACGTGCAGACCGTCAGGTCAAGCAAATTTGCCCGACGGTAGGGGTGCAACCCGGCGCGCTCGCCGATGTCACGCGTAAGTGGTCCGACGGCAAGCAACGCAACAACGCTGTGTGTGGTGAGCAGTACCGCCACGGAGACCACAGAAACAATCCACACCTCGCTGCGCCACGCAGATGAGGGGTCGGGCCGCACAGACCGGGCCATCCGTTCGATGACTCCGGACTCCTGCAGAGATCCCACAAGACCCATGAGCAGCAAAGTAAAGATGGAAACTCCGACCCCGCGTCCCATGCCATCGATCAACAGTCCACGGGCACCATATGCCTCACGATCGATGTAAAAAAGACGCGCCGGTTCAATGAGACCAAGCATCAGTCCAATCGCGACCGTGAGCACCACGCCGGCGAGTAATCCTTCGAGAAGCGTGCGTTTCCGGATCAACATGCCCACGACGATCGCGGGCACGATGAGCATGATTATGGCGCGTGGAGACCCCGCCGCCGCGGCTACAACCGGTACGACGCGGGCCTCCCCGCTCCCCGCAAGCACCATGCTGCAGATCAACGCAATCGCCCCGGCAGGCAACACATACTTCAGGCGGCTCCGCACGGTGCCGCTGATGTCCGTGTGCTGTGAACCGGCACTCGCAATTGTCGTGTCTGACACGGGAGAGATGGAATCTCCGAACGTCGCGCCACCAAGAATAGCGCCCATCAGGATGGCCGGGTGTGCGCCGAGTGCTCCTCCCGCGGAGTACAGCAGGGGACCGGCCACCAGCAGTGTGCCGAACGACGTGCCGGTCGATGTGGAAATCAGAGCGCACGCCAGAAACGAGGCGGCCACATAACTGGGTGCTCCCGCACCGACGCGTTGTGCGAGCCAGACCAGGGACTGAATCAGTCCCGATTCACTAAGCAACGCACCCAGTACCCCGGCGATGAGCCACGCGAGTACCATGAGGGCGACGATGGGCTGCCCGATGGACGAGACGACCGCGACGCCGTACCGCTCGCGATCCCGCGCGAGTATCAGTCCGACGGTCAGAGCGGCCAGCAATATCGGCCAGAAGCCACGCTCGTCAGGCGCCCCTGCCATTGCCAACCAAACGACCCCGCCAAGAAACACGAAGAAGGGCGCCAGGGCGCCGACCGTCCCGCCGTGAAATTCAAGGTGCTTGGACACGGCGTTATCATACTCGGGGTTACCCTTTAAGGAAGGTGGATGAGATGGGCGACGACACTTTTGAGCTGTTCGACCTGCTGGTGGAAGTGGTCGGCACCGAGCGACCCATGGTCTGCAACCATCGAGTCGGCGACTCGTTCACACTGTCTGGAGAGAATCTGCGGTTTCCTGACGGGCAGAGCTTCCCTTTGTATCCGCTCGCGGCCCTGCTGCCGATCCTCCCAGCTAAGCAACGAATGACGCACCCGGCGGACTGGATGACCACCGACGCCGAAGTGGCGTGCCCCGACCCGCATTGCGGCGCACGTTTTCGCATTACGCGCACCGGCCTGCGCCGGTTCACGCACAGCGAGGTATCGGTGTTGCCGATGCCCACATGACCGGTACACAGCTGAATGAAGAGTTCGCTCCCTCCCGGCTGATCAAGGGTGGATGGCAACTCGCCGGCGGACATGGTGCGATTGATGAGGACGCGGCCCGTGAGGACATGGCGACTTATGTCCAGGCTGGCATTACAACATTCGACTGCGCGGACATTTACACGGGCGTGGAATCACTCATCGGTCGCTTTGTGCGGGAACGCCCGCAGCTGTCGCGGGACCTTCGGATTCATACGAAGTACGTTCCCGATCTCAGCACGCTCGCCGCAACATCCGCGACCGACATTGATGCCGCGGTTGACCGCTCTCTCCATCGACTCGGCGTGCAGCGACTGGATCTCGTGCAGTTTCATTGGTGGGATTACGCGGTGGACCGATTCGTTGACGTCGCAGGTGAATTGGCACGAGTTCAGCACGACGGTCGTATTCGCCACATTGGCGTCACAAACTTTGATACGCCCGCGCTCACGCGAGTCGTCGAAGCGGGTGTCCCGGTGGCCGCGCACCAGCTGCAGTATTCGCTGCTCGATCGGCGTCCGGCAACTTCCATGACGGCTTACTGCCGAACGCAGAACATCGGCGTGCTTTGTTACGGCGCGCTGGCCGGTGGCTTTCTTTCGAAGCGCTGGCTTGGTGTTGCGGAGCCCGCTGAACCGCTGGAGAACCGGTCTCTCTCCAAATACAAGCTCATCATCGATGAGTTTGGCGGCTGGGTTCTCTTTCAGGAGCTCCTCACCGTTCTGCAGGCAATCGCCCGGCGTCACGAGGTGACGATCGGCGCAGTGGCAATTCGGTGGGTTCTGGAGCAACCCGGCGTACGCTCCGTCATTGTCGGCTCTCGAAACGCCCTGCACCTTCCTGCCACGACCAGCGCGCTGCGCTTTCGCTTGACGGCTATCGACCACGCCGAGCTCTCGGGGGTACTGTCGCGCAGCCGTGGACCTTCTGGTGATGTCTACACGCTTGAGCGCGACCGGGATGGTATACACGGTCGCATCATGCGGTATAATCTGAGTCGATCCAGCTGACCGTTCCTCTGACACTCCGACCATGTCTTCTCGCGCCGCCATCCGTATCGTCCTGTCCGTTGCCGTTCTTGCCCTTGCCGTGACGACTCGGGCTGACGCGCAGGATCAGCACATGGCAAAGGCCATGCGCGTTCTCCGAACAACTCCCTTGATCGACGGCCACAACGATCTCCCATGGGCCATCAGAAACAATCCGGCCGCTCCCATGGACGTCGATGCGTATGACCTCAGGAAAAGGACGCCCGGCCACACCGATATCGCGCGCCTCAAGAAGGGAATGGTGGGAGGCCAGTTCTGGTCAGTTTACATTCCCGGCGAAATCAGGGATTCGGGATTTGCTAAGGTGCAGCTGGAACAGATCGACATCGCCCAGCAGGTCTTCAGGAAGTACCCCACTGTCATGCAACCTGCGCTCACAGCGGCCCAGATGCGACTGGCTTTTCAACGAGGTAAAATCGGGTCTGTCATGGGCATGGAGGGAGGGCACGCCATTGAGAACTCGCTCGGCGCGCTTCGCGCGTACTATGACATGGGCGTTCGCTACATGACGCTCACTCACAACGTGACGCTCGACTGGGCAGACGCGGGGAACGGGGAACAGAAGCACGGTGGATTAACGAAGTTCGGTGAGGAAGTAGTCCGGGAAATGAATCGACTTGGGATGCTCGTGGATCTGGCGCATACGTCACCGTCAACCATGAGCGACGCGCTGAGCGTTTCAGAATCTCCGGTGATCTGGTCGCATGCCTGCGCACGGGCCATTACCGACGTTCCCCGTAACGTGCCCGATTCCATCATTGCGCGACTCCCGAAAAACGGAGGGGTGCTGATGGTCACCTTTGTTCCCGGTTTTCTTTCTCAGAAGGTCGCGGATTACAGTGTGCGGCGACGCGCCCAGATGATTCAGCTACAGTCCCAGTTCGGGCGCGACACCGCCGGTGCGAATCGCGAGATGCGTGCGTGGGAACAGGCAAACCCCCCGGCGCGGGCCACGATCGGCGACGTTGCTGACCATATCGAACACGTCCGCAAGGTTGCCGGTGTCGATCACGTCGGTATCGGCTCTGACTTCGACGGCGTCGACGACCTGCCCGATGGCCTTGAGGACGTCTCCAAGTATCCGGCGCTGCTGGCCGAGTTGTCGCGACGGGGATGGACCGAGCGCGACCTGCGAAAGCTTGTTGGTGAAAACATTCTGCGTGTCATGACGCAGGCTGAACGCGTATCAGCCCGATTGCGCCGCGAACGGCCGGCTTCGACGAAAACCATTCAACAGCTCGACCGAATCGAGAGCTGAGTACCTGCCGCCCACTTGAACGCCTGCGTGCCGGGCGGCACTGCAGATCCGGGCGCCCTGGCACTTACCCCACGTTATGAAACAGCCACCTCTGGAGCTCAGAGGTGGCTGTTTTTTTTTCTCCACTCAACGTCGAAAGTCGACGGAGAATCTCCCCCGATCAGTCGTACCCGACCCGTTGAATGAACGGACTCGCTGACCGTCGACGTCAACATCGACGGTGCCCCGTGCACGCATCTCGTTGACGGACGTGAGGTCGATGCGAACGTTTCCGTTCCCGATCGGTTGCGCTGTTCCACGCAGGCGAATGGTGTTCCGACCTTCAAGTACAATCACTGCATCACGATCCCGCTCGATGGAAACGCGTGCCCGATCGAATGAGAGGTCGGGACCATCGTCCTGGCGAATGGTCCCACGGCCGCGCTCATTCGCCACGATCCGGATGGAACGACCATCATCGTATCTGTCGTCACGCCTGCGATCGATCGGATACGTGGATCGACCGTCTCCAGCAAAATCCAATTGCCAGGATCCCCGGTCACCGGTGCCAGACCCGTACGCGCGCTCCACTTCGACGCTGTTGCGCATGCTGAGCGTTAAGTCTCCCCGTACGTTCACACCCATCGCACGGCGGACGCGCAGCACCATGCGCGCGCCGTCGTACTGATCAACCTCACCTTCGATAGTGCCGTTTGCTCTGTCGCGTATGTCGATACGGAATTGACCGTTCGGCTGGAGTCGCAAACGCAGCGCGGAGAAGTCGCCATCGCGCACCCACGGCATGCGGATCGTTCCACGACCGTTTGACGTCACGTCGATCTCGCGCACGATGCGCGCGTTCCCGGTGCCACGATCGCCTCGATTGTCGTCGCGCCCGCGTGGGTTGTCATCGCGCCCGCGTGGGTTGTCATCGCGCCCGCGTCGCTTGTCATCGCGCCCGCGTCGCTTGTCATCGCGATCCCGTCGGTCGTCGTCCCAGCCATCGCGGTCATCGTCGGACTGAAGCGCTGCACTGACCACGCGTGAGCGCGAACGCCCCTGCAGATTGAGTCGAGTGGGTTGATCGCCGCGACGCGCGCGATAGTACACGGTGCCGTTGCCACTGAATGGCTCACCGCCCACACTCTGCACGGTGAAACGTTCCTGATCCCCGTCTCGACGACCGTCCCAGCGACCGACGACCAGAACGCGCTGTCCGTTTGCAAAGAGTGTCACGGCAAAGTAGCCGTTGTCCCTGAGTGTCATTCGGGCTTCGCGCAGCGAGGTGCGACGATTCCTTCCGAGGCCGTCGACGTAGCCGTCACCGCGCAACGTATGGTTTTGTTCTGTGACTTCCCCGTGCACTTGAGGCGCGCAGAGGACCAGCGCGAGACCTGCTCCCAACACATAACGAGTCATGATTTCCTCCGTGGCTGCAGAGCGATCGAGCAAAAAAACGTCGATCGTGCATCATGACAAAGAACGAATCGTGCCACGCACTTTGTGGGCGCCACGTATCAGAATCGTCCTGCGCGCTGGGCGATTGAGTGCCACCGAACGAGGACGTTGGCGAACGGAATGCTCAACGTTGCGGGCAGTGGATCGCGAATGAGGGATGCGCGACGTGACGCTCGGTTCTCTCAATCAGTCAGGGAACATCGACTCTTGCCCTCGCGCAATTGCTTTGGTGGCTTTACTTTTATGTTCAGCGACGAAGCACCAAGTCGCTGACGTGCAGCGGCACCAGGATCTCCGGGGATCCTGGTGCCGCTTTCGTTTGTGCTCACGCACAGCTCAAACGATTCGTATCGGTCACCGTTCAATGGCGCGAACCGGCGGCAACGGTGCCGGTCCTTCCGCAACCGCCGCACCACCTGCCTGCCGAGGGAAACGGCTAAGCAGCGCCTGTACGATGCGGTGTGAAGCGTTCCCATCTCCGTAAGGATGCGCGGCGCTCGTCATAGCTTCCATGACACGATCGTCGGTAAGCAGCCGTGTGGCGCAATCAGCCACATGGCGCGCGGTGGTTCCTGCAACCAGTCCGCACCCGGCCGCGACGATCTCCGGTCGATCTGTTGTTCTGCGAAGGACGAGGAGTGCCCGACTCTGAACGCACGCTTCCTCTTGAATCGTGCCCGAGTCCGTCATCACGAGTGCGGCGCGCCTGATTACTTCGAGCATGTCACTGTACCCAAGTTGCTCCAGCAGCTCCACGCGCGGCGTTCCTCCCATTTCTTCGACAATCATTTCGCGGACCTGCGGGTCCGGGTGCAGAGGCACGATGAGGTGCACATCGGAATGCGCTGAAACAATTTCCGATAAGGCGAGACACAACTGACGCAGCGTGTCTCCCTTGTTCTCACGTCGATGCAGCGCGACCAGAATTATGCGTCGTTTTTCCCACGGAACCATATCCAGTCGCTGTTCATCAAATAGAACCACGGGGGGAAAGCCCCGCATTGCCTCGACCACGGTATTGCCGACAAGCAGCACCCGATCGTCGGGGATCCCTTCTTTGATCAGATTGTCCTGCGCGTGCTCGCACGGGGCGAAATGCAGATCCGCTACGACGCTCGCGAGTCGACGATTCAACTCCTCGGGGAACGGACTGCGGGCTGACTCCGAGCGAACGCCGGCGCCCACGTGACCCACCGGAATCCCGAGATAGTGCGCCGCGAGACATGCGGAAAGAACCGTCGTGCTGTCCCCGTGCACCAGCAATACGTCCGGCCGCTGTTCGACAAAGGTGCTGCTGAATGCATTTAGTGCGCGCGCTGTGTAGTCGGACAAGGGCGAATGCCGTGCGTTCAGCGACAGATCGACGTCGTGGGTTACACCGAACTCATCAAGCGCTCGCGCAAGCATGGTCCTCCGACTTGATGTGACCACCACGAGCGTGCGCACCGAATCCCGCTGCTTCCTGAGTTCGCCAATGACGGGTGCGAGCTTAACAGCCTCGGAGCGCGTTCCAACGACGACGCATACGGTGTATGCTCCCGCTGGTCGTCGCTGCGATTGCTCGCTCGCCTGAACTGGCGCCACGCTCCTTCGGTTCATGGCAGGAGTGCGGCCTTGTAGTCCAGGGGACCTGCGTATCATTCCCGGCGCGTGTGAGGTGAGAGGAGACTGAGAAACATGTTTGTTCAGCCGTCCAGTTCGTTGCTCAGGAACGATCACTGCCGTGTTGCGCAACACAACCGTCAAAGAGGCCGCACTCGTTGCCTTGCTTCGGGCGGAATGACATCAAGGATGTGTCGTATTGGCTGTGTTTGCTGCTGCACCGTAGATTTTCGTTACTTCGGTGTCTGTCCAGGCCGTCCTTTGACCTCGTTCTCTGATCCCCATGAAATCCTCTGCGGAATCCGCGCGAATCGGAGAGACCCTCTCGCTGCGCATACTTTCAATCTGCGTCGCGAGTCTGCTGCTGGTGTCGCCTGGCACCGCCGTTGCACAGCGGTCCTCAAACGACGCGGGTGAGGTTCGCTCCACGCTGGTCGCCATGTGGGACGCCATTGAGGCAGGTGACGTGGAGCGATACGCGTCGTTCGTGCATCCCAGCTTTACACAATTCGGCGAGACAGACACGTACCTCGCGTCGGGAAAGGAACGCGAGGTACGCGCAATGAGAGATTATCTGTCACGGGTCAGTCGCGTGCACACCGAGATGCATCAGGAGGCAATCACGGTCCGTGATAATGTTGCATGGATAACCTACTATTGGACTGACGCCGGTTACTCGGGAACAACGCGATTCACGAGCCGAGGAAAGAGCACACGCATTTTCGTAAAAGAGAACGGCAAGTGGCTGTGCATTCATGGCCACTACACTGCGGTCCCTTAGGCGAAAAACCAGTTGCACAATCGCATTTCGCCCGGATATAATTGTCGCATGTCTACAGCAGCCGCTGTACCCACTATCCTCCGGACTCACATCGCGTTCGACGGTGATCGACTCATTGCGATCGGCGCCCCCGTGGTGGTCGCCGAGGCCGTGAAGCGTGCAAGCGATGCTGGAGCCAGTGGTCCGATAATGGTGTTCGACGCCAAGTCGAGTCAGATAGTCGAACTCGACCTCCGCGGATCGATGGAGGAAACCCTCGATCGCGTGCGCGACACGCACAGGCTCGCTGACGTGGCGTTCAGCGAACGAGAGCGACCACCGCAACGCGGCCCGGGTCGTCCGCGACTTGGTGTGGTCTCGCGCGAAATCACCTTGTTGCCGCGCCACTGGAAATGGCTGAGTGATCAGCCAGGTGGAGCCTCGGCTGTGTTGCGTCGCCTCGTGGATCAGGCGCGAGCGGCGAGCCACGGCCCGGACCTGCTGCGCGCGGCTCAGGATTCGGCTTATCGTTTCATGGTCGCCATGCTCGGCAATCAGCAGGGCTTCGAAGAGGCGACGCGCGCTCTCTTCGCCGGTGACGCAGCCGCGTTTGCTGCACATGCGAGCTGGTGGCCGGCAGATGTTCGCGCCCACGCCACGCATCTCGCGTCCGCCGTCTTTCGATCCACATGACAATCGCGCGCACGCGGCACAGCTCCACCTCCTGATCCACCCCTTTATCGTGACGGAGCATGTTCGGTGCGTGATTTAACGCAGGGATCCCTGAGTCGCCATATCATCCGGCTGGCGATTCCGATGGCGCTCGGCATGATATTCCAGACGATGTACTATCTGGTCGACCTCTACTTCGTGGCCAAGCTCGGCGACGACGCGGTCGCGGGAGTGAGTGCGGTCGGAAACGTGCAGTTTATTGTATTGGCGCTGAGTCAGATGCTTGGTGTGGGAACGATGGTGCTGCTGTCACATGCTGCCGGTCGCAAAGACAGTGAGCGTGCAACACGTGTCTTTAACCAAAGTCTCGTCATTTCTGCTCTGCTCGGGATGCTCGTCCTCATCCTCGGTTACGCGGCGGGCGACGCGTATGCACGGACCGTTGCGGCGACACCGGCGGCTATCGCAGCCGGCATCTCGTACCTCAAGTGGTATCTCCCCGCACTTGGCGCGCAGTTCGCCCTGATTTCTCTCGGTTCTGCTCTCCGCGGTGCGGGTATTGCTAAACCAACCATGGTTGTGCAGATGCTGTCCGTCGTCCTCAATGTTATCCTGGCACCCGTTTTGATTGCGGGCTGGGGCACCGGGCGACCGCTCGGCGTGGCCGGAGCGGGGCTCGCCAGTTCGCTCTCGGTCATCGCGGGTGTACTGATGTTATGGAGCTATTACGCTAAGCTGCAACATTTTGTCAGGACGGATCGATCACAATTGCGGCGCATTGATTGGAGCATCTGGAAGGATATGTTCAAGGTCGGACTGCCGGCCGGCGGTGAGTTTGCCCTGATGTTCGTATACAGCGCTGTGGTGTACTCCATCATCCGCGGGTTTGGCGCCGAAGCGCAGGCGGGCTTCGGGCTGGGCACCCGGGTGATGCAGGCCATTTTTCTCCCGTCCATGGCGATCGCCTTTGCCGCCGCACCGGTTGCGGGCCAGAATTTTGGAGCCGGGAAGTACGATCGCACGCGCCAGACCTTTCGTACCGCAGCGCTTCTGGGCAGCGCCGTCATGCTGCTCACAACGTTCATCACACAGATGGAAGCGCGTACATTTATCCGCGTGTTCAGTCAGGAAGCTGCTGTTGTTGCAGTCGGGGAACAGTACCTCCTGATTATTTCGTTCAACTTTGTCGCCCAAGGATTGATCTTTACCTGTTCCGGGATGTTTCAGGCACTTGGGAACACCATCCCATCACTGCTTAGTAGCAGTGTGCGCATGGCGTCGTTTGTGTTTCCCGTGCTCTGGATTGCACGACGACCGGGATTCGCACTGCAGCACGTTTGGTACCTCTCGGTTGCCACGGCCCTGCTGCAGCTGGGTGTCAGCCTTCTCCTTCTGCGGAGGGAAATGACCCGGCGACTTCCCATTCTCACGCCTGACGCAGTCCCGCGCCCTGGGTAGTGGTACAGTTTGAATTTCGGGCTACTCGGACCTCTCCGCCGACTCCAGCAGCCCGACGACCTCTGACAGCGTCCAGACGTGGTTCGCGACGCCAGCGGCCATTGCGGGCGTGGTATGCACCCCTCCGCTGGCCTTTGTGAGGGTCGCGTGCTTCCGGCAGAAGTTGTAGTACATGTAGTGCAGAGCCAGCGCGTGTCGGTGGTTCTCGATCTTCTTGGAGAAGGCGTTCGTGAGGCGAGTCAAACGACGCATGTTCATGCGCATCGTGAGGTTTTGACGCTCCACGTACGAGGTCGAGATGTGCGCCTCATCCGGGTTCCCCATGACCCAGTGGCGCTCCGTCCCGATTACTTCGGGCGGGCTATACCGGTGCGTTCCTTCGATGCCTTGGCCATAGAGTTTAACCAGCATCGCGTAATCAACCCCGTTCCAGCCAAACGCTCCCTCGACGGCAGACAAGTAGGCCTTATGCCCGTCGGTGGTCAGCTGAACGCGATTCGCGAGACGCGATGCTAGGTCCTCCATAAAGTAAGCCGCAGCGTCGGCGTCGCGAGCGCCAACGTGCCAGCACGGTACGAGCTTCGTATCGGCACAGATCGCTGTCCAGATCCACGCATCGCCGCGCCCTCTCCCTCGCTCGTCGCGAGGGACGTTGCGCTCCTTCGCCCCAATGAACGACCACACCTCGTCGCACTGAATGCGCGCACAGGTGAGACTCACCAGCGTTTCACGCTGAAAGGTTTCGCACACGCCACCGATGTCCCCCAGCAGCTTGAGGATGGTGACCTTGGAAACGCCGGTCTGGCGCGCGGTAGCGTTGACCGACGCTCCTTCGCAGAGAGCGGAGAGAATCCGGGTGCGGGCGGAGTTGTCGAGTCGGTTCACAGAAATAGCTCGGGTTGAAACTGAACTAATATGCTTGAGCGAGCTGCCCGTGTCAAGTCGTTGTTCGCTTCCTGTAGGGTCGGAGTACGAGTCCACGTTGGAAGTCGTTGCATGTTATACAATTACGGATTCGCACGGACGGAACACCTAT
>JBGTBX010000203.1:0-34415 GCA_041749115.1 Gemmatimonadaceae bacterium
AGGACAACGGCGCGCCGCTCTCCCGACGCCTCGAGGACGACAATCCGGCCGTCACTCACATGCCGTCGTGTTTCATCGCGTGGCCACCGCACGCCTTCTCGACCTTTTCAAACTTGGTGTGCAGTTCATCGATGCTGGTGAGCAGGGACGCATCCGTCGCACTCGCGAGAACTTCGTTGGCGATAGCCAGCGCGTCCGACGCAATCGTAGCGACGCGCGACTTCACCTCGGCCGTGTTGCAGCTCGCCGGGGGTGTAGACGTACTCCACGATTTTGCGGCAAAGGCCAGATCGTTCGCTTTCTCCCGGAGCGGCCCGACGTCCTTCTTGCTCGACGCCGGATGGTACGCGGCGGCCAGCACGGTGTGAAAGGTGTCCATCTCCTTCCACGCGGATTTCATGTGACCTGCTTCCATTTCATGACCTGTCTTGGTCTGACCAGCCTGACACACGGCGATGGACGGCACTGCGGCAAGGGCCAGGACAGCTCCCATGATGGACATGCTACGCATGCAAACTCCTTCGAAAGTGTAGGTCGGTTCAAGTACACCTGAGGCCTGAAAGGTACCTGAATTGGACCGGGCCGCGGTACTCGGGGAACGCCGGACACGACTTCGCCGCCACATAAACTGATCACCGGACTCTGCGCGCCGGTGCGCTGCGGCACGCGGCGCCATCAACTCAGGAACTCAGGGACTCAGAAGACTCAGGGACTCGGCGGCGATGGTTCTGCTCCAGTAGCCTCGGAGGGAATCATGGCCGCGAGCGGTGCGACGGGATCGACGTCGGGGGTTGGCGCGAAGTTGCGTGGGGCCTCGGGTGATTCGTACTCCGGCGGCGGGGCACGGAGGATGAACCCGGCCATTGGGGTATTCACCAGCGTGAACACGATGAGGGCACCGAACAATTCTGGCGTCAGCGCGAAGCGCTCCTGCAGGATTTCTGCGATGACGATGGAGAACACCAGCGTTGGGATCACGGCGATGCCGACGCGAGCACCAACACGCCATGGTTCACCCAGCACGATACGTCGGTGCGCGGCGACGCGGGCGACGCGGATCGGGAGCACGATGACCAGCATCGCGAGTCCAATGCCGATCGCGCGCGGAGTAAACTGTTCAGGCCTGAGGTGCAGTCCTGCCTGAAAGAAGTAGAACGGAATAAAGAACGAAGCGAAAAATTCCACCGCCCCAAGCAATTTCTCGGAGCTCAACTCCGGAATGTCCTTGCGCAATCGGACCGCCGTGAGCCCTACAACGAACGCACCGACCAGGTAGTACACGCCGAGTTCGCGGGTGATGAATGCACAACCCAACGCCACGATCACGAGAAAGGTGAATTCTGTGCGTGGCGCAAACGGGACAATAAACCGCGCGAATGTTCTGAAGACCGGTGGCAGCACGGCCACCATGGCGATCAGGGCAAGTGCTGAAAGACCAAGGGTCGGCGCATCGGAACTCTGAATCGTGACGAACAGCACCCCAAGCGCAATCAACTCTGCGGCAATTGCCTTGGACTTGACCCAGAAGCGCTCCTCCTTGCTTAATCCGAAACCAGGGAGCGAGTCAAGAATGAAACCGGTCGACGGGGTGAAGAGCGCGAGTGAATACAGAATCGCAGGCCGTACCGGCATGTTGAACACGTACCTGATTACCACGGCACCAAGCAACGTCAGGACAACCTCCGTGACGATGTGCTGAAGCAGGACGCGGCGGCCAAGTTTGAGTTCGTCGAAATCGACTTCGAGCCCCGCGAAAAGAAAGAGCGAGACGATGCCGAGGGTCGAGAGCAGCTTGATCGTGGGATCGTCACCGAAGAGGTGGAATCCGATCCCCAGTGCAGCACCGATGCCTACGCAGCTGAGTGCGCTGGGTAGCCGAAAGCGCTGCAGGGCGCGCGGGACGATGAACAGCCCGAACACCAGCACCATATACTGAATCTCTGGCGAACTGAAGAACGTCATCGAGCGTCGGGCAGGGAGGCGACCCGTTCCGGGTCTGGGATCGTAGCGAACTCGACGGGTGGTCGCCGACTTATCTGGTACATCGCGCCCCTCGGGAATCCGGACATTCTGGCCAGCAAGATAACCTCAGCGTGCGATACCGCACGGGCGGGGCGACGGAAACACGTTCACCACGCCTGCGGCGAGTGCACAAACGGCCTCGGTGCTGAACACCGAGGCCGGCGGGTAGTGCCAAACGGCAAATACAAGTTTTGAGAGCGTGAAGCTCCCGAGGAGGGACTCGAACCCCCGACCCGGTGATTAACAGTCACCTGCTCTACCAACTGAGCTACTCGGGAATGGCCTCCAAAGCTAGGGAACCGCAGAAGCCGGGTCAACCGATCGGGCGAGGATCCGTCGGTGCAATTACCCTCCGAATCGTGCCTTGAGCTCCTCGATCAGTGGCAGGCGGACGTCGCGTTTGCGGACCGGGGCCGTGATCCCATCGCTGCCTAACGCGAGAAATGCCAGATTTCGCTCACGGCCGGTGAGCAGGTAGTCGATGATCACCACACGATACACGCGGGCATGGTCGATAGGCGTGCCGCCGACGATCGCGCGTCCGTCAACAACCGTCGCCCCGAAACTGTGCAAAAACCCGCCGAGTCGGACGTTCTGTCTGCCAGCCAGCAGCGCTCGTTCCACGACGTCGCCCCGCATCATGACTTCCATCAGAGGACCACCATAGGGCAGGATCCGGATGACGTCGTATTGCGTTAATCTGCCAGCCGGAATGATGTCGTCGATTCGTGCGCTGCCCGCGTTGAAGATGCCGATTTCGGCCGTGGGCGATTCTCGCTGCATCGCGGCGAGCAGGATGTCCGTCATGTTGGTTGAGCCAACGCGCATGGCCGATTCCCGCGCGTCGAGCGGTTCGGTTGTGGTCGTCACCAGAGCGCGTGGACTAAGGCCGAGTGCCTGATATCCCACGAAGGCCTTCTCGAGCCAGCGCTCCACCTCGGCGGCCGTTGCTGAATCATCGGCGATTGAGTCGGTGATTTGAACGTGCTCAGTGGTCACCAGTGGTCTGCGCCCACCCTGGTTGAATCGCAAGGTGACGATCTGCACGCTGCGCGCGTTCCCGTCGGATTTGACAACCGGTGTGCGTTGCGGGCCTCCGTACACGATCAGGTGTTCGTGCTCGTGCCCCCCGAGAATCAGATCGATATCGGGCACTGAGTCCGCGAGTCGCTGATCTTCATAGTAATACTGGTGGGTTAATGCGATGATCGCATCGACGCTGTCGCGGATCGCGCCGACCGCCTTCCGAAGACTGCTGTACTGATCGCCGTACCGAACCCATGGCGCTTGCGTTGCGGGCAGGACACCGCCAACAAGTCCAAGCCTGATGGTGCGGCCGTCTGACCCCGGCACGTCGATGATTGCGTGCTCCACCGTACCTGCGAACAGCGCACCGGAGCTGTCTCGCACGTTGCTGATCACGTAGCGAAAGCGCGATTCCGCGAGCCGTTGACGAAATGCCGACTCCGGAATATCAAATTCGTGATTGCCTAAGGTGGCCCAGTCGAGCCCCATGGTATTGAGCGCGGCAATCATCTGACGACCTGCCAATGGCTGTCCGTCGACCATCGCGGTGCCTAACGCAGACGGGGAAAGAAAATCACCGCCGAGTGTGGTGATCACCGGTCCCCGTGTTGCGACGAGCTGCCGACGGAGCGTGGCCACTCTGGCGAGCCCGCCTGAGCGGCCCCCGTTGACCGCATTGATCTCGTAGACGTCGTTCAGGTGGAGAAAGGTCACCGTGCGCTCCAGCGTCCCCTCGCGAGAGGCCGGGGGCTGCCCCGCGTGTGTACACGCGGCAGCAAAAAGCAGGATCGCAGAAAGCCAACGTTGCATCCGTGAAAGGTCGCTGCTCAGGGGCATCTTCGGGAGCGGTGCGCCCGAAACAGAAGTCGCCGCGTTCATCGGGGCCTCTGATGGCGCCACAGGGTCTCTGATTGCGCCACCGGGTCTCCAATTGGGCCACAGGCGAGCGGTCGATTGGTCTCCACGGTGCACCTGGGCCGGCGGGTTTGGTTCTGGCTTGTCAGGCGCCCCATTCGGAAGGAAGCCTCACCGTCTTCGCAGCTGTAGATTCGGTGCATGACCAGTCCAGCACTCCGCCCTCTGGCGGTAATCACGGGGGCATCAGAGGGCATCGGCCGCGACCTCGCGTTCTGCTACGCACGGGGCGGATATGACCTCGCCCTGGTGGCACGCCGTGAAGCCCTGCTGACGTCGCTCGCCGACGAGATTCGGCGTGAGACGAAGGGTGCATGCTTTCCCGCCGTTTTTGCGATTGACCTCGGGGATGCGAAGGGCTGCGACTCCCTCGTCGCGGCGCTCGAACCGGAGCGACATCGACTCCGAGCCTTTGTGAACAACGCCGGGTTTGGCGCCCTCGGCTGGTTTCACGACGTGCCCCTCGACCGGCACCGTGCCCTCATTCAGCTGAATGTCACCACGCTGACCCATCTGTGCCACCGTGTGCTGCCCTGGTTATTGCACAACGGAGCAGGGCACATCCTCAACATCGCCTCGGTCGCCTCGTTTCAGCCTGGCCCGCTCATGGCCACGTATTATGCGTCAAAGGCCTACGTGCTCTCGTTCTCCGAAGCCCTGCATAACGAGTGCAAGGGGACCGGTGTCACGGTATGTGTCGCGTGCCCGGGTCCAACACGTACCGGGTTCGCACGAGTCGCCGGAATCGCCGCCACGGCGCCCGCCGGGGGGGCGCCAGCGATGGAGTCGCAGGTCGTCGCTGGATTGTGCTACGCAGCGGCCACTGCGGGGCGCTCGCGCGCTATCCCGGGGACGCGCAATCTCGTCGCATCGCTTATCGGACGGTACGCGCCGCGTTCGTGGACCGCCGAACTGGTGCGACGGATTCAGCTGCGCCGTCTCGCGCCGCCCGATTAAGCAACGGTGCCAGATGACGCCCTGTGTGTGATTCGGCGACCTGTACAATGTCTTCGGGGCGTCCCATCGCGACGACGCGACCACCACCGCTCCCACCTTCGGGGCCAAGATCGATTATCCAGTCGGCCAGCTTAATCACATCGAGGTTGTGTTCGATAACAACCACGGTGTGTCCGGCGTCGACCAGACGTCCGAGGACGTCAACCAGCTTGCGGACATCCTCAAGGTGAAGCCCGGTCGTGGGTTCATCCAGGATGTACAGCTTTCTGCCCCCTCCTGATTTGCCACTGGATGCGCGGTCTGACGTCGAGAGCTCCCGTGCGATCTTGACGCGTTGCGCCTCGCCGCCGGACAGGGTGGTTGCCGGCTGACCCAGCCGAAGGTAACCGAGCCCGACTTGCTGCAGATGCCACAACGCCTGGCCAAGCTTGTCTTCCTGAGCAAAAAAGCGGATGGCTTGATCCACGGTAAGCTGAAGCACGTCGTGGATGTGACGACCGAACAGCGTCACCTCGAGCACCTCCGGTTTGAATCGGCGCCCCGCGCACTCGTCGCACGGGACGTAGACATCCGCCATGAAAACCATTTCCACGAGCTGATAGCCCGCACCTTCACAACGTTCACAGCGTCCGCCCCACACATTGAACGAGAAGGTGCTTGGAGTATACTTCCGTTGTTTCGCCAAAGGCAATGACGCAAAGATGCGTCGAATTTCATCGTACGCCTTAATGTACGTCACCGGATTGGATCGCGGCGACTTGCCGATCGGCTCCTGGTCAACAAGAACCACAGCGTCAAGGGAATCAACCCCGCGTAGTGACCGGTAACCGCCAATCTGTTCGCCAAGGTGTTGCCGGGCCGTGTGTTCGCCATGCAGCTCTACCTCAAGCGCACGATACAGTACATCGTGAACCAGCGTACTCTTGCCCGATCCCGATACACCGGTGATTGCGGTGAGGGCACCGTGCGGAATGTCGATGTCGACGTTAAGCAGGTTGTGAGCCGTGGCACCACGAAGCTGGAGCGTCCGCGTCCGACCGACGGGCCGACGTGTCGTCGGGACGGGAATGGTGCGTTCACCCGTAAGATACTTGCCGGTCAGCGGGCTCTCCGCCGCACGACTCACCGGTCCCTCGAACACGACACGTCCACCCTGCTCACCGCTGCCGGGCCCGATCTCAATCATGTGATCCGATGCTCGGATGGCGTCAAGGTCGTGCTCAACCATAAGCACTGTGTTTCCCGCATCGCGGAGTCTCCCGATAATCGCCAGGAGTCGATCCAGATCGCGTGCGTGCAGACCAATGGAGGGTTCGTCGAGGACGTACAGCGTATCCACCAGGCGAGAGCCCAACGAGTTGGCAAGTGCGATGCGCTGTGCCTCACCACCAGACAGAGTGCGCGTCGCCCGCGACAACGTGAGATAGGTTAATCCAACATCGCACAGGAAATCGACACGGTCGTGCGCCTCACGAAGGATATGCGCTGCGATCTCACGCTCCTGCGGGTTCAGCGAGAGCGTGCGCAGCCAGATACTGAGAGCGTCGAGCGTCATGTTGGAGACATCCGCAATCCCCAGGCTGGCGATGCGCACGTTGCGGGCATCCGATGTCAGCCGCTGACCGTTGCACGTGGTGCATTCCATCGCGGTCTGGTACTGTCGCAGGAAGATGCGGATGTACTGCTTGTACTTCTTCGGTTCCAGGTCGCGCAGGAACGGAAAAATGCCTTTGTAGCCGCGTCCCGTTTTATTCAGAAGCATGTCCTGCTGCTCAGCCGACAGTTGCTTCCATGGTGTGTCGAAGGGAATGCCATTCGCGCCGGCAAACTCACGCAGGGCATCCCGCTTCTTGTCATACCGCGGCTTCGTCCACGGATCAATCGCACCGTCGCGGAGCGAGCGGGTGTGATCCGGAACCACCAGCTTAATGTCGTATTCCAGCACAGCGCCGAAGCCGTTGCATGTCTCGCAGGCGCCGCGTGGATTATTGAACGAAAAGAGCTGCGGCGTGGGGCGCGGTGCCGTGCTTCCGTCATCCGGGCACTCGAAGCGTTCGGTGAAACGCTGGATGGCTCCCGATGCGTCGGCGTCGATCAGCGTGCAATCGCCGTCGCCGTGGCGGAAGGCCGCCCCGATGCCCTCGGCAACCCGCGATCGTTCGGTGCGGCCGGTGACCACGCGGTCAACCACCACCTGCAGGTCTGCCTGACGCGCCAGATCGATTTTGCGAGACGCCAGATCATCGAGATGCAGTATCTCGCCTTTCGAGACGACGATGCGAAGGAAACCCTGCGCCCTGAGGTTCTCTTCGATTGCAGCGCTGCGGACCTTTTTCGATGCGCGCAGCGGAAAGGTGACCACCAGCCTCCTTCCCGATTCCATGGACTCAATGCGCTGAACGACGCTCTCCACGGTGTCCGGAGTCAGTTCCCGGCCGCAGCGTGGGCAGTACGTACGCCCCACACGCGCCCACAGCAGGCGCAGGTAGTCGTAGACCTCCGTCGCGGTCCCGACCGTTGATCGCGAGGACTTACTGGGGTTCTTCTGCTCAATAGCGACCGCGGGGGAAATTCCCTGAATGCTGTCGACGTCGGGTTTTTCCATCCGTTCGAGAAACTGGCGCGCGTAGGCGGACAGGGACTCGACATAGCGGCGCTGCCCCTCGGCATAAATCGTATCGAAGGCGAGGGAGGACTTGCCCGACCCCGAAGGCCCGGTGATCACCGTGATCGCGCGACGAGGAATTCTGACGTCGACGTTCTTCAGGTTGTGTTGCCTGGCACCGCGGACATAGATGGCGTCTTTCACGCGAGGGAAGCTAGCGCGTTGGCTCGCTTGAGGCGCAGGAGGGGAAGAGAGGGCATCGAGCGCTTCTCGTATGCATATGTAGTGACGCGGCTTGCGGCACTATTGGTGCTGCGGGTACTTTCCCGCTCTCACACAGGTGAGCTCCGCTCTGGCGGATTTTGCCGCTATGTACGGATGGTGGGCGGGGAGGTGCGTCAGCAGACCCTTCGAAGGATTCGATGCCTTTTCTGCAGTTCCGGGACTCTCGATGTTCTCTGCGCGTGGGCGAGAACCGGGTCGGCGGGGGTGGAAATGTCGAGGTCCGCGTTGCTGAAGGATCTGTGCGGGTTGACGGAGTCGTCGCCATAATTGTCTTAACGCCCTCCCCCCAGCACCATGCAACAATCCGAAAAGTCGCCGACGCCGAGATCACGCTGAATGGACTACCGATCGGCGCAGAACCCTCGCCTTTGCTTCACGGTGACCGCGTTATGGTAGGTACGGTCCAATTCGCGTACGCCGATGAAGCCCAGATTGGCGAGACTATTGAGCTGGGTCGGGATGAGGATCAGAGGATCGCCGTGCCGAGTGAATCCGTGCGGGATTCACGGATTAATGGCAGGCTGGTGTCTCTGGTCGACGGTCGCGAGTATGCAGTCGGAGACGCGGCATTGTCATTGGGCCGCGACGCGGGCTGCGATATCGTGATTTCTGCTCCCGAAGTTTCTCGGCGTCACGCCGTCATTCGCTGGTCACCTGAGGGTTACGTGCTTCTGGACGCGAGCGCGAACGGGGTGCTCGTAAACGCAGCACGTGTGCAAACAGAAATCCTGCTTGGCAAAGGTGACACCGTGCGTGTGGGGCCGGAGGAGTTTCGCTTTTATGCAGAGCCGGGGACGGAGACCCGAGCGACGGACCTGCTGGACGCGCCATCGCTGCAGCTGACGGGAACGATGAAAGCCATCGATCCAAGGACGATGGACATCGGCGTGGAGCGGGATCCGTTGGCGCAGCCTGCGGGCGCGGCGAGTCGCGCATTTGCGCTCCTCGAAGTTGTCAACGAGGGTCCTACGAAGGGACGCACTCACCACGTGACACTTCCCGTTGTGCACATCGGCAGGGGAGAACACAACGACATCCGTCTTGTGGATGAGAGTGTGTCGGACACACATGCTAAGCTGCAGCGCAGGAGCGACGGCTGGTACGTGGTTGACATGAACTCCACGAACGGAACCTACGTGGCCGGTGCGCGGCTTGCTCCAGGCAGTGAAGCGATTGCCAGACATGGCACCGACGTGCGCTTCGGAGGCATCAAGCTGGTGTTTCGTATCGCCGGTGCGGCGCAGCAGCAGGGCGGGGGGAACGAAACGCGGGTGATTGCGGGCATTAAGGCGCCGGATCCCCAGCGCGCTGAACCGCCGTTGCAGGAGGTCGCGGAGAGGAACCGCGCGAGTGCTGCACCGCCAACGGAACCTGGCAGAACAATGCCGATTGCTGCAATGGTCGCCGCAGTCGCTGCGGTCCTCGTGGTTCTCTATCTCGTGTCCCGAGGCAGCTGAATGCATCTTACTGTTGCGGCACGTACAGACGTTGGCATGGTCCGCTCCGGGAACGAGGACGCGTTCTTTTTCGATGCGAGCGAGCAAGGCGGTGTGTTCATTGTGGCCGACGGGATGGGCGGACACGCAGCCGGCGAAGTTGCCAGTGAAATGACCGTTCAGATTGCTGCGCGCGAGCTGCAGGCGCATGGGAATAAGCTGGCAGGATTGACGGATCGGATGATGGCCAGCCTGCTCATGGCCAACCGGGCCGTTTACGATCGCACGTTGACCGAAGCCGATAAGCAGGGAATGGGAACCACCGCCTCGGTGCTCGCGATCGTTGGCACGGCCTTCGTGATCGGTCAGGTGGGCGATTCGCGGGTGTACCTGCTGCGCGATGGTCAGCTGCAGCAGATTACGACCGATCACTCATACGTGCAGGAGCAGGTGGATGCAGGACTGCTCACCCCGGAACAGGCCAGATACCACCCTTACAGCAATGTGATCACCCGGTGCATCGGTGCGAACGACAACGTGGAGCCGGACGTTCTCGAAGGCGACGTGCGTGTCGGCGACGTGTTTCTCGTCGCAAGCGATGGTCTGACCGGCATGGTCGATGATCGTCGCATCTCGCAGTTGCTGCTCTCGCGTGCGTCGGCCGCCCGGGTTGTTGATGCGCTTATTGCAGAAGCCAACTACCGCGGCGGTCTGGACAACATCACCGCGATCGTGGTGCAGGTAGGTGGCGACGAAGCACAGGCTCATGGATGAATCAACAGGAGCGTCGCAGGGAGATCCGCCCGCGCCCGAGGAACCGGAGACGGTTGAATCAATAGCGGCGCTGTATCTGGGGAATATTCTGTACGCGCTCGAATCCGCCGCCCGCACGTTTGACGGAGAAGAGAAGGCGGATCATGCAGCCTTTTACCGTGGGATTGCCCGCAAGCTCGCTGAGGCGCGAGGACGGGAAAAGACACCGTAGACTGACAGAACGGGCAACACTCAGCTAGGCGCTTCGTACCAGGTTCCTCGCCTGGCTGCGGGCACCTCGGCTCGGGGACATGTGCCGCGGCGACCTTGTGCTAAGCTGCGCCGAGTATCTCGAGGGCGTGTTCACGGCGGATCGTCACGGGCGTGCGGACGAAGACACGAAGCCAGCGCGCGGAGCGATAGAGCTGATCCGACAACACGGGCAGATTAATAGCGCCGACGATTCCCTCAGACGTGAGTCGCAGGATCTCGCCGTCACGGCGCACGACCGGGATATCCAGCCCGAGCATCTGCGTCTTCTCCGGAAAATCGATCAGGAGATCCTCCGGTTTCACTCCGATGGAATCGGCCAGTGTGGCCTCGGCTGTGCGCAGTCGGGGGGCATCCGTCGCCAGCCATTCACCCCAGCCGTCAGGGAGTTCGGCCGCGGGGCATTCAAAGGCTCGTTTGAACAAACGGCGTGAGCGCAGTCCGATCAAGAGGGCGTGCGATCCACGGGCCTCCAGCGCGTGCAGGAGCGCTTCGTCGGTGAACGACGCGAGCTCACGGTGCTCGACGCTGCCGGTTGCCAATACATCAGCGACGAGCCGCTTGTACATGGCCGTCGCGCTGCGAACGGCGTGATGCCAATACACGTTACGATACATCTGATACTTGGCGAACAACAGCGACTCAAGAGCCGACAGTCCCTTTTCCAGCACCGCGACCGTGCGGGCGTTTGTACGGGGATCGCGCGCGACCGTCAGCGCGTTCATCAGGCGATCGACATCGATCTCGCCGTATGGCACGCCGCACATGAGCGCATCACGCTTCAGGTAATCAATCTTGTCCAGATCCAGCGACCCCGACACCAGCCCCTGGAGCGGACTCTCCGATCGGCCGCAGATCAATGCATGAACTCGCTCCGGGACATCGGGACCGATCTCCCGGAGGATGTCGGCAACGACACCCCGAGTGATCAGCGGCTTCGCGACCTCCTCGTGATGTGGGGCGCCAATCTCCTCCAGAGCATGCGAGAAGGGATAATGCCCGATGTCGTGCAGCAGCAGTGCCGCCCGGACGACCTGCGGGTCGTCCGGCAGAATCTCTCCGAGTTGTTGTTCATCTGCGAGCCGGCTCAGTGCCAGACCGCCGAGGTGATAGGCGCCTAACGCATGTTCGAATCGCGCATGGGTGGCGCCGGGGTACACGAGGTGCGCCCACCCGAGCTGCCGTACATATCGCAGCCGCTGAAAAACCGGCGAGTCGACGAGGCGCATGCTGCGCTCGTCGACTCGCACGTTGTTCCAGAGTGGATCACGGATGACGTCCATTGTCTCAGGGGCAGATGGCCCCAGGCGGCTTAACCTTTCGGTCCTGCCGTGGCGATGGCCGCGTCCACATTGCCGAACTTTTCGAAATTCTTGCGGAACATCCCCGCCAGGCGTTTCGCCGCTTCATCATAGGCCGCGGCGTCACTCCAGGTGTTACGCGGGTTCAGTACTTCGTCCGGAACGTCGGGCACGGTGGCCGGGATCGGCAGGTCGAAGATCGGATCGGGTGTGGTGGCGACCGCGTCGAGAGCGCCCGAGAGCGCGGCCCTGACCATGGCTCGCGTGTGGCCGATCTTCATGCGTGCGCCCACACCGTATGCCCCGCCACTCCAGCCGGTATTCACGAGCCAGACTCTTGAGCCATGCTGATCAATCAACTTGCCAAGCATCTCGGCGTATTTGGTGGGGTGCCACACCAGAAACACCGCGCCAAAGCACGCCGAAAACGTCGCCTGCGGTTCGGTCACACCGCGCTCAGTTCCCGCGAGCTTGGCCGTGTATCCTGACATGAAGTAGTACATCGCCTGGTCGCGCGTAAGGCGCGAAATCGGCGGGAGCACGCCAAAGGCATCCGCCGTGAGGAACACGATGTTCCTGGGATGTCCTGCCTGGCCGCTGGGCACGAAGTTCCTGATGTAATGCAGCGGATACGACGCCCGCGTATTCTCGGTGATCGACTGATCATCGAACTGCACGGTGCGACGCGCCGGATCAAGCACCACGTTCTCCAGGACAGTGCCGAACATCTGCGTTGTGGCATAGATATCGGGCTCGGCTTCCTTCGACAGGTTAATGGCCTTGGCGTAACAGCCCCCCTCGTAGTTGAATACACCTTTGTCCGACCACCCATGTTCGTCGTCTCCGATCAGCCCGCGCTGCGGATCGGCAGACAGCGTGGTCTTGCCGGTGCCCGAGAGGCCGAAGAAGAGCGCCACATCGCCTGCCGCACCAACGTTGGCCGAGCAGTGCATCGAGAGCACACCGGTTTTCGGCATGAGGTAATTCATGACGGTAAACATCGACTTCTTGAGCTCACCGGCATACCGGGTACCGCCGATGAGGATCATGCGCCGCTCAAGATGCAGCACAATAAACGTCCCGGTCCGCGTACCATGTCTCGCGGGATCCGCCTGGAACTCGGGCGCATGCAGCACGGTGAAGTTCGGAGCAAACTTCGCGAGCTGCTCGACCGTCGGGCGGATGAACATGTTCCGCACGAACGCCGCGTGCCACGCGTTGGGCATGACATAACGAACGCTCAACTGGTGCCTTACGTCGGCCCCGCAGAACAGATCCTGCACAAACAACTCCTCCAGGCCGCTCAGATACTCCTGAACGTCGGCGAGGAGCGCGTCGAAATGGGCCGTGTCGTACGGCTGGTTGACCTTGCCCCAGTCCACGTCTGCTTCGGTCGACGCTTCCTTCACCACGAACTTGTCGTTGGGGCTGCGGCCCGTGTGGGGAGCGGTTACCGCCACGAAGGGCCCCATATCTGCCAGAGTCCCCTCGTTACGACGAATGGCCGATTCGAAGAGGGCAGGGGCAATGAAGTTCACGTGCACCTGACCCTTCGGCGTGATACCGAGTGCAGACAGGTCTGTGCGGGATTGAGCGGTCGAGGTCATGCGTTAGTCGATGCGGGAAAAGGAATTGGCTGAGTAGCAGTGGGACGACTCGGACGCGCGTCGGATTCCCAATGGGTCGATCAGCGAACTCCACAACTTGCCTTGCGGGGAGTTCACTCTCAAGTCGTTTCGCGAACCAGAGGTGTGCTACAAGTAGGAAAACTCACGGGCCGGCGCGCCCGCACTGGGAGACGGAGCATCCCCCCCGGCGGATGGCTTGGTCCTCTCCTGTGCATCCATCACAGCGACCGCGGTCATATTGACGATATCCTCTACTGTGGCGCCGTGCTCGAGCACATGAACAGGGCGAGCCATACCCACGAGAATGGGGCCGATCGCGGTAGCTCCGCCGAGGTGACGAAGGAGCTTGTACGCGATGTTGCCCGCGCTGAGGTTCGGGAAGATCAACACGTTCGCGGGCTCCTTGAGCGCGCTGAACGGAAAGGATTCGCGAAGCTTGGTCTCGGACACAGCCGTGTCGGCCTGCATCTCACCGTCCACGAACAGGGACGGATCGCGCTCGCGCAGAAGACGTGCCGCTTCGGCAACCCGCTGCGTTTCCGGATAACGCGCGGAGCCGAAGTCGGAGAACGACAGCATGGCAATGCGCGGCTCCTGCCCGAATGCCCGCACGATGCGTGCTGCAGCAAAACCAATTTGCGCAAGTTCCTCGGACGTCGGTTCGACGTTGACGGTTGTATCGCCGCAGAAAATGGTCTGCTTCTCGAAGACCAGCATATACATACCGGACACGAGTCCGGCTTTGGAGTTGGCGCCGATGACCTCCAGGGCAGGTCGCAATCCCTCGGGATACGTGGTGGTTGCACCGGTGATCATCGCATCGGCATCGCCGCGAGCCACCATGACGCTGGCGAAGTAGTTGCCGTTATACAAGCGGCGCTGGGCTTCTGCGTGCGACATACCCTTGCGCTGTCGCCGCTCCCACAGATATACGGAGTACGCTTCGCGGCGCGGAGATGTTGCGGGGTCTTCGATGTGGATATCGTCCAGTGAAATCCCATCGGCTGCGGCACGGCGCGCGATCGTGTCCGGATTGCCAAGCAACACCGGTCGCGCGACACCTTCATCGGCGGCGATGCGTGCGGCCCGGATAATCGCACGCGACTCTCCTTCGGGATACACCACACGTTTGGGATCGCGGACCGCCCGATTCATAATGCCGCGCATGATGCCGCGCGCACGCCCAAGGCGGCCCTCGAGAACCTCGCGGTACTCGTCCAGCTCAATGAACTCCTGCGCAACACCGCTGGCAATGGCGGCCCACGCCACCGCGGGGGCGACCCAAAGCAGCACCCGCGGATCGAACGGGAAGGGAATGAGATAGTCGCGACCGAAGGTCACCTGCCGCAGTCCGTACAACGCCGCGACGCTGTCGGGCACATCTTCGCGCGCCAGCTGCGCGAGCGCCCGCGTTGCCGCCATTTTCATCTCTTCGTTCACCTGCGTCGCACGCGCGTCAATGGCGCCGCGAAAGATAAACGGAAAACAGAGGACGTTGTTGATCTGGTTGGGATAGTCGCTGCGACCGGTCGCCACAACGGCATCGGGCCGCACCGCCCGTACCTCATCCGGCATGATCTCGGGCACAGGATTCGCCAGCGAAAAAATGATCGGGTCCCGCGCCATATCGACCAGCATGTCGCCCCGTATCGCCCCGGCCACCGACAGCCCGACGAACACGTCAGCGCCGCGCAGTGCCTCCGCGATCGTGCGCACGCTGCGCGTCGTCGCAAACTGTCCCTTGTACTTGTCCATCTCGATCTCGCGACCCTCGTACACCACGCCGTGCACATCGCACATTGTGATATGCTCCTGCCGCACACCAAGCCGCACATAGTGCCTGGCGGTGGCCACGGCGGCGGCACCAGCACCCGAAAACACGACGCGAATTTCGTCGAGGGATTTTTCCACGATTTCAACTGCATTCAGCAACGCGGCTCCGGTGATAATCGCCGTGCCATGCTGGTCGTCGTGGAACACCGGCACCTTCATGGTGCGCCGCAGTTCCTCTTCGACGTAAAAGCAGTCAGGGGCCCGGATGTCCTCCAGATTAATGCCGCCGACCGTCGGCTCCAGCAACTGGCAGAATCTGATGATGTCCTCGGGATCCTCCGATCCGACCTCCAGGTCGAACACGTCGAGATCGGCAAACTGCTTGAACAGATTGCCCTTGCCTTCCATCACAGGCTTGCTCGCCAGCGCACCGATGTTGCCGAGCCCCAGCACCGCCGTGCCGTTTGTGACTACCGCAACCAGGTTGCCCTTGGCTGTGTAACGGTAGGCATCGTTGGGGTTGCGGGCGATGGCCAGGCAGGGCTCGGCGACGCCGGGGGTGTAGGCCAGCGAAAGATCGCGCTGGTTGTTGAGGGGCTTGGTGGGGACAACCGCAATCTTCCCCGGTTTGGGCCACTCATGATAGGAAAGGGCGTCCTGACGTTTCATGCCGAAAGCTACCAGCGGCGCAGGGACGCTCAAAGCGCCCCCGAGGTCCCAAAGGGTCCTAGCGCCAGCCCCTCGGCACCGCCTCCGGCTTGGTGGCCACAATCGCGGCCCCCGCCTCCAACTCGCGCGCGATTCGCTCTTTGATCGCCCGGAGATCCTTGAAGCGCACCAGACGCTTTTGATCCTCATCCCACAGGGTCAACCACAAGGTCCGGGCGCTGCCGAGCAGCGTTAGGCGTGTTGCGCCCTGCAGTTCGGGGTTTTCGTCGTACGCCCGCTGCAGTCGGTAGTTCGGAATACGGCTCGCGAGGTGATGAATGTGGTGCAGACCGATGTTCGCCGTGCACCACTGCAGAATCTTCGGCATGACCAAATGTGACGCGCCCTCAAGTCCGGAAGCGTAGTAGTTCCACGCTTCCCGGTAGCGCCAATAGGTGTCTTCGTACTGATGCTGCACGTAGAACAAGTACACGCCGATGGCGCCGGTAAGCAAAGTGACCGGTATCTGTACCAGCAGGAACCGTTCAATGCCGACCCACCACCACATCACCGCGATCGTCAGCGCGATGCCCGCGTTCGTCCAATGAACGCTCGCCCATTCCCGTTTCCAGCTGAATGGTGTGTCCAGCGGCAGCCGATGTTTCAGCACGAACTGCCACGCCGGTCCGATGATCAACAGCACCAGCGGGTGTCGGTACATCCGGTACAACACGCGCTTGAACTTTGAGCGGCTGAGGTATTCGCGCACCGTCAGTGTATCGATATCCCCGAAGTCCCTGCCATCCAGATCACCGGACGACGCGTGATGGATGGCATGCGTCTTTCGCCAGTACGAATAGGGGATAAGGGTGATCACTCCGATGATTGAGCCGAGCATGCTGTTGGCTTTCGGCGACCGAAAGAAACTGCCATGGCCGCAATCGTGCTGAATCATGAAAAGCCTTGCCACCATCAGCGACGTCGGAAGGGCCAGCAGGAGCGTGAGCCAGTAGCCGACGGTAAGGCTCTGCAACGTGAGCCACCAGAACAGGATGAACAGAGTCGCTGTATTAATCAGCTGCCACAGGCTGCTCTTGAGGCTCGAGCCGCGGTACGGTGCAAGGATCGCCAACCGTTGGGCAAGTTCTTCTTTTGTGGTGGGAAGTGCTGCGTTTGCCATGTAGGGGGTCTCAAGTGACGGAGATCAGACCGAATGCTCTTGAAAACTAGTCAACGCGGCCGAGCGTGCGCAGTCGTGAAAGCGCCCACCTGGCTCGCAATCGGCGCTAACGGATGACGGGCACGGGGTAGGCGCCCCTGAGCGCGGCGATATAATCTGAAAAAAGTGCTTTCGTTTCGGAAAACTCCTGCTTCACCACCTGCCGGAAGGCCGCATCGGTCGCAAAATCGTGGAGCAATGCGGCCATTCCCATCGCATCGATCCGAAAGCCGGTATGGCCGACCTCCGTCAAGGCGTCGGCTTCCATCTCGTAGGTGTGAAATCCACCGGTCGACGTGAATGCGCTGAACCCCGTCCCCGGTATGTCGCGCGACACGCTGCCGGTTTCCTCAAAACCCATCGGCTTTTGCGGGAGAAGCTGCACCCGCGTCGCCCCGAATTTCTGCAGGTAGGCAAAGGCGACTTCGTTGAGTGTTGCTACGGAGATGCCATCACGCATGGAGCCGTATGGTTCAATGGAAACCTTCGTTCCCGTCGCCAGCGCCGCGCCCCGGGCCGCGTCATCAATCAATTGTCGAACCTGCTCCAGATAGACTTCATCCGGGTACCGAACGTAAAAGTCCGCGACGGCACGATCGGGCACCACGTTGGGCGCTTTGCCTCCCTCGGTGATGATGCCCTGAACGCGCGTCTCGGGGCGCATACTTTTCCTGAGGCCGTCGACATTGTTAAAGAAGCGCACGACGGCTGACAACGCGTCGCGACCCTCCCACGGTGTCATTTGATGCGCCGGTGCCCCGCTGAATACGTACCGCACGCCGTCGATATTGAGGCAACAGGTGCCGAATCCCGGGGCCGAACGCTGGGTGTTTACAGATGAATGCGAACGGACGATGACATCTGCATCGCGAAAAACACCCGCGTCGTGCATCACCGTTTTGGACGGCGGAGGCATCATTTCCTCAGCGGGTGTGCCATAAAACACAACAGTCCCTGGCGTGCCGGTGCGCGTGAGAAATTCGGCCACCGCGAGCCCGGCAGCGAGCCCGACGGGTCCCTGGGCGCTGTGCTGGTCACCGTGAAAGTTGCGCGTGGTGCCGCGCAGCGCGTCGTATTCGAGGATAATTCCAAGCGTTGGGCCCGGTGTTGCCTTGGTGTAGCGGGCCACGAACGCAGTTGTCAGACCAGCCACCCCCATCTCCACCGTAAAGCCGTTCGCCTCAAGCACTCCTTTGAGCAGATCCACCGAGCGCGTTTCCTCGAATCCAATCTCGGGATGACGCGTGATATCGTCGCTCAGCGCCTGGAGTTGTGTCTCCCACAGTTCTCTCGCACGCGCAACGACCGCATCGCGCGTCGGGCTGCGGCGCTCCGTCAAACGTTTGGCGAGCGCTCCAGCACCCACCCGTTCCTGCAGTGCCGCCAATTCCGCGACCACACCGGCTGCGGCCTGCCGTTGGGTCGCGGTCTCCTGCGCTGAACGTGGTGACGAGACGAGCATCAGAGTAACGCAGCACAGTGCAGCGGAACGCAAAACGCTGGACATGCTTGATTCGGGGTTTTGAGATGATGTGGGACCGGAATGCGACATCAGCAATTCTGCGTTCTCGCAGGGCTGTTCGCCACCGTGGACCAGCTTCTGTCGTTTGGCTTGTGCCCAGACAGCGCCATTCGATGAGGGCACGAGGCCCCTTCGCGGGCTTTCGTAAACGTCAGGGATCAGGGGCGATGCGGTGTCAATTGTGCATGCGCCCGACGACTCAAAACAGCTTTGTGATTGCAGCGCTCCTCGCGGCTTCGCTCGGTGTGGTGACGTCGTGTGGTGTGACGGCCCCGTCCGGCCAGCCGCCCGCGGAGCTCGCGATCGGCACGTGGGGTGGTGACACGGCGCGCGTGATCGTCACCGCGAACCAGGTGCACGTGCATATCCGATGCACACTCGGCGATCTCGCCGGGCCGCTCACACTGGACGCCGACGGCCGGTTTAATGAATCGGGTAGTTATGTGCTGCGCGCGTATCCCGTCGCGGTGGGTCCAAGCCTTCCCGCGCAATTCACCGGCCGCGTGGTGGGGAATCGTCTGACCCTGGCCGTGGCGGTCAACGACACGGTCGAAAAGCGTCTGGTCGCCCTGGGACCCGTGACTCTCGTACTGGGCCAGAACTCGCCGATGGGGAATTGCCCGGTGTGCGTGGTACCACCGCCATTGCGGTCAGCTAGCGGTTCCTGATCCTGCTTAACGCTCCGCGGAGATACGAAGGAGCGTCAGTATCCGTCGTACGGTCACTGCGATCGCGCATCCCACGTCCTAGGCTCCGCGAGCAAAGCCGCGAAGGAGTTCCAGCATCCTGCGGTCGTTCACTTCGGGCTCCGATCCCTTGGGTGTTTCGATGATTTTGGGCACATGTTGCAGATGCGGATCGGTCATGATACGACGGAAGGCACCGGCTCCAATGGCGCCATCGCCGATGGTTTCGTGCCGATCCCGACGTGATCCGAGGGGGACCTTGGAGTCGTTCAGGTGCATCATGCCGAGCCGTGGATACCCGATGGTGTCATTAAACTGCAGCCACACATCGTCATAGTGATTGGCGAGATCGTAGCCCGCGGCAAAAATATGTGCGGTGTCCACACACACGCCGACGCGGGGCGCGAGGCTGGCTGGCAGCGCGCCGAGCAGCGAAGCCATCTCTGCAAAGGACGCACCAAGCGAGGTGCCGCTGCCGGCGGTCATCTCCATCAGCAGCTGCACGTCGCCGGGCACCGCCTCCAGCGCGATCGTGATGGCAGCGGCATTGCGTGCGATACCTTCGTTCCGGTTATCCATATAGTTGCCGGGATGCGACACGAGGGCATGCAGCCGCAGGGCCTGGCACCGGCGCAACTCACTGATGAACGAAATCAGTGATCGTGTCCACAGCACACGATCGGGCGAAGCAAGATTGATGAGATAGGAGTCGTGGGCGCAGGTCGCGTTGATCGGCGACGCGGCTACGCCTTGCCGAAAGGTTTCGCGTTCCTGTTCGTCGATGTGCGGTTCGCGCCACTGATTCGACGTTTTGGTGAAGATTTGTAAAGCCGTAGCCCCGATTGCGGCCGCACGCGGCAGCGCGCTGGCCACTCCCCCTGCCGTTGACGTGTGTGCGCCTAACGAAAAGTCAGGCGGCGTCACTGCCGGTTGCGAAGCCAGGTGAGGGGGTCCACGGCACGCCCCTGCGGGCGCACCTCGAAATGCAGATGTGGTTCCATGTCAGGGTCGGCGCGCCCGACGGCTCCGATGATCTGACCCTTGATCACCCGCTGACCCTTGGCGACGTCTGCGCGACTCAGCGATGCATAAACGGAATAATCGCCCCCGCCATGCTGAACGAAGATTGTTAAGCCATACGTCCCGATGGTCTGCACCAGAACAACCTCACCTTCGGCCACCGCCCTGACCCCCGTCCCCGATGCCGCGGCGATGCCGACGCCATTCCAGCGGATGGCCGTGTTGTCCGGGCTCACCTGACGTCCGTAGCTGTACATGATGTCGCCTTGCACCGGCCAGTCCAGCTTGCCCGCCTCCGCGGTGCGCAGCGTGCTCGGTGCGGTGGACGGCGATGCAGACGCACTCTCGGCGCGGCGGCGCGCCTCTTCAAGCTCCGCCAGCAGCGACGTGAGACGAGACTCGTCCCGCTTAATGCGGGTGAGGCGTTGCTCCACGACCTGCCGGGACTGCTGCAGACTTGCAAGGTTCCCACGTCGACTGCCCTCCAGCCGGCGGAGGCGCTCCATTTCCGCGGCCTTCTCCTCGCGATTCCTGATCACCTCGCCTTGCAGACGTAGCACCAGCGCACGGTGTTGCTCGATCTCTTCCTTCGATGATTCCACCTGGCCGACGACCCGGCGATCATTCACCGCGAGCTCGTGCAGATATTTATACCGGCTGAGCAGTTCACCAAACGAACGCGCCGAGAGCAGCGCCTCGGTGGTAAACAACGGCCCCCGCTTGTAGATCGATGCGAGACGCTCGCGCAGAGCACCGCGCTGGTCGTTCACACGACGCTCAGCGCGCTCCACCGCCGCCGTGCTCGAATCCACATCTTCGTTGATCGTCAGGAGCTGCGCATCGAGTGAGCGTACAAGGCGCGCGGTGGCATCGGCCTGACGTCGCAAGTTGGTTGCTTCTTCGGACACCTCGTGTGCCTGACCCTGCAGCTCAGCGAGCCGCCTTTGCAGATCTGCGCGCTCCTTGCGTATCGCGTCCAACTCCTCCTGCTGCTGCCGCAGGCGCTGTTCCGCCGACTGGCCGTCTGCGAGGCGGGGTATGCCAACGAGCAGTCCGGCCAGCGACAGGCCTAAAAACAACCGACGCACTACAGAACCTTCCGTATTTCTCGAGCCACGGACATCGCGCTGCCGAGTCCGCCGATCATGGCTCCCCCGATCAGACCCAGCATCGCCAAGTGTGGAGCAAAGAACTGCGCATCACTGAAGAAGTTCTGCATGACTCGACTCGCAATCCAGGTGAGCAGCAGCGCCAGTGCTCCGCCAAGGATGCCCTTGACCACACCCTCGAGCAGGAAGGGCAGGCGGATAAATCCATCCGTCGCACCAACCAGACGCATGATGGAGATCTCGCGCGTGCGGGCCATGACCGCCATCCGAATGGTGGCGGCGATGATGATGATCGCTACCGCGGCGAAGACGAGGCCCAGCACAATGCCCGCCATCGTAGCCATGCGCTTAATGGTGTGCAATTTCTGAATCCATTCTTCGCCAAAGCGGACGTCGTCCACGATCTCCAGATCGCGCACCTTGGCCGCGATGGCCGCCACAGTCTCTGGATCGCGGGATCCGTCACGCAGCTGAATATCCAGCGACGCAGGGAGAAAACCCGCCTCAAAAACGTCCTGAAATTCCGGTAACTCTTCCCGGGCGCGTGTGAACGCCTGTTCGGGAGACACGTATTCCACGCGTGCGACTTCGGCGTATCCGCTGATCCCTTCCATCGCTGCCACAATGACCTCTGCCTCGGTTCCATCCTGCACAAAGGCCCGGATCTCCACTCTCGATTCCACCTTGGCCAGTGCGTCCCGCAGATTCATCGCTACGAGCGAGAAGAGACCGAAGGCAAACAACGAGAACGCGATCGTCGTCACGCTCAGAAAACTCAGGATCGGCGCACGTCTGAAACCGATCAACGCTTCTCGAATGGCGAGTGTCATTTCGCCATCCGTACTTTGCTCTCATGATCTTCAGCTGAATCAAAGACCATTTGCCCGCGCTGAATCTCAAGCACTCGACGGTTCGCCCGCTTGACGAGATCCAGATTGTGCGTGGCCATCAGGACCGAGGTGCCGGCCGCGTTGATGTCGCACAGCAGTTGAAAAATTCCTCGCGTCGCACGCTCGTCCAGATTGCCCGTCGGCTCGTCGGCGACGATCAGGAAGGGGTCATTCACCAACGCCCGAGCAATGGCGACCCGTTGCTGTTCTCCACCGCTCAGTTCCTGCGGCATCGCAGTGGCCTTCGATCCCAATCCCGCCTGTGTCAGCAGTCTGGCCACCTTCGAGCGAATTCGGCTCTGCGGTGTGCCGATCACTTCCATGGCGAAGGCGATGTTCGCCTCAACGGTGCGATCCTCCAGCAGGCGAAAATCCTGAAACACCACCCCCAGCTTTCGGCGCAGCAACGCCACGTCCTTTCGCTTGATGCCACGGGCGCGGGTTCCGCTCACCCAGACGTCTCCCTTGGTGGGGGTCTCGTCCATGTAGATCATCTTCAGGATGGAGCTCTTGCCCGCGCCGCTCGGTCCGGTGAGGAAGACGAATTCGCCTTTCGACACAGCGAAGGAGACGTCGCACAAGGCCATGCCGGTGCGGGGATATTCCTTGAAAACGTTTGCGAACCTGATCACGTGTTACACTCGGCAGGGGGCGCGGTGTGAGCCGCTGCTGTCACTTCCTGTCGGACAGATTGACCGAGCAAAAGGTAACGAGGTGCATCACCTGGCGGTCACGACGGCTGTGGTATCAGGACGCGAGTGCGTTCTGCACGTCCGAAATAAGGTCCGAGATGTCTTCGATTCCTACACTAAGGCGAATAAACCCGTCCGGAATTCCTGCAGCAGAGCGTTCTTCGGGCGGAAGCGAGGCGTGCGACGTGTATCGCGGTTCACTCGCCAGACTGTCGACTCCGCCCAGACTGGGTGCGTGTTTGATGAGGGTCAGCCGCTTGAGAAAACGACCAGCGGCCGCGCCGCCACCGCTCAGGACCAAACCCATCATTCCACCATAACCCTGCAGCTGCTGTTGAGCCGTGGCGTAGTCGGGGTGGCTGGCCAGGCCCGGGTAGAGTACGCGATCGACCGCCGGGTGTGCCTCGCACCATGTCGCGAGACGCATGGCGTTTTCATTGTGCCGCTTAATGCGTACGTCGAGGGTCTTGAGCCCGCGCTCCAGCAGCCAGCACGCAAACGGATCGGGGGCCTGACCCCACACCATCATCTTTTTGCGCACCTCTTCGATGTACGAGCGCGAGCCCATCACAGCGCCGGCGAGCACATCGTGGTGCCCGTTCAGATATTTTGTAGCTGAATGAATAACGACGTCGGCACCGTGCTCGATGGGCCGAAAGTTTATCGGACTGGCAAAGGTCGAATCCACCACCAGGGCGACGCCGGCTTCCTGACACAGAAAACGCACCTGTCCCAGATCGAGAACACGGCACGTTGGATTCACTGGTGACTCAAGAAAGACCGCGCGTGTGGCACTCTGCACATGGGATCGCCACGCTCTGGCGCTTTCGGGGTCCACCAGCGTGACATTGATCCCCATCATGCCGAACTCCTCCAACAGCAGCGTCCGGGTCCCTCCGTAGATCCACTTGGAAGCCAGCAGGTGGTCTCCGGGGCGCAACAGAGCGAGCAGGGCACAGGCCGTGGCGCCCATGCCGCTCGCCAGCACCAGCGCATCTTCACTTCCTTCGAGCGCCGCGAGCGTGCGTTGCACCCGTTCCGCGTTTGGTGTGTTTCCGTAACGCGGGTAGAGCAGTCCGTCGCCCGACCCTTGCTGCTGAATAAAATTCACGGATTGGGTCAGCGGGGCGACCACCGGGTCGCCGACACCATCGCGGTCCGAGGCACCGTGTACGGCGATCGTTCCAGGGGCGATCGATGCCTTGTTCGTCATGGTTTACTCTCCGGAAACGTCCGGCGGTGTTGGCTCGGCACGCGGCGTAGGCAGTTTCTCCAGCCGCACGACTTCTGACACTGATGCGCCGAGTACGTCCCGCAGGACGATACCTCCCCGTGGCACGCCGTCGTCGATCGCAATCGGGACCAGCTCCTGACGTCGGGGGCCGGAGAGCCAGACGACCTCTCCCGGCTCGATCAGTCGGGTTTTCGCGTCCTCGGTATTCACCACCGCCAACGGGCCCCGTTCCGCATCGCTTGCACGTGTCGCAATAAATCCAATGACCTGGAGCGGTGGATTTGATCGGATCATCACGAGGGCTGAGGCAGGGCCACGCACCCATCGGCACGGTGTACCACAAGTCGTCGATCGGTGAGCTGCGCCATCACGCGTCCGCAATCTTCGACACCGCCGCCCAGTTCAACTTCGACATCATGCAGCTGAACGGCACCGCGTCGACGCACCATTTGCCACACCCGGCGCGCCCGGTCGTCCACTCTGCCCACCAGCTGAACGCTTCCGTTTTCGTCCATGATGATGGCCGCCTGATCGTAGCGCTCAAGACTCGCCTCAATGGCCTCGAGGTGCACTTCCTTGACCCCGCGGATGAGGAAATATGTTTCCGTGTCGCTGCTGGTCCGCTGATGCAGGTCGAGGAGTTTTCCCACGACTTCATCGGCGCACGAAAAATCGATCATGGTAACCTGAGAAAAATCGATCACCGTCACTTTCGGCTCGGGCATCGCTGAAAGCGCTTCTTCAATCGCGTGACGAACAGTCTCACCCGTTGAGCGAGTCACGAGGTTGGAATACAGATCACACACCGTGCGTCGAAGCACGGAGCTAACATCAATGTGATATTTCACCGCTCGGCCACCCTCTCCGGGATAGTGATTTGAATTTGTGCACCCGGGAAATCCGGAAGCTTTTCGATAAGTGGAACGTCCTCGTCCCACGTTGGAATCAAGGCAATGCGTGCGGTGCCGCTGCGGACCGTGAGTTTTCCGTCCCATTTTCCGACGTACCGTCTCACGCCCGCCAATCCCTGACCCCGTCCGGGATCCCTGAAGCGCGACACGCCGCGAATCACGGCGTCCTCCAATGCAAGCGCGTCGTCCCAACGGTCGCTCAGTTTGCGTCCCTGCGCACTTTCGAGTGAGCGTCGGAAGCCGATGCCGGCGTCGCAAACGGCGATAACAACAACGCGGCGACCGAGCCGTTGCCGATAACGATACGTCTGCACCGCGACCCACCCCGTTGTCTGGGCGTGCTCCACAATGTTCTGGCACACTTCGGAGAGGGTCATCGCAAAACGCATCGTGGCCATCGGATCCAGATGCAGTTCATTAACCAGAATCGCCTGAGATTTCGTCTGAATGCGTTCGACGACGTCATGGACATCGTCGCTGCGGGCAACCGCAGTAATCTCAAGCAGCACGTTGCTCTCAGCGCTGGTACCACGCGGGCGTGGCACGTGTCCGTGCAACTCGAACAACTCCTCAGCGTAGCGGTAGAACCCCGCGCGCTGCCAATAGCTCGCCGTTTCTTCTGTTTCCGGTCCCGTGAACGCAGCGCGTTCACCCTGTGCGGCTCGCGCCTGCGCCAGTGTGAGAAGAAAGGTCAATCCGAAAGGCGACGACCATCGTGTATGCCGCGCGTCGATCAGGACCTTCGCGTCGGGAGCCGCCTGAGCGAGTTGCTCAAGAATGCTCTCGAACGTGTGATCATCCAGCGACGGGGGCACAGCGATGACGGTGGTCACGTACGGATCAGCTCTCCCCGGAGAAAGTGTGCGAGGCCTGAAGCCCCGCGGAATTCGACATTTTTTCCCGCCGCACGAACCGCGGCGTGTAACGCGTCCGAAAACGTATCACCGCAGAGCAGTCGCGAGAAGAGCGTCGCACCAAGAACATCACCACATCCCGTAGGATCCGGCAGGGCCTTGACACGCGAGACCACAGCAGGCATGAGCGCCGTCGACACCGGGCCCGCCAGCTGTGCGTCAGCACCGCGCCGGTCCCGTGCCGCGACTCCGGTGAAACCGGGCGCGTTAACCCACACCACGCCGCGAGGTCCCAGCGTCACAATCAGCGAACTGACGCCCCGATCAATCGCCGTCGCCGCGAGCGCCATCGGGTCTGCCGCGAGCAACTGCATCTCATCTTCATTCACCTGCACCAGGTCACAGCACGCCAACCATTCATCGGCATGGGGCAACGATTGCGGCGTGCGCAAACCATCCGGTTGAACGGCGAGCAACAGAGAATGCAGATCGCAATAGATGGGACCCGTGAAGTGCGACCGGATCAACTGCATGGTCTCGAGATCCAGCTCGAACCCGCTGATCAGATTGATGTACAATGCATCCAGATTCCGTAACAGCGGTCGCAGTCCGAGCCATGTCCAGGGAGGGACGCCGCCGTGCAGAACTTCGCTCCGTCGCTCGACGCTGACGTAGTGCAGCTCAACGCGATTGTTGAGCTGGTCCACCTGAATCGGTTCGGCGTCCGGTGCGATCGAACGCAGCGTGTGCAGGAACTCCCGTGCCCGCGGGTACACGTCCCGGCCCACTTTTGCCAGAGGAACCACCTCCCATTCCGGCGACAATGCGGCATCCAGCGCCGACAGCGCATAGGTGATCCCTCCCCACTCCTCCACGGGCGTTGCCAGCGGGTCACGACCGTAAATGACGTCCCAGACGAAGGATCCGATGACCCCAAGCCGCCGGCGCGATCCCTGTCGGGGAGCCTCAGGCAGCACTCCCGGCGTGCGGCCGTGCGGTTTCACGCCTGGTACTGTTGCTTGAACGTGGCCACGGCGCCGACCACCCCGGCGGTCCCTTCCAGAGCGCCGGGGACCACACGACAGGCGTCCACCGCGGGCTTGAACGCCCGCCGACGGAGTTCACGCGCCAACGGAACGAAGAGGGTCGCGCCGGCCTGGGTGACGCCGCCGGCAATCACCACGACTTCCGGATTGAAGACATTCAGCAGATTCGCGATGCCGGTACCAAGAAAACGCGCCGTCTCCTGCACGACGTCGGTTGCGATGGCGTCTCCGCTCTGCGCCGCCTGATAGACATGCGCGGCAGTAAGCTGTTCCAGATCGCCGCCCGCCAATGTGTGCATCGTCGACTCCTGATCGCCCTGAAGTGCCTCGCGGGCGCGCTCGGCGATCGAGGGACCCGACGCATACGCTTCGAGGCAACCGTAGTTTCCGCATTTGCACCGACGACCATGGACATCAATGGTGGTGTGCCCGATTTCCCCGGCAACGTCCGACGCGCCATGATAAAGCTGGCCGTTCAATATTAAGCCACCACCGATACCGGTCCCGATCGTGACACCCACGACGTGTTGTGCCCCGCGTGCAGCGCCAAGCCACCATTCGCCTAACGTGGCACAGTTCGCATCGTTGTCCAGCGTGGCCGGCAGCCCGGTACGATCGCTCACGAGCTGACGCAACGGGAAGTTCGTCCAACCCAGATTCGGGGTTGTGATGACCAATCCCTTTTCGCGGTCCAGTGGACCCGGCGCTCCGATCCCTATCCCGAGGCATTGATCTCTTTTGGCTCCCGACGAAGCCGTGGTTTCGGCGATCACGGTGTCGATCATTCGGATGATGCGGTCAATGACGGCATCGGCTCCCTGGTCGGCCCTCGTGGGCTCGGATCGCATCGCAAATTGCTGCTGACCGTCCTCGCTCAGTGACCCGGCCACGATGTTGGTGCCGCCGAGGTCGACACCAACGATGAATTTCTGCGAAGTCGAGGACATGGGAGGGAAGCGTGTGGGTACAGGCAGAGCCGTGCAGGAAAAGCTAAACACCTTCGAGGCGCCGTGGATTGTGCGGTGATCCTACGACGTGGCGCCAAGCAGGACGGTGAGCGACGAAGCGACTCGTTCCGCTGACAGGTCCCGCATGCAGCGATGATGCACGAGCGGACAGACCATGGGTCCGTGTGTGTGGCAGGGACGGCACGCCAGCCCGCTCTCCTCAAGCACAACGGCTCGCTCCGCCAGTGGCCCGTAGCCAAACGCGGGCCATGTGGGGCCGAATATCGCGACAGTGGGCGTGTTCACCGCAGACGCCATGTGCAGCGGAGCGGAATCATTGGTCACGATCGCCGCACAGCGCGACAGGAGCGCAGCGGAAGCAGCCAACGACAGTTTACCTGTCATGTCCAGCACGCCGCCGCCAGCGGTGGTGATCTCCCGTCCGAGATCCCGATCTTCGTGCGCTCCGATAACGACCGCACGACCAAGGTGCGCAATAAGCTGTGACAGCTGAGCGTAGTGCGGCCACCGCTTGGTGCCCCACACACTCCCTGGCGCCAGGGCGATCAGGGGTTCGCCCCTCCACCCGGCTCTCGCGAGCCACGCGTTGGCCTCGTCGATTGCAGACTGTGGCGGATAGAGTCGCGGACGGATGTCATCGGACGCGGCCACTGCGTCGCCGCCCGCATCCAGGCGCCAGAGCCGCTCGGCGTGGTGCATGGGCGCCGTGTCCGCGGGTAGCGAGAGTCGCTTCGTGTACGTCCATTGACCTGCAGATGTCGAAAACCCGATCCGTGTGTCGGCGCCGGTAGCCCACGCCAGCAAACCACTCCGTGACGATCCCTGCGCGAGGTAGGCCGCCGAGATGTCGCCGCCCGCGCGAACAGCCCGCAGAACACGCCACTGTTCGTTCATTCCGCCCTGCCGCTTATCGTAGGCCACGACATGACGGACGGCCGGATGTCCGTCGAGCAGCGTCGCACCGACCGGTGTGGTCACGACGTCAACCACTCCACGCTGCGCCAGTCGAGTCAGCAGGGGAGTGGTCAGAATTACGTCGCCAATGAATGCCGTCTGGACGACGAGGAATCGTTGCGTCATCGCACAGAGCTCAGCGTGGCGTGCCTGTCAGTCGACCTGAAGGACTGCGAGGAACGCTTCCTGCGGAATTTCCACGCTGCCCACCTGCTTCATGCGCTTTTTTCCTTCCTTCTGTTTCTCGAGCAGCTTGCGCTTCCGCGAAATGTCACCGCCGTAACACTTGGCCAATACGTCCTTGCGCAGGGCTTTCACGGTGGTGCGGGCGATCACTTTGCTGCCGATCGCTGCCTGAATAATCACCTCGAACAGCTGTCGCGGAATGAGCTCCTTCAGCTTATCGGCGATCTTTCGACCCCATTCGTAAGCCTTGTCGGTGTGAATAATCACGCTGAACGCATCCAGCGGATCTCCATTGATCAGCATATCGAGCTTGACCAGCTTCGACGGACGATAATCCGCCATTTCGTAATCGAGCGAAGCGTAGCCGCGGCTTATCGTTTTGAGGCGATCATAGAAATCCAGAACGATTTCGCCGAGGGGAAACTCCCACGAGAACTCGACACGCGTGGTGTCGATGTACGTCATGCCATGATACACGCCGCGCCGCTCGGTGCCCAACGTCATGATGGGTCCGATGTACTCCGTGGGAGAAACGATGCGCGCACGCACGTAGGGTTCCTCAATGCGCACCACGTCGCCTGCCGCCGGCAACTTTGAAGGATTCTCGATAAGCCGCATCTCCCCGTCGGCCTCGTACACATGGTATTCCACATTCGGCACGGTTGTCACGAGATCCAGGTCGAACTCGCGTTCCAGACGCTCCTGCACAATCTCCATGTGCAACAGCCCCAGAAAGCCGCAACGAAACCCGAAGCCCAGTGCGGTCGACGTCTCGGGTTCATACTTGAGCGACGCGTCGTTCAGCTGCAGCTTGGAGAGCGCGTCGCGGAGCTGTTCGTACTGTGAGGTGTCCGTGGGATAAATGCCCGCAAACACCATCGAGCGCACTTCCTTGTAGCCAGGTAGTGGCGACCGCGCTTCGCTTGCTGCGTCGAACAGAGTATCGCCGGCCCGCGTCTCCTGTACCGAGCGGACGTTGGCGAGCACGTAGCCCACTTCACCAGCGCTCAGCTGCTCCGCGCGTACCTGACGCAGCTGAAGGTAGCCGACTTCGCTGACATCGTATTCACCTTCATTTGCTCCGAAAGTAACCTTCATTCCCGCCCGGATCGATCCGTCCACAACCCGGATGCTGGGTATCGCCCCGCGAAACCGGTCGTAATACGAATCGAAAATCAGTGCTCGCAGCGGTGCGTCGGGATCTCCCTTTGGGGGCGGCACACGCTCGACGATCCTCTCGAGCAGTGCGGGAATCCCCAGGCCCTCCTTGGCACTCACGAGCAGAATATCGTCGGGGTCCGTTCCGATTAAGTCGTGAATTTCCTGTTTGCGGCGATCTGGCTCCGCGCCAGGTAAATCAATCTTGTTGAGAATGGGGATGATCTCGAGACCGGCATCGAGTGCCAGAAAGAGATTCGAGAGCGTTTGCGCCTGAATGCCCTGTGACGCGTCGACCACAAGAATCGCACCCTCACAGGCCGCGAGTGAACGCGAGACTTCGTAGGTGAAATCCACATGGCCCGGCGTGTCGATCAGGTTCAGCTCATACGCCGAGCCGTCCGCTGCTGTGTAGTTCATGCGGACGGCGTTCAGCTTAATCGTGATGCCGCGCTCACGTTCAAGATCGAGCGTGTCGAGCACCTGGCTCTTCATATCGCGGCGTTCCACGGTGCCGGTCGCCTCAATCAATCGGTCGGCAAGCGTGGACTTGCCGTGATCGATGTGGGCGACAATACAAAAATTGCGGATCCGATCGAGCTTCACAGTAATTGAGTCAGGCGACGGCGACGCCGCGAAAATCGAAAAAGGCGGGAGTAACCCTCAAATGTAGCAGAGAGGGCCTCTCGAATGTTCTCACGAGGCCCTCTCAAAACGATTCCCGGATTTTCTCTCAGCCCGCCTGCCCACACCGCGTTGAAGCTTGCAATCAACTTTGTGAGCTTCCGCCACCCGGTTTCTTCTCAGTCGGCGGAGGCGGAGGTGTCGAAGGTGGATCCTGACGAGGTGGTGGTGAGGGGCGCTCCACGCGCACCGGCTCAGGCCGCGGTGGTGGTGAGGGGCGCTCGACGCGCACCGGCTCAGGCCGCGGCGGTGGATCGTTGCGAGGGGCCGCCCTGATTGGCTCCGAGCGTGGCGCTGGGTCGTTGCGAGGGGCCGATCTGATTGGTTCCGGGCGCGGCGATGGGTCGTTACGTGGCTGCGACCGCATGGGCTCTGCCCGAGGTGACGGATTTCCGCCGGTCCGACCACGGTCAGGCTGTGAACCCGGCGGACTTTCAGCGCGCCGGGCAGGGAACGGTCTGTCCGCTCGTGTCTCGGGAGTTTCCTGCGTTCTGGGCTGAGGCCGCGGCACGTCATCCCGCTGCGAACCGCCATTGTTCAAACGCCCGCGCTGCGGCAACCGATCTGATTCGTCGACCCGCGGGTTCCCCCGTGATGGGCGCTCGATGGCGTCGGGACCCCGACGATTCTCAATTGGTGCCCGTGATGCCGGGAGAGGCGCCGGTCCAAGTCGTTCACCGGGACCAGGAGGAGCGAACGGATCGCTGAGCGCGCTGCCACCCCGACCGCGCCACGGAATCGTGCCCCGCAAATTGCGACCTTCCAGTTCCTCGGCCGAATTCTCGACCGGCCTCATGATGTGCGGGCCGTTGATGAATCCACTGTCCACAACCGGCGGAGTGGGCGGCGTGATGCTATCGACGACCCACGGATTAATCGGACCGGTTGCCGGTCCACCACGAGGAGGCAACGCCGGCCCGGACCCTACCTGCGTTCCACGACTGTAGAAGCAATAGGGGAGGTGAAACCCATACGCGCCGAATCCCGAGTAGAAGCAAACGTCGGAAAACGCATACGGGTCCCTGCAGTCGTCTATAAACGAGGAGCGATACGCGCCAATGCCGTACAGCCTCTGATACGGGTTCGTGAAGGCGTCGCAACGCGAATAGCTGCTTGCTCTGGAGTAGTACGCGGCAGACTGATCGACGGTGTAGAAGGCAGCCGCAGCGCTGAATGGCACCGCGCGATTGAACTGAATGCGCTGGCCGAACTCGTCAACCACCCGCGACGGATCTGCGATTCGTCGCGAAGCGCGGGAGAATCGTACCTGACGGTTGGCGGCGGTACGCTCGAATTCGTTTCGATCGAGGCGCGACAAGTCAAAGGGCGCAGCGGAGGCGAGTGCGAACACGAACCCAAGTCCCGCACCCCTGTCATGCGCATAGAACGAGGTGCCGAACCCGTCTGGAATGGTCCGCACGTGAACCGTGGCATTTCCAGCGACGTCCTGCCGGCCAGAGGCCGTTGTCGGGAACAGGACGGTGAGGTTTCCGTTGACGTCCATGCGGGCAACGACGACATACGCATCATCTTCGACCATAAAAGCGACCCGTACCGGTGCGCCAAACGGGATGTTGTCGTCGTCCTGCAGCCAGATCTGCACCCGTGGGGGTTCCATGTCGAGCTGCCGAGCTCGCTGGCCAAGGAGGGGGTTTTGTGCAAACGCAAAGGCAAGTGGGGCGAGCGTGCACATCGCCGCAGCCATCACACCCCAGGATTTCCTGACCATCACCACCTCCTGATGCGGGCAAAAAAACGAGGACGGTTGCTCCTTCCTCTTCAGAACGAGTATACGAAGGTTTGGTCTCATTCGCCACGTAGCATTTGACCACCCCCCTGCCAACCGCCTAGCTTGACGCTCCAATGGACGTCATCCCTTCACACCGCCCCGATCTTCTTGACCCTGCCCAGGTAGCGGCGATGGGTCGCATGGAGATCGTTTCACGCTTTATCGTCGAGGGATTCCTGCAGGGGCTACACCGATCACCCCGTAAAGGTTTCTCGGTGGAGTTCGCGGAATACCGCAACTATCAGCCTGGCGACGACCTGCGGTTCATGGATTGGAAGGTGCTGGCGCGGGCGGACAAGTGGATGATTAAACAGTTCGAGGAGGAGACGAACCTCCGGGCGATGCTGGTCCTTGATGTGAGCAAGTCGATGGATTGGCGCGGATCACCCACGCGGCTGACCAAGCTGCGGTATGCCGAGCAGCTGGTCGCGGCGGTCGCACTGCTGCTGCTGAAACAGAAAGACTCCGTCGGACTGGTGCGGTACGACGACCAGTTGCGCACGGTCATTTCTCCCAAGGCACGCACGGCGCACTGGCGCCGAATTGTCACCGCGCTCGACGGCGGTGGTGTGGGGCAGGACTCCAAAATGAGTGAGGGGTTGCTGCAAGCGGGCAGATTGGTAAGCCGTCCGGGAATTGTGATCATGGTGTCTGACCTGCTGGTTGATGTTGAGGACACGCTGAATGCACTGAAGGCGATCCGCGCCGGCGGGCACGACGTCACGGTGCTGCATATCATGGATCCATCGGAGCGGGAGCTCGACGTGGCGCCGGAGGCTTTGTTCGTTGACACCGAGTCAACGATGGCGTTGCCCGCCACTGCGGCCGACGTTCGCGACGCGTATCGCACGACGGTCGATCGGGCGATTGGTGAGTGGCGCAGCGCGTTGGCTGCCATCGCCTGCTCCTACGAAGTCTGCTTTACGAATGAACCCTTTGGCGTTCCGCTGCGCAAAGCGTTCGCAGCCCGGCAGCGCCTCCCGTGAGTTTCCTCAGTCCGCTGTGGTTGGTGCTCATCGCGGGAGCAGCGGTGCCGCTGGTGCTCCACTTAATGCGACGACGCATTCAGGCGCGAGTTGATTTTCCTGCAGTCCGTTATCTGGCCCGGGCAGAGCGGGAGAACGTGCGCCAGATCAAGATGCGCAACCTCCTGCTGATGCTGCTCCGCATTCTCTGCGTGCTGGCTTTGGCGTTGGCTGCGGCGCGACCGCTCGGCACCCTCCTCGGCGCCGGCCACGTGCCGACGGCAATGGCCATTGTGCTCGACAATTCGCTGAGCACGAGCGCCATCGTGAATGGCGCGCCGCAACTCTCCGCGCTGCGCGATCATGCGCGCCACGCGGCAGACCGCGCCACCGCGTCGGACCGGGTCTGGCTGGTGACGGTAGACGGGCAGGTGATTGGCGGCAGCCTGGACGGTATCCGCACCGCCATTGATCAGACCGATGCGTTCAGCGGTGCAGGTGATTTGAGCGCGGCGATGTCCCGTGCTCAGGGTCTCCTTGCCGGATCCGGTCTTGCCGCGCGTCAGATCGTGGTGATTACAGATGGTCAGGCGACGGCATGGACGGCGCCCCCGGCGTTCGGAAATACGCACGTGAGCGTCCTTGTCGCGGGTAGTGATCCACCGGTGAATCACGCGGTTCTTGAGGTCGATGTGCGCCCCACCCGGTGGACGCCGCGCGGCGCCGTACTCGCGCGTGCGCGCGTGGCCGATTCGGCCACGTATCGGATAATGCTCGGCGACGAACGCCTGGCGAGTGGGACGGCGCGCGGCGATGAGGAGCTGGTCGCGAACGCGTCGCCGAACGCGACGGGCTGGCAACGCGGTCTCGTTGAACTGGCGCCCGATGAACTGCGCGGAGACGACGCCC
>JBGTBX010000204.1:0-5066 GCA_041749115.1 Gemmatimonadaceae bacterium
CGGAGGCTGGACCGGACGGTCTGGTGTTGTGCGGCCGCGCTCGATGACCTCGCCCTCTCGGATCGGTCGCGTCTCTGGTCGCTCGGTAGTCTGTTCCTTCGACATCATCTACTCCTCATTACAATCACCAAAAACCACGACAGCGCGGCAATTCCAATGACGCAGAAGGTCAGCGCGATCCAGTTGAACGTCTCTGTGGCGCTTCGCCACCAACCACCGGCCTCTTCGCCGTCTGGCTTCTCGCGTTTGCCGTCGATACACTGCAACTCGTAGCGCATGCTCTTTCGGCTCGCCATGAGCGAGAGAAGGACACCAAGCAGGCTCACGACCAGCGTAACCATCGAGACCGCGAAGACGTCGAATGCCCACTTCGGCGTCGTCGCCGGCACATCCTTCAGGAAGGCCATCGCGATACCAAGAGCTCCGCCCGAAAGTGCGACGGTTGTCTTGTCAAAGTCCGACGTCGCTTCGGTCTCGCACTGCTCCAAGAATTTGCGATAGTCCTGCATCGCGGCTTCATATTGGACCTTCGCGGCGTCGTCCTGGTCGACAGGCGGGGCCGAAGGCGCAGGCACCGCGCGCAGTCGACCGCCCTTACTGCTGCTCATCGCTTCTTCTGCAGCAGGTCGTTGAGCGAATCGAGCTTCTCGTCTTTCAGAATGCTGGACAGCTTCTTGTCGGAGCGGACGCCCAGGTCTACGTGGTACTGCTGTTCGATCGTTCCTGCCAGTGTGTCACCGCGCTTCTGGCGCAACTCACCCGTCTGGTTCCGTGATCTCTGACCTGACATACCGTGTGCATCGTGACGGACTGGAGGTGCCTTCCGATGTGACATGACAGTTCAGCTCCCTGCGCGGTTTGTTACTGGTCTGTTGTACACTCACAGATAAGATGTGCAATCGAAGCGTCATTACCCCTTCAAGCGCCCCCCGCTACCTACAGGCGCGCGTTTATCCAATCCCAAACGGCCTGACTTAGCCACCCCTGATGACTCCCGCTGGTTAATTTAGTGACGAACAATCGGTCATTGTCGTCTAGCCGCTTACGTAGGTCATCCGACACTAGGCCGGCCGTCCAATCCGTGGAGACAAAACGGACCGAGTCCAAGCCAGAGTCTTTCACGTTGTCAAACGTCTCCAGATTCGCGATGAATGCCGCTCGCGCTTGCGCATAATTCGGCTTCTCTTTGTTCAGATCCCACGTAACTAGAAATACTGACATGTCATTTCTCCGCTACCGATGACTCGATACGCTGCGCGGGCGCCACGCCGCGTATATTCCCTACACGCTCGCGGGGCGTCCGCGTTCACAAGATTACTTCCGGCGCTGTCCTTTCCTTTCGTCTTGCGAGAGAACGGACGCGGCCAGCTTCTTCGCGTCTGACGCTGTCGGGGTCTTTTGCCCTGACAGGATCTTGGACGCCAGGCTTGACACAGGACTACTGGACTGTTTCTTCGGCACGCGAACCTCCAAAATGATGAACACGGGTTATCAGCTTCAGTCCTTCTACTTAGCGCTTCGATGATCCAAGACAGTGCTTGCAGTTGTCATAGCCGCTTCCGTGCGCTGCCGCCAATGACGTGAATGGCTTATCGTTGCCGGCAGTGATGATTTCGTCGATCTGGCACTGGTTAGCGCCGGTTTGTTCATTATCGAGATCGTGCACCTCGAACTTATTGGTGTTGCCGAGATACTGTTCGCCCTTCATGTTTCCGCGGTTTCGTCTGGCCATGCTTCCTCCTCTAACGATCGGTTAACGGGAGACGTCGCTCGACTGCGACGGCGCCGCCGCTTCTATTTTTCTGGCAGCAACCACAGCCGCCGCAGTGGTTTCCCGCACGACAGTCGTAGCACTTCATCTGAATTCGCGGTACCGCGGCTCCTCCAATCTCACCATCAAGACGCACTTAGACACACCAATCTGCACTGCGTTCAGAGCGCAGTCGGAAAATCCGATGCTGCGCATCTGCACACGCGCGAGAATCCGCTAAATGGCTAGTGTCGTTGACTTTAGAAGAGAGCTGAGGCAGACTCGCAGATGCCTAAGGTTCAGTCTGCTCAGGTCTTTGCGCCTGGGAGGGTGACCCAGGTGGGCTGTGGGTCAGACCACAGCCCCTTTTTATCTAAAGTCCGGTTTTCATTTTCCCCAAACAGCTCCTTCCGCAAATAGCCCGCGATGGGCCTTGCAGTGGCGGGGGATCGGGTAGGCATGTTAGCAGCCAAGCTAACTGTCGACGCTCGGTCTCAGTCGCTGCCAGGTGCGCCCTCGTCGGGCGACGCGGGATCATCACGATAAAACGATGGGGTCGAAAAGGTCAAGCGGGAAGTTCGTGTGGCTGGTCCATCGACCGCGGCATGCGGTGGTAACCCTCTAGCTAAGCGCCATATGTTGGGCTCAATATCTAGTATGGTCATGCGCCAGACATACTACCCATTGGATGCTTGGCGGGCTCGCACCCTAAACTCTTGGCGTTTTGCCGTTCGGGGGCGGACCAATCCAGCCGTCCGCTCGTACCACCGTCCTGTTGCGATATCCCTTGCGGTAATTGCGAGAGCGCCGTCAGGCAGCTTCAAACGGCTCCTCACTTCAGGCGCAACCAAAACAGTTCCATTTTTTAGCGGACCTCCACCAAACTGACGGAGAAGCCGGTCGGTCCCGCGCTGATCGAGGGCGCTGCTGCTGATGAGAACAGGAATCGGAGTAGAACCAAGCTGCAATAGATAACCGTCGGCGCCCAGATCTTTTGAGCGCATGCCGTCGGTAAAAGTAGCTCCTATCGATTCAATGACCCAATACTTAAACTCCGCAGGCTCCGATGAAGCCAGCGCGAGGGCAGATCGGGCCGTTTCGCGCTGTTCAACCGAATACCGCGCCCGATACCCGAGGCGCCTAAAGATCTGACTCCGGATCCGCGCAGCAAAGTAATGAGACGGGGTTGCCGAGATCCAAGATCGGCCAGCGGCCTGCGCCGCGAGGATGCCAGTCGCATCGGAGCATTGAACGCCAACAAGAGTGGTAATTGAACCATTAGTCCCGTCTCCGTGTTGCAACAAGACCCGAAGGACTTCCTCGGCTGACAGTCTTCTCTTTCCGAAAACAGACGACGGGCTTGTCTCGACGCTATTTTGGTAGCGCTTGATACGGGGTAGGCCCGAACGCGAGTGCACGAGACGGCCCTCGCGTAGCAGTTCTTCCATTTTCGCGCGCGTCCACCGCCACGTTCGCAGATGTCCGTTCCACTCGTAAGTTAGCCCAGGCCGAGATGACGGCCGACCGGCACAATCGCCCAGGACGTATTTACGTCCAGTGATCGCTTCGACCTGCGAATCCTTCGTTGCAAGATCCAGATCTGCAAGTGCGGACTGGATATTCCGCCAAGCTTCCACGGCACGCGCGGAAATGACGTATAGCGCCTCATCGACATCCTCTCGTCCATCACCTCTATGAAGAACGGGCACCCTCAAATTTCTTTGTCTGGCCGCCTGCGAGAGTTCGACGAGTGCGCGCTCCGCGAACCCCAAGTCTGCGTGGACAACCAGCGTTGATTTGCACCGCATGGCATTAAACAGATCATCTGAGGCCGACGCCATCACTGCAGACCAGACCGAACGGTAATAGCTTTCGTCGACTTGACAGAAGAAACTCAACTGAACGGCGCGTTCGCCCCACCCTTTCCATGGCAGCGCTGCCGTCAAAGAGGCCAGCCGGAGATCCAAGTAAACGAGTGTGCGATCATCAAAGACTTGCTTGGTCAACGTTTCGCTCGCTGGACCAACCCTTAGCGTGCCAATAGAACCCGTCGTCGTCACAACCACATTATCGGTCGGTCGCGCCACAAATCGTGGCCTGAACCGCTCCGTTCACCCCAATTGACGCTAAACGACCTGACATCAATCAGTTAGGGACCGAATCCCATCGTCGGCGCCGGTGACAGCGCGCGAGCCCCTGTGTGATCTGACCTGTCCCCTTTTCCGATACCTGTCTAAAACGAGAGTCCCAGGTTTGGCGTCTTCTTGTAAGCGAGCCGGCGGCAGCCCGCGACACCCTCCGTGGTCGTGGCAAAGTGGTCGGCGCTTGATTGGCCAGTGCGCGGTGCCGGGGTCGCATGGTGTTGTAGTCGATTCGCGACGCTGACGCACCGATTCCTTGCCGCTACACCTCCGACGGTGGCGATTCCTCGGAACCCTCTCCCTGCATATAGCGTGACCTGCCCCCCGAAAGCGCTACACCGGAAAGGTGACTGAGCAGGCTGTGGTCTCGGTTTCCACTCCGAGTTCATTGATCAAAACCGAGTCACGTGCCTCACGTGACTCGGTCACATATTCAGCCCATTCCACCGGCGTTCGATCCTGCAACGCGCGATGAGGCCGAACCCGATTGTAGTCGTCGCGCCAGACGTCCAGCAAGGCCTGCGCCTCGGCCACGCTGCCGAAGACATGGCTATTGAGGCATTCGTCGCGCAGCCGGCCGTTAAAGCTCTCGATGAAGGCATTCTCCACCGGACGGCCGGGCCGAATGAAACCCAATCGCACGGCGTGCCCGTACGCCCAGGCGTCCATGGCCTTGCTGACAAACTCCGTCCCGTTGTCCACACTGATTCGCCAGCGGCTTCGGCCGTTGCTTGAGAATGCCATTCAACGCCGCCACCACCTTGATGCCAGTGAGCGACCGATCGGCGACCAAGGCCAGCGCCTCGCGCGTGAAGATGTCGACCACCGTCAGCGTCCGAAACCAGCGGCCGTCGGTCGTGCGGGCACTTACGAAGTCCCATCGTCCACCGCTCATTCGGCCGCGTCGGCGCGACCGCTCGCACGCGCGCACGGCTCGCCAGTTTCTTCCGTGGCTTCGTGCGGACGGCGAGCCCCTCGAGGTCGTAGAGGCGATAAATCCGCTTCGCATTCACCGTCCACCCTTCCCGTTTCAAGACGACCGTCAGCCGGCGATATCCAAACCGCACCCGCACGCCGGCCAGCTCGCGGAGCCGCTGGCGCAGCGCCTCTTGCGGGCCGCGGGTCAAGGTATAGCGCCATGTCTGCAGCCGCACGGGAATCAGCCTCGCCGCCCG
>JBGTBX010000205.1:0-3259 GCA_041749115.1 Gemmatimonadaceae bacterium
AGCGGCAAGGCCGAGCGCGCAGGAGGGCCACGCCAGCTCGCCAGAGCCAGCTTGAAGATGTACAGAAAGTTCTCCCTGTTCAAGGAGCGCACCGCTGGTACCGTCGCGACTCGCCATCCACCAACAGGAGGAGCGTTGGAAGCGCGGCTGCGTCCCGTCAACGCCATCCTCGGTTTGCTGACGCCGCATGACATCAACGCGCCGACGTTGGCCAAGGCGGGTTTCACCCTGGAAGGCCTGGAGGTGCCCATCACGGGCCAAGCGGGCAAGGTAGTGATCGATGTATTGATCTTCAACCCCGCAACGGGCCTCCTCGTCCTGTTCGAATCGAAGTCAGGGGCAAATGTGGAGGTCGAGCAAGCACGCAGATACGCGGCGCTGACGCCGGTAGCCGTCGTGCAGGCATCTCAGGTGACCGTTCACCAGCGGGTCCGACTGTCCAAGATCGTCGTGTACGCATGCGTTGAACAGCACCGCGACCGAATCCGACTCGGCCTGACAGAGGCGAAAGTCGACTTTCCGATCTTGACAGTTGGCCCGGACAAGATCACCATGACCGGGCCGTCCGAAGTCCCAACCGGACTAGCTGACGCGTTCCGCGAGCCAGTGTTGCTGTCTGGACCTCCGTCGCGAGTGGTCTCGTTCGATCACGACTCACCTGTTGACGCCGTCGTTCCAATCGTTCGCGCTCAACTGGTCGCAGCACTGAGCCACCAGCGATCCCAGGTCAGCCTTCCGTGGCTGACCGAACAGTGTGCTCGCCACTTCTCGCTCTACGGACGGAGCGCCAGGGGCCAACTCGTGAAGCTGATAGCTGCCGCTGCCAGACAGGTCGCGGCGGAGGAGCCTTCGACGTTCGTTTTCCGGCCGCCTCGCGCGAACGAAGATGCAGCCGTCAGGCTTCTCAAGACGCCTGAGGACCTCGACCGGAGGGGCAGGACCCAGGCGTACCAAGCCCTCGCGAGGAGCGCGCGAACTCGTAGGCGGCGGACCACCGAGGTGCCAGGGCAACTGGACCTGTTGCGAGAGCTCGACGAGGTAGATGATGGAAGCGACAGCGACGAGGTCGATGGAGAGGAGACGCCATGACAACGCGAGCGCAGATGGCTACGCGGCTTGAACTTAGCCCGAGCTCTCCGACAAAGACCTTCGTTCTTGAAGCGCACTCTACCGAACCAAGGGAGATGCTGTCCGACATTGTCGGAACGAAGAACGTTGAAGACACTCAGGATGCATATCTATTTAAGGCTCACATTCCACAAGGAGATATGTGGGTCGATCAGCTCGATGAACGATTTTGGAGCTTCCACACAGATCTATCCGTGAAGGATGCGTCAACGTTCCTTAGCCCAATGGTAGAGAAGCGCAGGGATCTTGACTGGATTTGGCTACCGTCGGATCACCTCCGGAAAGTGTGGCCGGATTCCGTGTCGCGGCGCGTCCGGACGTCCTTCACCGGAAGTAGGTTCGTTAGCGAAAACTCACCCGCCCAAGACTTGCGAGTACAGCTGTCAGGAAAAGATGCAGACGCGTTGCTTGATCTGATCGCCAATGACGAACGGTACCGCGCTGCTGTGTCGTTCGAGAGCATCCAAGCGTCGATTGTAGATCCGGACTTCGGAGCAGTGGAAGAAGCCGTCAACAAGATGGGACGATTCGCCGTCTCCGGAGACTCCTTCGAACTCCACCTTCAATTCGTACAGCAAGTCGTCGCACGGTACAGCAACCTAGTCCGACTGTGCGAGGATAAGGTGATACGATTTAGTACCTTTGATTCCAAGAGTGAAGACGGCGGCGGCTTCCTCACGGGAGGACCCATTGTAATTCGGTTCAGTCGCGAGATTGAAGATCTTGCCCGTTTTACATCGACTCTCTTCTCGTCCAGGCAACCGTTCCGTTTGTGGGGCATCCCTGAGCTTAGCGGAGGGACGGCCGAAGTTGAGGCCGTCGACCTACATGTCGGACAATCCCTTCCAATCGACATCGGAAGGGATTGGATGCGAGTACACCTCCACGAGGGGAGTTGCGGCAATACTGTGGCGCGGCTAATCACGAACCTCCAGCATAGCTTCGATGGCGCGCTGTACCTTCAGGATCCGACTCTAGAGGCAGCACTACACCTGGAAGAGGGGGGCACCGGCAGCAGATTCGAGTCAGACGTTCGTATGGAGCGGTACTGGTAGGAAGCTTCCGTGTAATGGCTTGTCACTGCGGTCGACACAGTGATTCTAAATTCTCAAAGATAGCCGTTGCGGTCCTGACATGAATAAACAGCTTCTTGACATCAGGTCCACCGACACCCCGATGTTCGATCCGATTACGATCCTCAAAGCTTGACAAGCCGCCGCGGCTCACAAAGTCCGAGGTTGAACCGCTCACCCTCGATGAGGTGCGTCTGCTGCTCGAGGCTGCGGGCCGGCAGAGGAACAGCGCAATGGGCATTCGCTCTGGCACTCGGCCTCCGGCAGGGCGAAGCAGTCGGTCCCAAGTGGACGGATGCCGACCTCCACGTCGGACGTCTGGTGGTCCGGCGGTCATTTGCAACGCGCCCAATGGGGGCACGGATGCAGCACTCCGTGCAGACGGCGGCCAGTTCCTCCCACAGCGCCGGAACGCGCGCCCCGTCACCGCTGAGACGAAGTCACGTGCCGGCCGGCGGGTGATCGGGCTTCCGAGGCCGCTGGTCGTGTTGCTGCGGGACGCACAAGGTCGAGCAGGACCGGGAGCGGGAGGCCGCTGGGCAACTTTGGCGCGAAGGCGGGTGGATGTTCGCATCTCCGACGGGCGCGCCGATCAATCTCCGCACTGACTACGCGCATTGGAGGGCGTTGCTCAAGGAGGCCGACATGCGGAACGTGCGCCTTCACGATGCACGTAGCACAACTGCGACCATGCTCCTGCTTCTCGGCGTGCCGAGCGCGCCGTCATGGCCATCATGGGCTGGTCTCACACAGCCACGGCCGCCCCGGTACCAGCACGTCACGGCCACCGTTCAGGGCGACATCGCCGAGCGGGCCGGCGGCTGCTCTGGGCTCCAAGTGAGACCAGAACTGAGACCACGATCGACACGACCACTACCGAATAGGATCGGTGACGAATGTTTTCGCTGCTCAGGACCGCGGAAGCGGAGGGATTCGAACCCCCGGACCCTTGCGGGACTCTCGCTTTCAAGGCGAGTGCATTCGGCCGCTCTGCCACGCTTCCGCAAGCAAGCGTAGCCCTGCACCCGCCGCTCAGCGCCGCCGAGCTGTGATCGTCT
>JBGTBX010000206.1:0-2564 GCA_041749115.1 Gemmatimonadaceae bacterium
TCCAGCTCTTGGAGTTGGATTTCTTGGATTCAACTCATACGCAGAAGAACTCAATTTTCGAGCCGAGTTTGATCCAGGTGTTGATATCGACCGCGCGACATATACCACTCAAAATCAGTTAATTCAGACCGCAACCGATGCAGGTATCCCAGGGATCTTGGCACTCGGATGGTTTATCCTCTCGACGTGGAGCTGCCTCGCTGCGAGCCGGCGAATGAGCTCAAGCAATGGAGTAGTGGGAGCCGTTTGTCTTGAGGCCGCCTTCATTGCCCTAGTAGTTGGAAATCAAAGCGCCGTGTGGCTCCAACCTAGCGCGTCAGCTGGCTATGTGGTGTTCATTATCACTGCGCTAGCATGGCGGGCTAAGGATCTCGGATGGGACTCTCCAAGTACAAAGATTGCGAGAACACCGGAGCCTGCTCGTAGCATCGGGTGGAGGTGACACGTCCTTGAGCCACCCCGGCCCGGTCTCCGTGATTCAGATTAGCTATGATGTCGCGCTTCTTGATTCGCGATCCCATTCAGACTCAGCGCGTCGGCAGCGGACCTACGCTCGACTGCTCGCCGACCGCCGTCCCGGTTCCAGCATTGTTACGGTAGTGCTGAGCGACAAGCGGGTGTCATATATCGTGCGGGGCAATACCGAGCCCACCGTTATTCAAGTCCGGCGGAGACGCGGCGTCGGCCGTATCGTAACAAGTATTGTCCTCCTCAGAACGCTGCGAAAGAGGGGTGCATGCGCAGGAAGCGTCGTAACCACCCAATCGGTACAGGATGAGGCTTGGGTCGCGCTCCTCTACTGTCGTCTCGCCAAAATCCCGATTATCGGCCAAGTGCATGGCGACCTGTTTAGTGTCTCCGCATCCGCGGACTCGTCCAAGTCCATAATAGTCGCAAGTCTCAGGTCCGCCTTGACGCGGCGATCGCTAAGGTGGTTCACCGCAATTCGGGCTGTCGGAAATGCTACCGCCGAGGACCTTCGTTGTTGGAACCCGAATGTCCAGACTATCCCTGTCACAATGCCCGTTCTCCGGACGGATTATGGTACCTGTCCTCCCGCGACGGCGCCTAGTGTTCTCTTCGTCGGCCGATTGGTCGCGGCGAAGAACATGAATTGTTGGCTAGAGGCCGCGAAGACAATTAGCGTAGCGGTTCCGGGCTGCAGTTTCGAGATTGTCGGGGACGGGCCTCTTCGCCCTATGCTTGAGTCAGAAGCATCGAGGCTAGGCATTGGGGACTCCGTTGCATTTCGAGGCCTTATCGCGTACGACGACTTGCATTGTTACTATACCCGGGCGAGTGTTTTTATGCTCACATCGTCTTTTGAGGGGTTCGGCCGCGTTGTCGTTGAGGCGCAGGGATTTGGTCTGCCGGTAGTTGCCTCCCATATTGCTGGCGTCGAAGACATTGTATTGAACGGAGAGTCAGGGTTTCTTGTATCGCCATTGGAGTCTGACCGCTTCGCAGAGCGCGTGATCACGTTGTTGCGTGATCCCAAGTTGGCGCGTGAGATGGGCTCGGTCGGAATGAGGCATGTTCTTGAACGGTTCGATCCAGACTCCCTCGCTGAAGCGTACATCGACCTCTTAACCCGGGTGGCCGACTCCGCGGACGGCTCGTGTCGGCGTTCCGGCCGGGCCTGGCCATCCCGTAAGACGAGGCTCGGCTTACACGATGACTGACGGTCGCCTCGGCCGGCCGAAAAGCCAACTAGCCATCGTTGCGGCGCGTGTCCGCAAGATTCGGCAGCTTGCTCGTGAGTTCGAAGTTGGCGGTCGTCGGTTCGGCATTCTTATCGCGGGCTCCGTGATTGGTGGCCTGGCTGAAGCCGGGGTTCTGGCCCTTGTCGCATACATTGCCACCTCGATGTCCGGTCCGGTAACAGGAAGTCGAGGGGCGATCGATATTGAGTTGCTCGGCCTAGGCGCCATCACGGTCCCAGTACTTCTTTGGGTTGCTTCGGGCCTCGCACTTGTTCGGCTGTCGATTCAGCTCCTCCTGGCATATCTGCCAGCACGGATCAGTACTGACGCCCAAGCAGCGTTCCGCCGTAGGCTGTTCGAAGGGTTTATTAACACGTCCTGGGACACGCAATCGAACACCCCCGACGGGCAGTTCGAACAGGTTGTCACTCAGCAGACCAGTCGAGCGGCTTCCGCGATTCTCAGCTTCAGCACTGCTGCCGCCGCACTCGTCGGGTTCATGACTCTCATAGTGTCGGCATTCGTGGTTGATCTCTTCGCTGCGACGGGTGCCGTGCTGGCCGCGGGTTTATTGTTCGTGACCCTGCGACCGATCATTCGAATGACTCGTCGTGAGGCTCGTCAGATGGCCGAATCGAATGGTGACCTCGCCCAAGAGACTACGGAGCTGGTCCGCCTTGCGGAGGAACTTCACCTGTTCGACGCCGGTGATTCGCGCTGGAAGCAGATAGAGAAGACGATTCGCCGATATAGTACACACTTCTTTCGTACCCGGATCTTGGCGGGTGCTGTGGCGCCTATTTATCAGGCATGTGTGCTCGCTCTAGTTCTGGGGGGTCTCGGAGTCGTGTTTGGGTCAGG
>JBGTBX010000207.1:0-2687 GCA_041749115.1 Gemmatimonadaceae bacterium
AATAGCTCCAGACTTCCTCCAGGCGCTTTTGCGTGGCGCCATACCGCTTCGCCGCCAATGTGGTGTGAGCTTCGCAATATCGACACCCCGCGACATTCGAGACAAGCAATCCGATCAATCGCTTCTGTTCAGCGGTGAGCCGGCCCTCATTGGCCATGACTGCCTTGTTGAGATGAATAAACGCTTGAGCGATGGCGGGGCGACGCTGCATCGTCAGCACGCTATTTGGCGTAAAGCCAAGCGTCTCAGCGAAAAATCGCGCGAGTTCGTCCACGTCTGGCGACGAGCCTTCGGCGATTGGCATCACTAGCGGCATCTCGGCGCTCCTTCACAGGGCCGTCGTCGCATTCCGTAACGCGGTGCGCAACAAAAGCGGCCTTGGATGTCCGCGTGTTCGTTAAACTACCCCGCTCAACAACGACTGCTTCCGAGCTCGCTGGAGTCACGCACCCGTATTCGAAAGGGGCGCGAAGCGGTCATGCCAGATTGAAAATCCGAACTTCAGCACCCTGACTCATTCCGGTCAGAAGCGCCTCTGCCTCTGTGGCAACTTGACCGTACAGAGTTGGGACGCGATCAACCGCCATGAACGGCCGGTGGGCGCTTCGGTGACTTTGACGTGCATCGCGCTTCGTTCGGTCGAGGCAAGGATGGTAGTCGGTGGAGTGAGCGAGTGTCCGGCAATCTCGACCACGAGCTCAAACTAGTCGAGCAGGAATATGGAATCGACCATCTCGATCTTGTTCTCGCCACCGGATATCTCTGGCACCTGATCGAGAATGTGCGAACCGTGCATCATCTCGCCAAGGCGCATCCAGAGTGCTGGCCGACTTTCAGAGATCGCACGGCTTCGGGGGGCAGCCTGACGCCACGTCCGGGTGGGTTACTGAAAAAGGACTGCGGACGGCTTAAACCTATAATGTTCGGTGATTGGGGCTGCTAAGTCTCGAAAATTCGGATGCCGATGCAGTAATCTACTCGCTTTCAATTTAAATCTCGTTTTTTCAGTTTTTTAATATCATAATCCCCGAAAATTCGGATATAGCGGCTCTTGAGGAGACGCTAATGCCCGAATTCTCCATCGCTGCGCTACCGGAGGTATTCGTCTCCGAGAGCTCCATCTCGAAAGCCGTGTATGAGGCGGTTGAGCGCGGCCAGCTGCGCAAGCTTGGATCACGCCTTTACACGCGTAACCTCCACGACGACCCCGAGCGCCTCGTCCGGCGAAACTGGTATAACCTCGTCGCGTCCTATTATCCCGATGCGGTGATCGCCGACCGGACGGCGCTGGAAAACAAGCCGGCCGAAGATGGCTCGGTCTTCCTGATTTCGTCGAAAAAGCGGGAGACCCAGCTACCCGGCCTAACCTTCCGCCCTCGCACTGGGCCGGAACCAATAGACAGTGACCGACCGTTCAGTGGTGTGCGGCTCGCTTCTACACCGCGCGCCTATCTCGAAAATTTGCGTGAGTCGCGCGCGCGGGGCGGTCGACTCCCTCGCACCCTGTCACGCGACGAACTCGAACAGCGCCTGGATGCACTGATTCGCCAGCAAGGGGAGGCCGCGGTCAACCGGCTGCGCGACGATGCCAGGTTCATAGCGCCGCAATTGGGCTATGAAGCGGAAGCCGCCGAACTCCATGACTTGATTGGCAGCTTTCTCGGCACCCGCGATGGCGACCTCACCAGCGCGATCGGAAAAGCCCGGCACGCCGGCCAGCCCTTCGATCCGGATCGCATCCGCCTGTTCGAGACCTTGTTCGTGGCGCTGCGCGATAGGCTGATCGAGCGCCGGCCCGCGCCGGAACGCGACGGCGATGCCAACGCGACGCTTGCCTTCTTCGAAGCCTATTTCTCCAACTTCATCGAAGGCACCGAATTTACGGTCGAAGAAGCCGCCGAGATCGTCTTCGAGGGTGTCATCCCACAGGAGCGGCCCGCCGACGCGCACGATGTCCTGGGGACGTTCAGGGTTGTGTCCGATCTGGCGCACCTGAAAGTGCTTTCGTCCGACTTCACGGGTTTCCGGGATCTGCTGCGCCGGCGTCACGCGACGGTGATGGAAGCGCGGGAAGACAAAGCGCCTGGCGCATTCAAAGACAAGGTGAACCGCGCCTGCAACACGGTGTTCGTCGCGCCCGAACTGGTCGAGGGCACGCTGGAGCGCGGTTTCGCATTTCTTGAAGCGCTGGACGACCCATTCCAGCGAGCCGTCTATATGATGGTCCTGGTCAGCGAGGTGCATCCGTTCGCCGATGGGAATGGCCGAATCGCGCGCATCATGATGAACGCCGAACTTGTGGCGCACGATCAAGAGCGCATCATCATCCCGACCGCATACCGGACTGATTATCTGGGAGCACTCAGGGCGTTCTCGCACAACGGCCATACCGACCCGCTGATCCGGATGCTCGATGTCGCTCAGTCCTACACCCACCAGATCGACTGGGGGACGCTGGAGCGGGCGCGCGCCGTTCTCGCAGCGACCAATGCGTTCGATGGAGCCGCCGACGCCAAGCTCAAATTGCGCTAGGGGCAGATTGGCGGACGAGCGCTGAAGGATGGCCGAGAAACTGCATCAGGTCAGTTCGCAGCCCCATCGGGACTGCGGACAGCTATGGCGGCGGATTCTGGACTGCGGTATTGAAAAATGAAGTGTGATTTGGCAGTCTCAGCCGCGTCCGACTT
>JBGTBX010000208.1:0-6897 GCA_041749115.1 Gemmatimonadaceae bacterium
CAATATTCCGATGCATCTGGGCATCCCTGCCGTCATGCTGGGAGCCGGCGGCGTGGGTGGTGGAACACACACTCCGCAGGAATGGTTTGAGAATCGGGAGGGCCACCTCGGTCTCGCGCGTGCGCTTACTATTCTGGCAGCGATCGCCATGTAGCTGCGAGAGGCGTTGTTGCGCTGCGAGAGTGCCGTTCTGGTCACTCAGGGTGTTGCGACATGACTGCCCGTCGATTCGGAGCCTATTTATTTGAAGCGCCTCTACACTTTTGATACATCCAACCTCCAGGGTGACCTCTTTGGAGGGGTGACGGCCGGCGTCGTCGCACTGCCACTGGCCCTGGCCTTCGGCGTTCAGAGCGGGCTGGGTGCAGCGGCCGGTATCTACGGAGCGATGGTACTCGGCTTTTTCGCCGCGTGGTTAGGCGGGACTTCAAGCCAGGTGAGTGGACCCACAGGTCCGATGACCGTGGTCAGTGCCGGCCTTGCCGCGAACCTCGCCGTGCTCGCAGGCGGTCCCGCGGAGGCACTCGGCGCGATACTCCTGACCTTCCTGCTTTCAGGGGTACTGCAGATTGTCCTTGGCGCGGTGCGGGTCGGGAAATATATCCGACTTGTCCCCTACCCCGTCGTGTCCGGCTTTATGACGGGAATCGGCATCATCATTATTCTGCTGCAGATTTTTCCGATGCTCGGCCATCCGTCGCCGAGTGCCATCATCGAGATCGTTCTGCGGATAGGTGAACCACTGCAGGCGATCAACTGGCTGGCGGTGTTGCTCGCCCTCAGCACGTTGGCCATCACGTTAGGCGTCGGACGCATCACCAAACGCGTCCCGGGCACGCTGGTCGCGCTCATCACAATGACCGCACTCTCACTCATCCTCGCGTGGGACGTTCCCAGGATTGGCACAATTCCTTCGGGACTTCCTCAGCTGCAGATAAGCACAATGCTGCATATTGACCCGCACATGTGGGGCGCGATCTTCAGTGCTGCCGTGGCGCTCGCAGTGTTGGGTGCTCTGGATTCGCTCCTCACGTCGCTCGTCGCAGACAGCATGACACGCACCCGCCATGACAGTGAACGGGAATTGATCGGGCAAGGCATCGGCAATGTAATGTCCGCGATTGTCGGTGGCGTTCCAGGTGCCGGCGCGACAATGCGAACGGTGATCAACGTGCAGAGCGGTGGACGTACACGCATCAGCGGCATGGTCCACGGTGTATTCCTGCTGGTGGTGCTGCTCGGACTGGGGCAGTTGGCACGGCAGATTCCGCTCGCGGTTCTTGCCGGAATCCTGATCTCCGTTGGGCTCGGCATTATGGACAAGAAGGGCATCCGACAGCTGCGCTTTGCGCCGCGGGGGGACGCTGTTGTGCTGGTACTGGTGCTCATTTTCACCGTTTTCTTTGACTTGATTCAGGCGGTAGCACTCGGGGTGGCGCTCGCATCGCTCCTCTTTATGAAACGTATGGGCGATGAATCCGCCGAACGCTCACACATTGGACCGCTGGGGGAAATGATCAGCGAGCCGCGCGATCCCGATGAGCGCGAGGTGTACAGGGAATTGCAGGGCAGCGTCCACATCCAGCATCTCCACGGCCCGCTTCATTTTGGCTTCACGAGCGCGCTGCAGGACATGGCGGCCTCACTTCCAAAGACTCCCTTTCTTGTGCTGCGATTCGAAGAGGTACCGTTCATGGATCAAAGCGGGTACAATGCCATCGCCGAGATCATCCGGGATGTCACCGATGGCGGAACGGAAGTTTTCGTGACCGGCCTGCAGACGCAGCCAGCGCAATTCCTGAGCGACATGCGGATAGCACCAGGCTACATCCCGGCCGACCACATCTGCGTGACATTCCGGGATATTCTCCCGGTGATAGGTAAGCGCAAACAGCTGAATCAGAAATGATCATGGAAGAAGTTCATATCAAGCTACTCGCCCAGAACAAGGAATGGAGCGCTCGCATGCATCGCGAGCGTCCTGACCTGTTCGCGGAACTGGCCAGGCACCAGAAGCCGTTCTTTCTCTGGATCGGCTGTTCCGACAGCCGCGTGCCACCGAATGAAATTACCGGTACCATGCCGGGCGATATGTTCATTCACCGCAACATCGCCAATATGGTCGTGCACACCGATATGAACCTTATGAGTGTGCTCGACTACGGTGTGAACGTGCTCGGCATCGACCACGTGATCGTGTGCGGGCACTACGGCTGCGGCGGAGTCGCGGCTGCCATGGGCGAAGAGTTCGGAGGGCCGGCGTCAAACTGGATCCGCCATATCCGCGATGTTGCACGGCTTCACGAATCTGAACTGGTCGCCATCCCCAGCGAAGAGAAACGCTTCGATCGTTTCGTTGAGCTGAATGTCATTGAGCAGGTGTATGACCTGAGCCGCACCGCGGTGGTCCGGAACGCATGGCTCCATGGGCGCAAGGTTCACGTGCACGGATGGGTGTACGCCCTCAAGGACGGCGTCATCAAGGACCTGCAGGTCACACGCACCAAATACGAAGGCCCCGGGGGATCTCCCCTGCGTTCGCCTGGCTGACGTCAGCTCCTGCCCGTGCGCCGCTCAGCGGCAAGGGCGCGCGCAACGAGCGGGGCGTCGCGACGGATATTCATGAGGCCGCCGGTGTGATCGTAGTTGTGTCCCACAAAATACAATCCCTCGTATTGTGTGGCCTGCACCCGGTCCCTGCGCAGAGCAAACCCGCGCGCATCGCACATCAGTGTCCCGTTCCAGGGCTCCAGCGCCGCCCGGTAACCTGTCGCGAACAACACCACGTCACATTCAGCCGCTGACCCATCCGACAGCGTCACGCCGGTGCGGTTGAATGAAACAGGCACCGCGGGTACGAGCGTGGCGCTTCCGGCGCGAATGCAATCCACCAGCTGAAATCCGATGTGCGGGATCGCGTCGAGCGGAGACTCGTCAGGCAGTGGCAATACCGGGGGGCCATGTTGCGCCCGCATCCGCTTCTGCACACCCCGGATGATCGCCTCCTGCGCTGCGCGCGGCAGCATCCCGACGAGATAGCGCACGTACTGGGCCGGGAACGGACCAATCAGCTTTGGGACCACGTGCACCCCGGATCGTGCGGCCACCGTGACGTGCGCACCCGCGTGAACCAACTCCGCGCCGATCTCTCCCGCGGAGTTCCCTGTTCCGACCACGATGACGCGCTTATCTGCGTAGCCAGTGGGCCTTCGATACGCCGCCGCGTGCAGGATTTCACCGTGAAAGGTGTCCGCGCCCGGGAGGCGTGGCACGACGGGATTTGCGACGATGCCGGTAGCGACGACCACCGCCCGTGCCTCAACAACGTCGCCGGTTGCATCTGTGATCAGCCAGCCACCGTCGGTCGGCTCTGCGCGCGTCACGCGTCGCGATGTTTCCACGTCCAGATCGAAGTCGCGAGCGTATGAGTCCAGATAGCTGAGCAGCTCGTCGCGGGTCGGGAAGAGCGACGTCCCGCGGGCAAAGCGCTTGCCCGGCAGGTGCGACATGTGCCGTCCGGTGTGGAGGCGGAGGGAGTCGTAGACATTGCGAAACGTGGTGCCTAACGACGGCCCTTGTTCCAGCAATCGCAGAGGAATTCCCTTTCGCCGAAGGCACGCCGCCGCGGCGAGTCCGGCCGGTCCCGCGCCCACGATGATCACCGGAGCTGCGCGCACCCTGTTGTCCCCGTCAGTCAGTGTTTATGCGTGTGCCGTACAACACGTCACACGATCAACCGTCCGCTGCACGCACCTCGGAATGATCACCGATCGTCACTTCACCTTTCACTCCGGCGAGAACCACATCGTCGCCCACGAGCGAATTGGCGATCTGGCAACGTGCCAGCCGACTCTTCGTACCGATCACTGTATCCTTGATTGTGCATCCTTCGATGATCGTGCCGGCACCGATCGACACGTTGGGGCCGACGAGGGAGTCGGTAATGCGCACGCCATCCTCGATGTACACGGGCTCAACAATTGTCCCGCCGATTCCGTCCGGTTTGCGCGCACGTCCCTTCAGCAGCATCGCACGGTTGGTTTCGAGCAGCGTATCCAGCTTACCGGCATCGTACCAGCCCGCGACGTCCACCACCTGAATGCGGGCTCCGTGCTCGATCATGTACTGGAACGCGTCCGTGAGATAGTACTCGCCCTTGTTCTTGGGTTGCTGGAGCACATGGTCGATCGCTTCATAAAGCAATTCCCAGTTCCTGATGTAGTACAGGCCGATATTGGCACGCTTTGAGATCGGCTCCGAGGGCTTTTCGACGATGCGTGTCATGTTGCCATCGGCGTCTGTTACAACAACGCCGAAGCGCTGATAGTCCTCGACTTCCTTCGTCCAGATGATGCCGTCGGCATCTGACGTGTGAATGATGGACAGGTCCGCATCAAAGATCGTGTCGACGAAAATGATCAGCACCGGCGCATTGACGAACGGCCTGGCGAGTGCCACCGCTCCGGCTGTGCCGTCCTGCACACTCTGTTCAATGAACACGCCGGGGAGGTCATACGCATCGCGGGCATGTTGTTCAACGCGATCCTTCAGGTGTCCTGTCACGTAAATGACCTGATCGACGTTGCCCAATCGCTGCACATCTTCCATCACGTAGTCCATCACCGGTTTGCCGGCAACCTTCAGCATCGGCTTTGGCGTGATGTGTGTATGCGGGCGAAGACGCGTGCCTTTTCCGGCCAATGGAATGATTACTTTCATGGTGCGTTGGTCCCCTCGCGTCCGTAGCGGTCTTTGATCCGAACGACGTCGTCCAACTCGGGCGTTGATGCCTCGAGCACGTCGCAGTCCGTTATGGCTTCCATGTAATGAATCGTGCCCGGCGTAATGCGAAACGAGTCGCCGGTGTGCAGTGCCTGATCCCTGAGCTCGCTATCTCCGGGCAACTGCACCCAATACTTCATTTCGCCGGAGAGCAGGTACACGGTTTCGTCCTTCACATTGTGGTACTGCACCGACAGCGCGTGGCCGGCGTTGATATGCAGAATTTTGCCCACATATCGATCGGTATGCGCCCAGATCGTCTCATGTCCCCACGGCTTCGCCACGGTGCGAACCTCTACACGTCCACTCATGCGTCCTTCAGAAAACGGTGAAAATCCGGCACCACCCTCCCCAGACAGCTCACCAAGCCTGCCCTGCGCGAAGATGGCGATTGGGCCCCCCATAACGCAACCCGCCGCCCTGTGCAGGCGGCGGATAAGATTACGTGATCACAGAGAAGCCTAACGTTGGGCGAGCAGCTGCGCTCGAAGACCAGCCATACGTCGGCGTACCGACCCGTCCATCACGGTGTCCCCATAACGGACGATGATACCCCCAAGCATCCCGCTATCAACTTCGATATGTGGAACAACGGTCCTGCCCAGTTTGGCCGACAGACTTTGTGTAATCGCTGCCCGATCTGCTTCCGATGCCTCACGAGCCAGCGTGACGCGCGCGTGGATGCGTCCCGCGTCCCGGTCGAGCAGGGCGGCGTATTCGACGGCGATCTGAGGGAACAGCATCTGTCGGCGGTTTTCGATGACCTTCTGCAGAAAGAGTAGCATTGGCCTCGGTACCTGTGAACCAAAGGCCTTTTCGAAGACCAGCTGTTTCTGTGCCGACGCCACGTTAGGCGCCTGAAGAAAATTCTGCAGGCGTTCGTCCTGCTGAACAGCCTGACCAATACTGGTGATCAGACTTCCCCACGCCTCTGCTGCCTTGGCACGCGTCGCCAGCGACAGCAATGCTTCGGCATAGTTTCTGGCAATAGTTCCGTCGCGCACTTAACGAGCTCCCGTCTGTGGCACCGCTGCGAGGAACTCGTCGACCAGTTTGCGATTGCCGGCGTCGTCCATATTGCGGCCGATCACTTTGCTGGCACCAGCAATTGCGAGATCAATGGCTTCGCGACGAATCTCGGCGATGGCCCGGGTCTTTTCGCTGGAAATTTCGCGTTGTGCCCGACCGAGCATCTCCTGCGCCTGCTGCTTGCTTTCCTCGATCATTGTGGTGCGCAGCTTCTCTGCGGTCACGCGGCCTTCAGCAATAAAACGCTGCGCCTCATTCCGCGCTTCGGTGAGCGCCGCGATCTGCTCAGCCAGCAGCTTCGACGCCTCGTCGCGATCGCGTTGTGCGCTCGCGATGGCCGCTTCGAGCGCCGCCTCCCGTGCTTCGACGGCCGTCAACAGCGGGCGGTACGCATAGCGTGAGAGAACAAACAGTAATATGCCGAAAATGATCAGCGTCCAGAACATCAGGCCGCCGGCCGGCGAGAGCAGATTGGTCGGGCCCTCCGCAGCGGCAGCGGTGGCAGGAAGCGCGATCAAAGGGAAACCGAGAAGTGAAAATCGCATGGTTACTATGGAATGGTGACGAGTCACCCGATTAATGCAAAGGGTATTTTCTGCTACTTCATTGCACTGCGCCGAACGCCTCACCGGAGATGGTGAGGCGCCAGCAAAGCAGGTCTAGAACTTGCCCTGAATCTGGAACGCGATCACGATGCCGAACAGCGCAGCGCCTTCGATGAAGGCGGCAAGAATCAACGCGGCGGTCTGGATACGACCAGCGGCTTCGGGCTGGCGTGCCATACCTTCGACAGCCTGTCCGCCAATGCGACCGATACCAAGTCCCGCACCGATGGTGGCCAGACCGGCGCCGAGTCCGGCTCCGATGAGCGCAAGACCGGTGTTGTTGTTGGTGGCCGTGTCAACAGCGGCCTGCAGCAACGGGAAAATCGACATGTAAATCTCCGAAAGAAACGATGGTGGTTTGCTCGCGATGCGGTGAGGCATCGGTACCTGTCAACGGGATACATCCCAACAGGCTTCGCCGGTCGCTCGACCGACTACGTACGGACCGAGTGAGCAACGACGGTCCCGCGGAACACTTTCG
>JBGTBX010000209.1:0-23990 GCA_041749115.1 Gemmatimonadaceae bacterium
GCCGGGATGAGCGCGTCAGAAACTGCGACCGTGCTGGGAATCTCTCCCATCACCGTAAAACGAGATTGGACTGTCACCCGGGCATGGCTGAATCGCGAACTCCGGAGCGGCACAGCGCCCTGAGCGCGATGTGAGCCACCCTTCGAGCCGGTGGCGCGAGAGGGACGCCCCCTGGCAGCGAGTGGTTTCCGGCTATCTTCCCCGGGAGACGCGTCGAGTGATATCCGATTGCCCAGATCGGGTTGACAGAAGCGATCCGGCCCGCGAAATCCTGATGATCCCGCCGAACGACCGACGGCACCTCAAGAAGTACCACTCGAACTGAGGAGGTCACATGAGTATCGAAACGCACGCGTCCCTCGAAGCGGTGCTTAAGGAAGAGATCTTCCGCATGTACGATGAAGTCGCGGAAAATCCGGACGGGGATTTTCATTTCTTTCATGGTCGACAGGCCGCTGAGCTCTTTGGCTACGAGCCGCAGGCCCTCGACGCCGCACCGGCTGGAGCGGTTGCTTCATTCGCTGGTGTGGGGAATCCGCACCTCCGGGCGGCGTTTCAACCCGGAGAAACAGTGCTGGACCTGGGCAGCGGCGCCGGCCTGGACGCAATCGTGGCGTCTCGCGGGGTTGGCCCCACCGGACGGGTTATCGGTGTGGACATGAATCCGATGATGTGTCGTAAGGTGACCGCGCACGCCGCAGAGAGCGGCCGCAAGCTGGAGTGTCTCGAAGGCACCATGGAAGCTATTCCGGTTCCTGACGCCTCCGTGGACATCATCATTTCTAATGGTGTTATTAATCTGTCATTTCGCAAGCGACGCGTGATGGAAGAGATGTTCCGCGTGCTTAAGCCCGGTGGGCGCATCTCTATCACGGACATTGTCAGCGGTAAGCAGCTATCGCAGAACATTGTGAACGATCCGGTTCTGTGGGCCAGTTGAATCGGAGGTGCTCTCCTGGAAGGAGAGATGTTCAGGCTGCTTGAAGAGTCCGGGTTCACACGAGTGCGATCGGCCGTGGTACCACAGTTTCATTTTCGCAAGGAATCGACTCGCAACTCCGCGGAGGCTTTCGGGGTCAAAGCCGTGATGTTCACGGCGCGTAAAGCCTGACCCCTCGCTGCATCACACGCCCCATGCAACAGCGGGGCATCGCCGCTTCCGGCCGATGCCCCGCTTGTGCATTCACTCAGCTGATCGCTCCTACGCCGTCGTTCGTGCGATCGCGCAACGACACGTTACGGCTGCCGCCCGGCGCTTGCACCAATCGGATCGCCCGCCGGTAGCCTGAGCGCCGGTCCCGGGATCGTGCGCTCGGTGCGTTGTTCCCATCGACGAATGTCACCGGCAACCATCACCCGATGCGGGGTGCGTACCGCTCCCCGTTCAATGCGACCTGCCAGTTTCGCCAGGCGATCAGACAGCACTGCCCGAACTTCTGCAGAATTGTCGGCTCGCATCGCCATCAACATCAACTGATCGACGACAGCGCGCTGGATCACGCGTTGCACCTGAGCACGGTATTTGTTGGTCGGTGCGACGGCGTCCCACGTCGCGGTGATCAACTTATCAGCCACCTCCTCGAGCGTGGGATAGTTCCCCATGCTTCCGAAGGATACGAGGCGAGCCATGCGTTGCGGATTCAGGATCTCTCCAACCGTAAAGCTGGCCGACGCTTCGGCAGCCGCGAGAGGATCAAACAGGACGTCAGTCCGTCGCGCGAACCCTTCTCCCTCATCATGACGATCGGCCGCCGGGGGAATCATGCTCACGATCCGCTCCGGCAGTGCCGTGAAATCCACCGTGAGCGTAGACAGCAGAACGTCAAGCGCGCGACGTTGCTCGGCACCAGGCACAATGGTAAACGGGGTTTGTCCGTCGCCCCGCAGCGCCGTGCCGTAGTCTGCGCCCCCAAGACTCTGAGCAGCGGATCGCAGCTGAAAGCGGTGGTGCATGTACAACGGCAGCAGCACGTACTCCAACTTTGACATCGGCTCGCCTGGTCGGATCACCTCCGGACCGAACTTGTCGAGGCCGATTTGTCGCACCCTGATCTCCAGCTGCAACTGATCCACGAGATTAGACCCGTTGTCCCACACCGATGCGAACTGGTGCCCCGCGCCGATGAAGTTGTTGTTGTCGTAACCCAGATACTTTAAGCCGCGGCGATAACCATCTTCCACGATCTTGTTGAGTGCGGCCTTCTCGTCGGTGCCGGCGGGGAAATCCTGGTACAGCCAGATGATGGACATCTTGTCGTACTCACCGATGCGTTGCGGATAGGCGTCGGTCAGATCAAGCGTGCCATCGGCGGCAATCTTCACCAGCGGTGCCGGGTAGTCCATCACACTCTCACGTCCGGTGGCGCTTCCGATGTAGTTGTGCGGAAAGCCCAGCGTATGACCAACCTCGTGCGCCGAAAGCTGACGTACACGGTCGAGCGCCATCTTGAGCGGATCACCCTTGTCTGCGATCTCGGCGAGATATTCAAAGTTGGGCGCGTCGGCGTCGTCGTCCCCATTCCCACCCCCGAATGGTGGCACCATGCCTTCGCCCATCAGGTAGTCCTGCCGCAAGCGCAGGCTGCCCAGATTAACATTCCCACGGATAATCTCTCCCGTGCGTGGATCTGTCACACTGCCACCGTATGAATATCCACGTGTCTTTCGGTGCGTCCAATGAATCATGTTGTAGCGGATATCGTCGGGATCGACGCTGTCCGGAAGCACGGCGACGCGGAACGCATTGATGTAGCCTGCCGCCTCGAACGCCTGATCCCACCATTTTGCACCATCAACCAGAGCGGTACGCACGGGCTCGGGTGTACCGGGATCCACGTAGTAGATAATCGGCTTCACCGGCTCTGAACGTGCCGCCGAAGGATCCTTCTTCTTCAGACGGTGGCGTGCGGCAAAACGCAGATATATGTCCTGATCGATCGGTTGCGCGAAATCCATGACGTTCGTGCCGCTCACACCGATTCGTGGATCAGCAAAGCGCGGTTTGTAGTCACCGTCGGGGAGTTTCATCAACGAATGGTGCTGCCGAACTGTGACTGCTTCGCCCGACGCAGCCACACCGTTGATCAGTCGCCCCGGCTGACTGCTCGTGAACGTCAACACCGCCTCGATCTCGTTGTTTTCCGGGAATGACTTAATGCGTTCAGGGTAGAGGGCGCTGCGCGATGCGTCGAGTACAAAACGGCCTTCCTGACGGGCCGCGATTGTTTCGATGACACCGCGTGCGTCCCGCATAAAGAAGCTGGTGGCATCCACCAGCACGCTGGCGCCGGTTTGCGCCGCGACGTCAAAACCCCAATGAATGCTTGGAGCAAAGGCATCGCGAACGGCCTGTTGCTCCGCGCGATTGGTTGTCCGCGCCTGGAATCGATAGTTCGGTTCCATAAGCAGTACACGCGGTCCGGTCTTTTTCGCAATCAGGATTGACGTTCCGCCAAGTTGCCCCCGGTCGATCCCCACCGGGTTGCTACCGACGCCGCTGGCCATTGAAATCGCGTACAGAAATTCCGTATCCAGCTTATCGATTTCCCAGAAGAGTTTTCCTGTGGCTTCTTCCCAGTAGAGGTTGAAAAAGCCGGGCATGGCTCGCATCCCCGTCGTGCGCTCTGCAATCGACGGGATCGGACGCGGTTGAGTGGTTGCCTGAGCGGGCAGTTCTGCAGTGAGCGACGCGGCGGAGAGAAGAAGTAGCGCGACCAGTACGGCGCGGCGAATGGCGTATTTCATCAGCGTTCCTCGGTGTGGACTAGGGCGTGCGATAGGGTACGCGCTGGAAGGCGTCACCGAAAGGAGGTCTCCAGAGTTGGTCGGAGCGCGGCGCTCTGACAGCACGTCGTGAACGACGAAGGCCAGCTTCATCGACTGTGACGTACGGTGAGGCGCTCGCCAGCAGGCTGACGCGCTTTCCGCATACCGCGTGCGGGGAGGGCAACAGCGATCAGCGCTGCAGAATCGATAGATACGCGCTCCACGGCCCCACCTCGTCACGGTACTGTTTCGCCATCACACGCGCCACCTGTACGAGGTGTCCGAGGTCGTGTGCCACCCAGGTGGCGAGGAGCTGGCGCAGCGTCACCGACCCGAACTCCGGATGCTCGCCTGTCAATGCGAGATGCGCATCAGTTAAATCCCACGATACCAACGTCGCCAGATTTGCGGCTCGCACGCGTGCGAACTCCTCCAGCATTTCGCTCAGCGGTCGCGGCTGGTTTTCGTTGAACTGGGCGCGCCTGTCAAAGGGCACAAACCGGCGGTCCGTCCCCTGACCCAGAATAATGCGCGCACGTGGAATCCAGTCGGTGCGCTCGCCATGTATCAAGTGGCCCACAACGTCGTACGGGCTCCATGTATCGGGTCCCTCGGTGGCTGCGGTCCACGCCTTGGGGAGTCCTTCGAGCAGGGCGCGCAACGTGGTCGGTGTGCGCTCAAGAACGGCAATTCCTTCCGCAACGTGAAAGTTCATTGTATCACCAAAGAAAAGGACGCGAACTGGAATGTACACGCCCCCCCCCACGCGTGCGATCGTACGCGCAACCAGCGCTTGCCTGCGTTACCCCGTGTCGGGTCGTGAGCCAGCGCGCTGGTCCCGGGTGGTTTCGCTGCGTTCCAGCGTCGCCAGACGTGTCTGCAGGAAACGACGCTCCGGTTCCTGTTCAACCAACTCCAGCGCGCGCCTGAATGCACGTGCGGCCTCTCCTCCCCTGCCGGTACGACGGAGCAACTCCGCGCGGGCCGAGTGGGCATCCACGTACCCGTCCAACGCCCCTCCCCGCATCAAATCATCGATCAACGCCAGTCCCGCGTCTGCTCCGCGAACCATCGCGACGGCAACCGCTCGATTCAGGTCCACGACAGGCGACGGTGCCGCGCGCCGCAGCACATCATACAGAGCGACGATCTGCGGCCAATCCGTGCCGGCCGCTGTTGTCGCCTCCGCGTGCACAGCGGCGATCGCCGCTTGCACCGCGTACGCACCCGCCGGACGCACTCTCAGCGCCTGTTGCGTCAGCTGAATGCCTTCCGCAATTTTTTCCTGATCCCAGAGCGCGCGATCCTGCGCATCGAGGAGGACGAGATCTCCATTTGCGTCAGTGCGCGCTCCTCGACGTGCATCATGCAGCAGCATCAATGCCAGAAGTCCTTTCACTTCAGCATCGTCCAGCAGATCAGCCAGTAGTCGCCCCAGTCGTATCGCCTCCGTCGCCAGATCTGCGCGCACAGCGTCGGGCCCACGAGACGGTGAGTGCCCCTCGGTGAATACCAGATAAACGACCTGGAGCACCGCGTCGAGCCGCTCTGGAAGCGCGGTGCGCTCCGGCGTCTCGTACGGAATACGGGCATCCCGGATCTTCGCCTTGGCACGGACAATCCGTTGAGCAAGCGTGGGCGCCGGAACAAGATACGCGTCCGCGATCGCTTCAGTTGTTAAACTACAGACGGTGCGCAACGTCAACGCCACCTGCGCCTCCTGACTCAATGCAGGATGACAGCAGGTGAATATCAACCGCAGGCGATCGTCCATCTCGTCGTCGTCAGCAAAGACGAACTCTGTGAGGCCTGCATACATGGGATGCCCCGACAACCGGGCACTGATCTCATCATGGCGATTCCGACGCCTTGCTTTATCCAGAGCCTTGAATCGCCCGCAAGAGATCAGCCAGGCCCTCGGATTCGCCGGAAAGCCTTCGGTCGACCACTGCTCCAACGCAGCAGTGAACGCGTCCTGCAACGCTTCCTCAGCGAGATCGAAGTCGCCCAGCAAACGAATGAGCGTGGCCAGCACGCGCCGCGAGTCAGACCGATACACAGCATCGATCTGCTCGCGGACCTTCGCCCCGCCGTCGGGCGGGACTGCGTGATCAGGCGGAGGCACAGCCGCGCATTACGATGGCTCGTCGAACACCATGATCGGACGCACCTCAATGGAACCAGTACGTGCAGCCGGAATGCGAGACGCAATCTGAAGCGCTTCGTTCAGATCTTTGGCCTCAACGAGATAAAACCCGCCGAGTTGCTCCTTGGTCTCAGCGAATGGCCCGTCCGTTGTCTGCATCTTGCCGTTGCGCACGCGCACGGTTGAGGCGGTTTGCGTGGGCATCAATGCTTCGCCGTGCAGCATGTGACCGTTCTTGATGATGTCCTGTGTGAAGGTGTTGTACTCCTCCAAAATGGCGTCCGCGTCCTTCTTGGCCATGGTGGCCCACAGTGCCTCTTCTTCGTAGATCAAGCAGAGATATTTCATCGTTGCTCCCGGTAAGTGGTAGATGGTTGCGCTATAGTCGCACGGCGAGGAGACGATTCGACACAACGGTTACGGGACTCTGCCGCCTGTGGGTGCAGGCCGCGCTGTCCCCCCGGACCCTGTGGCCTCGATGAGCATCACAGCCTCTGCCACACCGCGCGCATCTGGTCCCGCTGTTGTGGGCTCACGGCAGGTCCTCGGGCCGCACCAAGGTTGTCCAGGACATGCCGGGGATTTCCAGTGCCCGGGATAGCACACGTCACCTCGTCATGGGACAGCAACCACTTCAACATGAATTGTGCCCACGACGTTGCGCCCACTTCCGTTGCGATCGGGGGCAAGGGCTTGTCTCTGACCCGCGAAAACGCACCCCCTCCACCAAATGGTCGGTTGGCAATAAACGCCACTCCGCGTCTCGCACATGTCGCGAGAATGGCGGTCGCGCTCGCTGGTTCAACGATCGAAAGATTCAGCTGTAGAAAGTCCAACGCTTCTGAATTGAGAATCCGCAAAACCGTGTCATGCGAGCTGTCCTGATAGTGCGAGATCCCGATGTATTTCACCAAGCCGCGTTCTTTCCATCCCCTTAACGTGCGCAGGTGCACCTGCCAGTCAACCAGATTGTGCACCTGCATGAGCTCGACGCTCTTCACGTTGAGCTTTGCCATGGAATCTTCCATCTGCCGCACCCCTGCTCGCTCACCTTGTGTCCACACCTTGGTCGCCACGAACATGCGGTCACGCAGACTGGTCTCGCGCAGCACATCGCCGAGCACCTGTTCGGAACTGCCATACATGGGTGAGGTGTCGATGACACGCCCTCCCTCCCGCGCAAAGACCTCAACGGTTTCCTTCAATCGACTCCGCGCAGACGCATCGCTGCCGACGTCGAACGTTTGCCAGGTACCAAGGCCAACACGGGGAATTCGCTCGCCACTCGAAGGAATGGCGCTCGTTGCCATGCGTTCCTGTGCAGGCAGCATGTGACTCCGTAGTGTCAGGGCCGCCGCAGACGCTCCTTGTATGAACTGCCGTCTCTTCATCGCCGATCCTCATTGCTCCGAAACCCCATATTGCGCAACCGCTTGATTGCGGACCAGTCCATCGTGACGAACCGCCTGAAAAAGCTGCCCAATTGCCAGCCGCGGCGTAACCCCTGCTCAGACTAGAGCGCTCTCGTTGCCGGAATCAGCACAAAACAGCGCTGAGATTCTGGTTTGTTGAGCTATGGCCGCGATCGACTGCAGCGTGGAATCGGCTTGCAGACTGAACACGTTGAGATCGGCGAGCTTCGCCTTCGGAACCACATCGAGAAGGGGCCCGGTGACCACTTCCATGACCGTGTCACGAGGCAGTCGCACAATCTCTCGCAGTTTCTCGGCGTCGTCCGGTACGATGGGCTCCTCTCCGGGCGTGTTCACAATGATCATCCGGATGTTGCCACCCCAGTTCTTTGCAATCAGAAGGGTGAGAAGAATCGCCAGATCGTTGTTGCCGATATCAAAGGTGTCCTTCCAGTTCGCCGGCAGGTTGGTGATCCACAGCGTGATGTTGTTCTCCATCGCCAGCCCCGTGTTGGCGAACGGCGCGTAGACGGCCACACCGTAGTGATAGGCAGCCGCCAGTTTAACGATGGGATCGTACTTCATCGTGCGCTGCGTGTCGGAATCCATCGAGATGAACAGCGTGTTGGGCTTGAAGAACGCCGCATTCAGCGCCTGCATACTGATGCCCAGTGACTGCACGACGTCATCACCCTGAATGCGTGTCGACGAGATGGGTATGTTGATTTCCCGGAATTTCCTGACGACGTCGGGGAGGAAGTTCATCAGACGCTCCTCCTCTTCGCGATCGTTTTCAGGGACTGCGAGCAGCTTAATTGATCCCTTGGGCCGTACGATCGATTCGATCAGTTTGAACGAATTGCGTATGTCGCGTGGGGCTGTGACCGGTACCAGAAGGTCGGGACGCCACGCTCGCGCTTCGCGCTTGGGGCTCAGATCGTTGGTCTTCTTGGTTGCCCATTCCGCCAACGACGTGAACAAACCGCTTCGTGAATCGCCGGCGACCGAAGGTATGTGCTTTTTCACCAGAAAAAAGTAGAACACAACGATCAGCACCAGCGACATGAGCGCCACAAAGGCGTTGATGATAAACATGACCGTCAGCGATCCCACCGCGCCAACCAACGGCACAAAGATGGAAATCCTGAGTGATGGTCTGAAACTTGGCAGGGCCAGTCCCTGTTCAATCAACGCCACGATATTCACCATCGCATACGTGATCATGAAAAACATTGTGATCAGCGGCGCGATGGCGTTGAGGCTGCGCATCGACAGACCGAGCACAACCACCAGCGCGGTGATGAACATCGCGTTGTTCGGCTCACCCCTGGCCGATGTGGCGCTGAGGAGATCGCTGCGCGGCAGGATGTTCTTTTGCCCAAGCGCCAGCAGAATACGGGGAGCGCCGACGAACGAACCCAGCGCAGACGACAACGTTGCACCCAGAAGTCCCGCAAGCACGAGCGGCGGGAACAACGATTTCTCAATAAAGACGTTGTAGTTCGACACCAGTTCCTGTGGGGACGCAAGCAGCGCAGCAACCACGCAGAGCAACAGGTAAATGATGGTCGTGAGGATCACGGCGCTGATGGTTCCCCGGGGAATGCTCGTTCGCGGATTCGTCAGGTCACCGGACATGTTGGCTCCGGCCATCACGCCGGTCACGGCAGGAAAGAAAACCGCAAACACGACCCAGAAGGAGCTACCCGAGAGCCCGTTTTCGGGAGAACCGGGGTACGTACCAAACCACTCGAACGATGTGTTCAACTCATTCGTGAACAGCGCACCGAAGATACAAACGAGCGAGGCGGCGATGACCCCCAGTATGACGTACTGAATCTTGAAGGCGAAGCTGGTGCTGATGAACGCAATCGCCATGACCAACGCAAAGATTCCGGCGTCCATTACCACCGCACTCGCATCGGGAAAGATGGTTGCCAACCCTTCCCGAAAACCGAAAACGTACATCGCCACCGCGATCGCTTGCGAAAAATAGAACGGTATGCCGATCGCTCCGCCGATCTCCAATCCCAGCGATTGTGAGATTAAACTGAAGGCACCTCCGGCTCCGATGCGAACGTTCGTGGTAATGGTCGAGAGCGACAATGCGGTAGTCAGCGTAATCGTTACCGCCAGCAGTACAATCGCGGCGGCACCGATGACCCCGGCGTTGCCGACCACCCAGGGTTGGCGGATGAACATGATCACGCCGAGGATGGTCAGAACGGTGGGCGTAAACACTCCCGCCAGCGTCCCAAACTTCTCGCGCTCCGGTTTCACGGCTTCGGTCATCGCGAGCCCTCTTGCCGTCGTCGCACGCTCAGTCGAACTCGCGCACCGGCGTTGCTTGATCGGCACCGACCTGTCCGATAGTGATCCGCGCCCTCGAATAGTTCTCGCCCCGTACAGGCACCCCCGCCATCCGGCGGAGCATGTTGAGCTGCCCAGTATGTGTCAGTGCATCCGCAATGGCACCCTGAAAGATCGCGGTCGTATCCCTGCCTAACGGCTCGTCGCCGGCCAGATAGCTGTCGAGCGAAGACAGCGCCAGAAAAAATCGCTCGACACCGCTGCTCCACGACGAAACGTTCGTATCGGCCCAGCTTTCAGTGCCACGGGCCTGCGAGAGCGCCCAATCCGCGAGATCGCACATGTGTGCCAGAATGTGCCCCGGCGTCCTCGTCCCGGGCGATGTCTCAAAATCGGCAAACGACTCAGGCGCTTCGCGCAAGGCCTTGCCAGCCCGGTAAGCGAGCGTCGCCAGCGTATGTCGAAGAAACGCGCGATCAGGATTCATGAAACTGGTCTCCCGTACCTTGGTTCGCTTGCCGCGTTCGCAGGACCTGCGTCGAGTGGTGTGCTTTACTGCGGGAACGCGTACGCCTGCAGCAAACCGCAGCGCGTGCAGCGATACGTCACCGCTTTGAGCCGCTGGCGGCCTTTCAGTTTAATACCTGACCAGAACGACGGCTCCGGCACCCCTTCCACCCATTCGCCAACCGACGTCCGGTTCGACTCGCCCTTGTCGACCATGAATCCTTCTTCCATTCGTGTTTTGCAGTTGGGACATTCAGGCTCACGCATCTGCTGGTGTCTCGAGGAGTGCGCCAAGCGCGTGGCGCAAAAGAATGCCGCGGGTCCGCACGGAGTGGCGCGCAATTCCTCCGTGTGACCGAGGCGTCGTTGACTAGTATGTCCCCCGTCTGCTGGCGGCGCGAGTGCCCGCGTGTCGCAGCTGGGGTCGGAGAACCGCTAACCCGGGGCCGGCCGCCGGATTCGACGCCTGCGTCGAGGTTGCCAAACCCGCCGCCGTCAACGGATTATCCTTCTGAGGCGTCGTACTTATGGTATCTGGCGAGTCGCAAAACCGACCATCCGCCCCAGCTGGAGTCACAGAAATGCCCGTTCGATCTGCAAATTTCAGGAGTCGCCCGCGCCGGCTCATTGCGCTGACGGCCCTCCTCGCGGTCATCGCTCCCTCTCCCGCCGTTGCATTTGCCCAGCGCTCAACGCCGCCCGTACGCCGGGCCGCGCCGCGTGCTCCCGCCGCGAAGCAGGTCGCCCCCGCGACGTACTGGGTTTACGTGGGTGCTGAATCCGCAGATGCGATCTACCGTATCCGATTCGACGGCAAGGACGCGACCGTTGAAAAAACGATCCGGGTCGGCGAGCTCGCCGCCGAGATGGAGGGACCGCACGGACTTCAGATCTCGCCGGACCAGAAGTATTTGTACATGACAACCGGTCACGGATTTCCGGACGGCAAGTTGTGGAAGTACGAGCTGGGGCCCGATACCCTGGTCAACGAACCCACGCTGCTCGGCTTTTTTCCTGCCACCGTCGACGTGACGCCTGATGGGCTGTTCACCTACTCGGCGAATTTTAATCTGCACGGCGAAATGGTCCCGTCGTCGATTTCGGTCGTGTACACACCAACCAATACCGAGGTCGCGCAAACGGTGACGTGTGTCATGCCGCACGGCAGCCGCCTCAACTCGGCGGGGACGCGCCACTACTCCGGTTGCATGATGGATGACATGCTGGTCGAAATTAACACGCGCAACCATCAGGTCTCAGCAAAATTTTCACTGGCCCAGGGCAAGGAAGGACTCGTCAAGGAAAACGCTGCGCGAGCCGGAATGGATCATTCGATGCATGGCGGTGCACCGATGGCCAACACCTGCTCACCCACATGGGCACAGCCTGCAGCCTCTGGCAGCATGGTGTACGTCGCGTGCAACAAGAGTGATGAAGTCATCGAGGTTGATGCGTCCACCTGGAACATCACACGGCGATTCAAGACCGGCGCGGGCCCATACAACATGGCGGTCACGGCAGACGGCAAGTTCCTTGTCATCACGCTCAAGAAAGGTGCAGGCTTGGAGATGATCGACCTGACTACGGGGCAAAGCGTGTATCGGGACAAGCTCAGCACGACGATCGGACATGGGGTCGCGGTGAGTCCTGACTCGCGCTACGCGTTCGTAAGCGTAGAGGGCGTCGGAGCGGAGCCCGGCAAAGTGGACGTTTTCGATCTTACTGCTAAACGACGCGTGTCGTCTGTCGAAGTGGGACAGCAGGCCAGCGGCATCGCGTTCTGGAAGATGGAAGCTGCCGTAAAGGAGTAGACCTGCGGGGTCGAAACCGGCGCAGGTAGGGTTGCGTAGGGGCGGCAGCGCCCCTGTTCAATGGCAAACGAATTCAGGGGTGCGGGTGTCCAATGGGGCACCCGCTTTGTCTTTTGCGCAGTCGTATGCGCTCATACGCATCCCTGAACTCATGATCAACATCCGGCTCGCGGCCCGCACGCTCATCCGATCGCCGCTCGTCAGTGGGATCGCCATCGCGTCGCTTGCGCTCGGCATCGGCGCCAACGCCGCCATCTTCTCCATGACCGAGCAGATGCTGCTGAGCAAACTACCGGTTCGGGCGCCTGACGAATTGGTGGCGCTCAAGGCACCGGGACCGCAGAGCGGGTCCAATTCGTGTAACCAGGCCGGAGAGTGTGACGAAGTATTCAGCTACCAGATGTTCCGCGATCTTGAGCGGGAGCAAACGGTGCTGACCGGACTTGTCGCGCATCGGGCGTTTGGCGGTAACATTGCATTGCGTGGCCAAACGCCAATCAGTGGTGAAGGCATGATGGTATCGGGGAGCTATTTCCCCACACTCGGTCTCAACCCTGCCCTGGGCCGGCTGCTTGGTCCGGATGACGACCAGACGATCGGGGCCCATCCCCTTGCTGTACTTAGCTACGGATACTGGTCAACGCAGCTCGGATCGGACCCGGCCGTGCTCAACCAACCCATCATGGTCAATGGGACGGACTTCACGGTGGTCGGCGTGGCCCCGCGCGGTTTTCATGGTACAACGCTCGGTTCGCAACCCGACGTCTATGTGCCGCTCACCATGGAAGGTCTCCTGAAGCAGGGTACCGGTCGATTCGAGAACAGGCGCAGCTTCTGGATCTACCTGTTCGGGCGTCTCAAACCTGAGGTGTCGGTCGCGCAGGCCACCACCGGGCTCAACACCGTCTACACGCGGATTATCAATGAAGTGGAAGCGCCGCTGCAAAAGGGGATGAGCGACCAGACGCTGCAACGGTTCAAGGAAAAATCCCTCGTTCTCACAGTGAGTCCGCAGGGGCAAAGCAGCATCGATGAGGAGGCGCGCATTCCCCTGACGCTATTGCTCGCCGTCACCGGATTCGTATTGTTGATCGCCTGCGCCAACATTGCCAACCTGTTGCTGGCTCGCGCGGCTGGTCGGTCGACCGAGATGGCGGTGCGGTTGTCACTCGGTGCGAGCCGCACGAGGCTGGTCGCGCAGCTGCTTACCGAATCCATTCTGCTTGCCATCGTCGGTGGCCTGGTCGGACTGCTGGTTGCCCGCGGAACGTTGTTGCTGATGCTGGCCATGTTTCCCGCTGGGGTCAATGAGGTGTTGCGCGCTGAAATTAAGCCGTCCGTGTTGCTGTACACGGCAATTCTTTCGCTGGCCACGGGCATTGTTTTCGGACTGTTTCCGGCTCTGCAGAGTACCCGCAAGGATCTCATCACATCCATTCGCTCCGGAGCGATGCACGCACTCGGCGCGAGGGCAGCCATGCGATTCCGCTCTGCGCTGGTGGTTACACAGCTCGCGCTCTCCATGGCACTGCTCGTGTCGGCCGGCCTGTTCGTAAAAAGTCTCGTCAACGTGAGCAAGGTCGACCTCGGCGTTCAGACAGACAATGTGGTCACGTTCGCCGTATCGCCGGAATTAAACGGCTACTCCAATCAGCGCAATCAGATATTGTTCAATGAACTGCGTGACGCGCTCGCGAGTGAACCAGGCGTCACGAGTGTTGCGATGGGACTCGTTCCTCTCATGAGCGGCAGCAACTGGGGGAACAGCGTCTACGTTCAGGGATTCGAGGCAGATGCTGACACCGACCGCAATTCGCGATACAATGAAATCAGCGCTGGCTACTTTTCATCGTTAGGTGTCGCGTTGCGTTCGGGACGGGAGTTCACCGAGGCCGACGCCCTCGGAGCGCCACAGGTGGCGATCGTCAATGAAACGTTCACCAAAAAATTCGGTCTGGGGCAGAATGCGGTCGGCGCATATATCTCGCGAGGCAGTCGAGATACGCTCAATATTCAGATTGTGGGCGTGATTCCCGACGTGAAGTACAGTGAGGTCAAGGCTGAAATTCCTCCCGTATTCTACCTCCCACTGAAGCAGGACAGTACCGTGGGTTCACTGTACTTCTATGTAACGACGTCGCTCGAACCCACGGCGCTGCTGCGCGGCGTTCCCGGCATCGTGAAGGGAGTCGACCCGACTCTTCCGGTGGAAGAACTCAAGACCCTCAGCAAGCAGGTTGAGGAGAACGTCTTTCTCGATCGCTTCATCAGTTCAACCGCTGGCACATTCGCGTTGCTGGCCACGTTACTCGCAGCGATCGGGCTCTACGGGGTTTTGGCTTACTCCATTGCCCAGCGCACACGTGAGATCGGCGTTCGGATGGCGTTAGGCGCCGACGCGGCAAGCGTTCGCGGCATGGTGATGAAGCAACTTGGGCGGCTCACCCTCATCGGAGGCGGCCTGGGCCTGATGGGCGCGATCGCACTCGGGAAAGCCGCCCAGTCCCTGCTCTACGGCGTCACGGGGCTCGACCCGGCGGTCATCGCGTTGGCCGCGGCGATCCTTGGCGTAGTGTCTTTGCTCGCTGGCCTTGTCCCTGCCTTGCGTGCTGCGCGCATTCCACCGATGCAGGCGTTGCGCTACGAATAGCGGCGCGCATTCACTGGCGAATGGTTCCACGCTTCCTGGATCCGTGGGCCGTTGAGCGAGAAATGGACGAATAGGCGCGGCCGCCCCTTGGCCTGCACCGCCGTCGGGGCGATACTTATCGGCTGTGGAATACAGCGAGTACTCACCAGCCCAGCCGCTCCGTCGCTACGTGCGCTGTTACTGGGCGCTCAGGGGAATTGCGCCCGACGACGCGAGCTCGATTACCGGTCAGCCGGCGCTTCCTGACGGCTCCCCCGAGCTGATCTATAACTTCAGCGACCCTTTTGAGGCGCTGAACGGCCGGCCCAAGCTGCAGCCTGCGGAGATGCTGGTCGGGCAGATCGACGGGCCATTCCACCTGCGACCGACTGGCACGATTGATCTGATCGGGGTCCGGTTCGAGCCCTATGGCGCCGGCCCGCTGCATCCGAGAATGTCGAGCCTGACCAACACGTGGCTGGATCTCGTGAAACGCCCGGACCCTCTGCTGGCGAATGTGCGGCAAGACCTCTCACGTGCGAGCGACGACGCCACGCGGGTAGCGTATCTCGACGAAATCCTGTTGCGGCTGACTGCGGAGCGCCCCGAACCCGATGCCCGCGTCGAAACCGCGGTGCGGGCGATCCGATCAAGCTTCGGGACAGCACCGCTCGATCGGCTCGCAAAGTTGTTAGACATCTCCCCCCGCACCTTGCAGCGGCTCTTTGCAACGGAGGTCGGCGTCAGCCCAAAGCTGCTCGCCCGGATCACGCGCTTTCAGCGTGTCTTTTCGGCGTGGAATGCCGATCCCCGCAGCTTATCGCGGGTAGCCACCGAGTGCGGCTATTTCGATCAATCCCATCTCATCCGCGACTTCAGGGATTTTGCTGGTGAAGCCCCGGCTGCGTTCCTCGCGAATCACGACGAGTTTACGGCCTTCTTTCTGTCGCAGAAACCGAGGCAGCGCGCCGCGAAGTAGGGATCAGCGTCGGAGCTTGGGCACCATGGTTCGGTTGTGAAGGCATCCTGATATCTGGAAAGTCCTTCGTTGACGCGCCGCCTGTCGAGGCAACGTGCGACGGTTGCGTTCAAAGGGACGCGACAGAATGGCGCTCCGACGTGTGGTAAACGCTACAGCCCCTCGTGCGCGGCCCGAGCGAGCTGCGCGAACACCTCCGCGAGTTTTCGATATGGCCACGGGCCATGGCTCACACGCGCAACTCCCGATTGCACCAGCTGCGCCATGGGTGCAGCAGTCGGTGATCGGATAACATTCACCGGCAGAGGGGTGCCACGACACACCTCGGCGATAACCTCCACGTCCACCAGACCGGGGACAAAGAAGCCGCTCGCTCCACTCTCCGCGTACGCCGCGGCACGATCGAGCGCCGCACCCACAAGGGATGCAGGCTCAGCGGCCGCATTCGACAGAAAGACATCCGTCCTGGCATTAATGAAGAACGCGTCTCCGACGGCGTCCCGCATGGCACGAATCCGATCGCATTGATCTGCCACCGAGCGCAGACCTCCTGCGCCAATAATTCGATCCTCGATGTTGCACCCCACCGCACCCGTCGCGGCCACACGTTTTGCGATGTCGCCCACGTCACCTGGCGTGGCACCGTAGCCGGTCTCCAGATCAACAGACACGGGAAGGTCCACCGATTGCGTAATGCGCGCGACCGACTCGATCAGGAGCGCAGCCGGAATTTGCTCACCATCGTCGAATCCGTTGGCCGCCGCCACGGACCAACTCCCCGTGGCAACGGCTTTGGCACCCGCCTCGGCAACAACTCTGGCGCTGCCGGCATCCCAGATATTAAACAGGATCAGCGGGTCGCCGGCTTGATGCAACTTCAGAAAGCGATCGAACATGTTTGCACCTCGGAATCAACGCGGGTAGAGAGGGAACGCCTGGGTCATCGCTTTTACTCGCTGTTTCACCGCATCGGTGTTGGCAGCGTCGTCAGGAGCCTTCAGGACGGTGTCGATCAATTCCGCAATCTGTTCCATTTCGTTCTCACCAAGGCCGCGCGTTGTCACGGCAGGAGTCCCAATCCGGATGCCGCTCGTCACAAACGGCGACTGCGTCTCGTTCGGCACCGTGTTCTTGTTCACGGTGATACCACCCCGATCAAGCGCCTGCTCGGCGGCCTTACCGGTCAGGTTCTTGTTGCGGAGATCAACGAGCATCAGGTGATTGTCCGTGCCGCCGGACACCACATGATAGTCACGCTTCATTAAGCTTGCAGCCAACGCGGCAGCATTGCTGACGACGCGGCCGCAGTATTCCTTGAACTCGGGCTGCGCCGCTTCGCGAAATGCCACGGCCTTGGCCGCGATCACGTGCTCAAGCGGGCCACCCTGCGATCCGGGGAACACCGCTTTATCAATGATTTTGGCGTACTGCGCCTTGCAGAGAATCAGTCCGGCCCGAGGTCCACGCAGCGTCTTGTGCGTTGTGGTCGTCACGATGTCTGCATACGGAATTGGCGACGGATGGTATCCCGTGGCCACCAACCCGGCGATATGCGCCATGTCGCACATGAAAACAGCGCCCACCTCGGCAGCGATCTCAGCGAACGCCGCAAAGTCGATAATACGTGGATACGCGCTCGCACCGGCAATGATCATCTTTGGCTTCTCACGGCGGGCGACGTCCCGGAGCATGTCGTAATCCAGATACCCATCGGCGCGCACACCGTAGTGCACTGCACGATACAACAAGCCCGAGTAATTGACCGGTGATCCGTGGGTCAGATGCCCCCCCTGCGAGAGGTCCTGACCAAGCAACGTGTCGCCAGGTTTCAGTACCGCGAGCGCCACCGCGCTGTTGGCACTTGCACCCGAGTGCGGCTGCACATTGGCGTGATCAGCGCCGAACAGGGCCTTGGCCCGCTCAATGGCTATGGTCTCGATTTTGTCGACGACCTCGCAGCCACCGTAGTACCGTTTACCTGGGAGACCCTCTGCGTATTTGTTCGTGAGCGGCGAGCCCGTGGCCTCCATCACCGCCGGCGAAACAAAGTTCTCGCTTGCGATGAGTTCGAGGCCGTCGCATTGGCGCGCAATTTCGTGGTCGATCAGATCTGCGATTTCGGGATCGGCGCTGCGGAGCGCGGGGCCAGGGGGCATACGATCCCAGGTGTGCCACTTCATGCACCATCCTCCGTCCGTTCAATTTTGTTCACTCGCGTCACGTGACGCCCCCCTTCGAACGTAGTGTCCAGCCAGATATCCACAATCTCCATCGCTTCGTCAGGACTCAGGCATCGCGCTGGGAGCACCAGAACGTTTGCGTCGTTATGCTTTCGGGAAAGTTCGGCGATTTCCGGAGACCACACGACGGCCGCTCGAACGTGCGGCCACCGGTTGGCGGCGTACGACATACCGAGGCCCGTTCCGCAGAGCAGTATCCCGCGCTGCGACTTCCCTTCTGACACGTCGCGTGCCACCTGGTGGGCGTAGTCTGCATAATCGGTTGATGCCGTGGATGCGGTGCCCATATCGGCCACTCCAAATCCACGCTCAGCCAGGTGTTCAGCAATGCGCTGCTTCATTTCGAATCCTGCGTGGTCTGCCCCGATTGGTATGCGTTCGCTCATCGTCCTCTTCGTTGTGGCGTTGCCCGGTGACCCTGCTCCGTTACCCTTTGCGCGGCCACTGTGGCCATGTCTTAACCAATCCACCCACGGCCTGCAGTCGTCGCTCCGCGAGGCGGTCGGCAGCTTCAAAAGTCGGAATCCCCTCTTCCTTCGCGATTTCAAACACGCCTAACGTGGTCTCGTAGATTTCGTCGGCCTTGCGGAGCGCACGCTTCGACGTCCAGCCGGCCAGCTCGCTGTACACGTTGATGACACCGCCGGCATTCGCAACAAAATCGGGCGCATACAGAATGCCGCGTGCTTCGAGGTCGGACCCATGTCGCTCTTCGAGCAACTGATTGTTGGCTCCGCCCGACACAATCTCCACGTTGAGTTTCGGAATCGTAGTGTCGTTGATGATCCCGCCGAGTGCGCAGGGAGCAAAGATATCGGCCTGTACAGAGTAGATGGCCTCGGATTCGACCGCTTGCGCTCCGCATTCGTCGACCACTCGTTTGACGCGCACCGCATCGATGTCGGTCACAATGAGGTTGGCAGCATGTGCATGCAGTTCCTTGCACAGATAATACCCGACGTTACCGAGCCCTTGAACCGCGACGCGTTTACCTGCAACGGAATCTGAACCCCATTTATGCATGGCTGAGGCCTGAATGGCGCGAAACACCCCGCGCGCCGTGACCGGTGACGGATCTCCCGACCGATTCGCAAGGCCCGCGACGTACTCGGTTTCCATGTGCACGAAATCCATATCCGCGGTGCTCGTCCCAACGTCCTCCGCCGTGACGTAGCGGCCGCCCAGCGATTCGACAAACCGACCATGTGCACGAAACAGCATCTCCCGCTTCGCGGTGCGATTGTCACCGATAATGACGGCCTTCCCACCGCCGAGGTTAAGCCCGGCTACCGCATTCTTATAGGTCATGCCCCGCGAGAGACGCAACGCATCCACCAGCGCGTCTTCGTCGCTGGCGTACTGCCAGAACCGTGTGCCGCCTAACGCGGGCCCCAGCGTCGTGTCGTGAATCGCAATGATGCCGCGATATCCGCTGGACTTATCATGGCACAGGACCACCTGCTCGTGCCCCATTTCAGCGATCAATTCAAACGTCTTCATCAGCGTATGCTCTTCCGTAAAATTTGTTTATCTGTGGCGTTCGCTATATGCGCCCACCGCGAGGTTCTGCCCATGGTGCCCCACCCACCCTACGTGCGCGCGTACAATTCCCGCGCGATCACAATGCGCTGGATCTCCGACGTTCCCTCGTAGATTTCCGTCACCTTGGCATCCCGGAAGAGACGCTCGACCGGATAATCCTTGATGTATCCGTATCCACCGAAGATCTGAATCGCCTGCGTCGTCACCCACATCGCCGTTTCTGACGCACTCAGCTTGGCCATGGAAGCAAATTGTGTCACCGATTGACCACGATCCTTGGCAGCCGCCGCGGCATACAGCAGCGCCCGGGTAGCCGTTATCCGTGTGGCCATGTCAGCCAGTTTGAACTGGATGGCCTGGAACTCCTTGATGGGCTGACCGAACTGCTCACGGGTGGCAGCATACGCCACCGAGTGCTCCAGCGCAGCACGCGCTATACCCAACGCCTGAGCTGCGATACCGAGCCGCCCTCCCTCCAGTGATTGCATAGCATAGATAAATCCCATGCCTTCCGCACCCAGACGATTCGCGGCTGGCACGCGTACGTTGTCCAGAATAATCTGGACGGTGGGGTCTCCTCTCAGCCCCATCTTGTCTTCTTTCTTGCCGACGCTGAACCCTGCCATATCGGGGGTCAACACAAAGGTGCTGATCCCGCGCGCGCCCTTTCGCTCGCCCGGCGTATCGGTGCGCGCCATACACAGAATGACGTCGGCCATCGAACCGTGCGACACCCATGCCTTCGTCCCATTGAGGATGTAGTCATCCCCATCGCGAACCGCCTGCGCACGCAGCGCCGCCGCGTCCGAACCCGCCTCAACCTCTGACAGCGCAAACGCGCCGAGCTTTTCTCCTCGCGCCATCGGTCGCAGAAAACGCTCCTTCTGCTCGTCACTGCCGTAGCGAAGCAGCATCTGCGTCGGGAGCGAATTGTGTACGCTCATCAGCACCGCCACCGAAGCATCCACCACCGCGATCTCCTCCAATGCCACCAGATAGGTACAGGTATCCAACCCAAGACCACCGAGCGACTCGGGGATCAACATGCCGAGAAAGCCCAGCTCGCCCAACCGTGGCACGATGTCGGGGTCAAATGACGCGTCGCGATCCCATCGGGCGCTGTGAGGGGCCAACGCGTCAAGCGCGAACTCACGCGCCGCCGACTGGATGGCCTTCTGCTCTTCAGTAAGTGGTATTAATGCCCACACAGTTTAATTCGGGTAGCGGGAAACACGCGATGGGTCGACACCTCAGCCGTACGTGTAGAAACCGCGACCAGATTTGCGGCCCAGCCATCCGGCGGCAACATATTTTCGCAGCAGCGGCGACGGACGGTACTTGGAATCGCCGAGACCGTCGTGCAGCACCTCAAGGATCGACAGACACGTATCCAGTCCGATCAGGTCGGCGAGCGCCAGCGGACCCATGGGATGATTCATGCCCAGTTTCATGACAGTGTCGATGGCCTCCGGAGTGCCGACCCCCTCCATGACACAGAACACCGCTTCATTGATCATCGGCATGAGAATCCGATTGGCGACGAACCCCGGAAAATCGTTGACCTCAACCGGCGTCTTGCCTAACGCCTTCGACAATTCCATGACCCGCGTCGTCGTCTCGTCGCTGGTCGCCAGCCCTCGAATAACTTCCACGAGCTGCATCACAGGAACAGGATTCATAAAGTGCATCCCGATAACCTGCTCCGGGCGCTTCGTACGCGCGGCAATCGACGTGATCGAAATCGAGCTGGTGTTCGTCGCGAGAATCGCACCGTCCTTTGCTAAGCGGTCGAGATCCTCAAAGATGCGGTACTTGAGATCAACGCGCTCCGTCGCCGCTTCGATGATGAGGCTCGCCGTTGACGCGCCGGCCAGATCACTCTGCGTGGTGATGCGACCCAGTGTCGCCTCTTTGTCATCTGCGGTCAACGAGCCCTTTTTTACCTGACGATCGAGATTTTTTGCGATGGTGTCGCGGCCCCTGGCAAGCGCGTCCTCAGACACGTCGATCATCTGCACCGGATATCCGTGCTGAGCAAAGACGTGTGTTATGCCGTTGCCCATCTGCCCTGCCCCAATGACTGCAATCGCATCACTCATCCCGCAGAAACTCCTCGGCGCTTCGGCCGCAACATAAGATAGATGCCAATGATTAAACCGACCGCGGTCACCACCCCGCCTTCCGGCCCCCACACACCGCCGGTCGCCCAATCAGGTCCCGCGTCCACCGTTCGATAGTTCGGTGCGTCCATCCCGATGCCACTCACCGTGGAATGCAGCACCCCGGCCATCACAAAATTCCACGATACGTGCGCGGCCCAGGCCGCGTACAAGCTCCCGGTGGACACCAATATCGCTCCGAGAAAGATACCGGCGAGCGTCACGAGTGCGACCGATTGCACAGTCGCTCCCGCGTTCTGGATGTGCAACATCCCGAAGAACAGGCTGGTGAGCACGATCGCCGCGCGAGCCCCCACGAGCTCACGCGCGATAGTAAACGGATAACCCCGCGTCATAAGTTCTTCCCACAGTGCCGCAGGCAGCAGGATCAGCAGTGTGGTCAATGCCGTCGCAATCCAGCTCCCTGCGTGGCTCGGCTCAATCCGCAGCCACCCGATCATCAACAGCACACCAGAGGGCACACCCACGGCGGCCGCACCGAGCGCGACCCCGCTCGCCACATGGCGCAATTTCAGCGCCCCTCGATCCAGTCCGACGGATGACCAGCCGCGTGGTTCAACGGTGCGGAAGGTCCACAGATGCCCGATGATCATGCCGCCGAGCATCATCAGGTAGTAGGAGGGAAAACGCTCGCCGAGAAACGTGGGCACCGAACTCCGCAACCCGAGCAACAGCAAGCGGCACAATAAAACACCCGCGGTCGCGGCGACCACAAACATGAGGAGGCGATAAACCGGCCCCACCTGCGGAGTGGGTTGTGCCGTCATCATCGCATCCGTTGGGATGGAGCTACGGTCTGCAGGGCGAGCGGGCTCGCCTCCTACCATGTAATCAACCGAGACGCGAGACAGAAAGCGCGACGGCATCTCCGCCACCCAGGCAGAGCGTCGCCAGCCCCTTCTCCACACCGCGCTGCTGCATGGCGTGCAGCAATGTGATCAGCACACGCGTTCCACTGGCGCCGATCGGGTGGCCAATCGCGATCGCACCACCGTTGACATTGACACGATCCCAATCCCATCCAAGCCCTTCACCGTCAGCCAGCGCCTGCGATGCGAAGGCTTCATTGGCCTCGATTAAACCATAATCGTTGATGCCGGTCCCTTCCTTGACCATCAGATTTCGCACGGCTGTGATAGGAGCAAAAAACAACTCCTGCGGGTCACCGGCTCCGGTCGCATAGGCGTCAATCCGTGCGAGTATTGTGAGGCCGTGTGCGCGCGCGAAGGCCTCCGACGCCACAACAACTGCTGCACCCCCGTCGTTCAGAGATGAGGCGTTGCCCGCCGTGACCGTGAGATCCTTGTGCGCAGGATCGGGAAACGCCGCGCGCAGCTTACCTAACGACTCCGCCGTTGAATCACGGCGGGGACCCTCGTCCGCCGCCACGACCGTCGGCCCTTTACGGCCGGGAATCTCCACCTTCACAATCTCTGCATCAAAATGGCCGGCATCCTGCGCCGCGACCGCCTTGGCATGCGACTGTGCCGCAAACGTGTCCTGCTGCTCGCGTGACACGCCCGCCTTGCGTGCGGTGTGATCTGCGTGGCCGCCCATGTGTACGTCGCAGCTGGCACACCACAAACCGTCTTTGATCATACCGTCCACGATGGTCTGATCACCGATCTTCACACCGCCGCGATAACCGTACAGGTAGTGTGGAGCATTCGACATGGACTCCTGACCGCCGGCCACAATCAACTCGGCGTCGCCCGCGCGAATCGCCTGCGCGGCGAGCATCACCGACTTGAGCCCCGAGCCGCAGACTTTGTTCACGGTCACCGCAGAAATGCTCGATGGCAGACCGGCCTTGAGCATCGCCTGACGGGCGGGCGCCTGCCCTGTTCCCCCCTGCAGCACGTGCCCCATGATGACTTCCTGAATCGCCGCGGCGTCGACTCCTGAGCGAGCGACAGCCTCTCGAATGGCGATCGCGCCGAGTTCGGTAGCAGAGAGAGGAGCCAGCCCACCCAGATAGCGTCCCACAGGGGTCCGCGCGGCGCTGACAAGAACCGCAGTTCGTGAAGGATCAGTCATTGTGTCGGCGTGTGTGAAAGTCATCGAGCCACAGTTCCCCGCGGCGATATTTCATGCTCCTCACAAGGTAACAGCGCGTGAATGGCCAAAGAACCGAAGCCCGCGTGTGACCACGTGAGTCCCGCCAGCGGCAGATGGTTCTGGGCGTACCAGACCACCTGCAGCATCGGCGTCCCGGGACAAATCCTTTCCTGCGCGCCGCCGTTCCAACCGGCGACCGGGCGCCTAGCGAACCCGGAAACTCACGCGGTGCGCACCACCGGATCTGAGCTGTTCCCACGCATAGTCGAGCGCGACACGATCGAACGAGAGGCCCGCGCCGCCAGTGAATGCTTTTTGCTCGGCGAGTTCAGGACGCCGTGCCCCCGTCCGCGCCGAAAGGCTGACTCCTTCGATCGGAACCCACGTGAGGTCGACGCCAGCCGACCCGCT
>JBGTBX010000210.1:0-4563 GCA_041749115.1 Gemmatimonadaceae bacterium
CCGCTGGCGCTTCGTTGCACGTTTCCCGGCACGTTTTCGGGCTTTTTGTGACCTGTCGGCTGTCGCCTTCACGTTTCCCTTCCCACCTCCCGCGGTGTCCGTCTTCTCTGCCGGCGCCGCTCCGGTAGCATCCGCTGGTTGCCCCACCACATCCAACCGCCGAACCACCACCGGCACCGCGAAACCGTCCATCCCCTTGATGGAAAATTCCGCCGAGTAACCCACACCGGCGGCAAGCGCGTTGTTTATCGCAACAGTGACCTGCACCACGCGCTGTTCCCCCGACTCCAGTGACAGTTTGGCTGGCGTGAACAGGGGCTTGAGCGTCAGGCGCGCGCCTTCGGGATCATTGAACACCGACGAAACAAACTCGCAGTCGATGGTCCGGCCAAGGTCGTTGGTCACCAGAAACGATCCGGTTACACTGCTGCCTTCTTCACCCTCCATCACCAATGCACCCGCACTGGTGTCCATTTCGGCAACCGACTGCGGCGCACTCTCCTCGCCGTTGAGAATAGACGAGAGTCCCCGCACGTACTCCAGCGTCAGGTCCGTCCAGCCTTTGTAAAATCTGGCATTCGCCTGGGCCGCACGCTTCAGTATTTCCGCCACATCTACGTTGTCAGCCATGATTCAACTCACTCCACGTGGTGTCGCACCGGCAGCAACCGTGGACGCGGCTTTGCCCGGCACTGGTCGCGGGTCGCGGGCTGGCACGCGCTGCGCGTTGCAGGGGCGCGGACAGTAGAAGTGATCATACCAGTGATGGACGTTATCGGCACAATCATCAATGGCAACGTCACAGATGCCTGCACCGCCACAGTCGGTTACCGTGACATCAAGACGCACGAAGTGATCGCGACATCCGCGCAGCAGCAACGGGCCCGTTAGGCGCTGTCCCACAGAAATGTTTTCCGGCACCTTGAGCTGTACCGCAAATGACGCGCGTTCCTGCGGATCAAGCACCAGCGCGGTCGGCGCAAAACTCAGCCACCCCGCGATTTTGCCCATGCCGGTCACCGTCACGATCTGTCGCGTCCACCCGCAGTTCGTAACGTGCACGCGGATGAGCGCCTTCTGCCCGGGCCTGAGCTGCATGGAGCAGTCACCGGCATGCCTGGGTTCCCAGCACGGCGGGGGAATGACACAGCCGCCACTCAAACGTTGTTGTGCACCGTCGACCACTGCGGTAGCAAGTTGCACAGGCAGCTGCAACAGCTTGGCAATACTGTTGCCAAGTGCCAACGTGGGTAGTTGACCTGCGTTCGTTTTCGATTGGGTATCCATGAGGTTACTCGTTTGAGTATTCATGAGGATTTATCGCCCCTCGTTACTGACCTGGACGGGCGTTTTACCTGCATCGCTGCCTTTCGCGTTAACCAGAACGGTGTGCGACACCAGGCCAAGATCCCACGCACCACCATACTGGCGTCCCGCCTGTAGCGCTTTCGGCACGTCAAGTACACATACAACTTCTCGCGAATCTCCTGGAAGCAGTTCACCACTGCCTCGTGTCACCGCTATGCGGGCTTCACCCCCGTGCCCCAAACGTAGCTCTTCGAAATAACGATCGACACGCCGCTCGTTCGCCGAGAGTTCCGCACGAAGCGAGCGCCCAAGTGCACGATCCTGTGCGTCATCGTCATCCAGTTCAATCGCACCGTCCGCCGGCACCATGACACTCACGTTCCCACGGTTTGCAACGGTGAGCGTGAACGTTTCCCGGGCACCAGCAACTGCGGTAATCAACGTGTGATCAGGAAACACCATGAGGCCGGGTTGTGCAGCAATGCTCACGGCCACAGCCTGCTGTTTGCCGTTCACGGTGGCTTCACCGATGTATTCACCGGCACTCGTTTGCGCAGGTAAGCGAAGAAACAGCTCGCTGGTTGACGAAGAGCGTGCGCGCCACACGGCACGGTGTATTCGTGCGTTTCCATCAATTGTGAGCGCCACTGGTACAACCGACGACCGCTCAACACTGACTGGCAGCTGTGCACGCAAGTTGAGCGGCGTTCCGGTAAATCGAATGGCGCTGCCTTCGTAACCGCCACGCTGAGCGTTCGCCGCGTTGTCCCGGCCGCCGTTTCTGGCTTTCATTTGTTGCTCAACCGCAGCACCGCGCCAACCGCGACGGGCTGATCTGACAGTTGTGTCTGCGCGCGCGCAGGACCACATCGTTCGCACGGATTCGGAACGTACGGCTCCGTAATTATCTGCGCCTCGCCGCACAAATTGAGCGCAGCCAGTTCCACACCGAGCAGCGAGAATCCCAGGCGGAAGTTCGCCGGCACATGCACACGCAGCGACGGAATCTCCCGAATGCGCACATTCACATCTGGAAGTGTGGTGATTCCGACGGAGTAATTGCTTGGAATGCCAGCGAGCGTAACTGGCCCAACCGCACCGATCGTGGTGATGCGCAAGTCGGGCAGCGCATTCACGTTGACGTCGACCGGGGGGAGATCGAGTACGCTGACATCGACGGGCGGAAGCTCGTCGATGCGCACACGAGGCATGCTCTTGACATGGACATTGGTCGCCATGCATCCACCTTCGTTAAATGGGTGAAGATGAGGCTCCTGCGGAGCAGGATGTCTTCCTGATCATACGGCCCCACGGGAGATTGCGGAAGGGGAAGGGCTACGGGGGCATCGTCGGTGATGCCGATCACATTGTACGCTTGCGCATCTCGATGAGGCGCTGCACCGTAGAGGATCATCCGCTTGGAGGTCATCCATGCCGCCAGCTCATTGGAACGCCACCGTCCACGACTCGCCCGAAAGCGAACCGTTCGCACTGCTGGGTGATCTGGTTGTGGCGGTTCGCACCCCGCGTTCACGCGACTTCGTGTCGGTTGAAGTCGCTTCGGTCTCACATGTTCCGATTCCGCTGCGCCGAGATGGCAACGTCGTGCTGCAGCCAAAGCCGTCGCCATGTATTGCCGATCAGTGGCACGGCGAAGTGCAACGCGGCATACCGGTGCGCTTTGCCATAAATGGTGACCTGTACCAGCTCACTCTTGCGGCGCTGACAGAACACTCGGCAGGCATGCCGTGGGTGACCTGCCAATTTGAACTGGAGCGCGAGTAACGTGGCGCGCCGCTTGAAGGCTGAGCGACGGTTCGACACGATTGTTGTCGGCGGCGGACCTGCCGGTGCCGTGATGGCATGGGCGTTGGCGCGCAAAGGACTGCGCGTGCTGATACTTGACCGTGCACAATTTCCGCGTGAGAAGGTGTGTGGTGATTTCGTTGAGCCACGCGGTCTTCGAATTTTTCAAACCATGGGATGCCTGGGCGCACTCGAAGCATCGAGTCCGCTGGCCATTACTCATGTCAATTTGCTGCTGAACGGACAAACCGCGTACCGTGATCGCATTCCGTTTTACGCCAACGATTCCGATCTGCCGCAGCACGGCTATATCATTCCGCGCGAAGCGCTCGACCAGCGCATACTCGACAGCGCGGTTAGTGCGGGCGCCGAGTTGCGGGAAGGGTGTCAGGTAACCGGGGTTGAGCGAATTGACGGGGAAATGGTGGTGCAGTATCGCCATGCGTCGGGCGTTGCATCAGTGAAAGCGATGACAGTAGTGGGTGCGGATGGAACACATTCCACCGTTGCCCGTTCGTTCGATTTGCTCGTGGATGACGCGCGCTACATGGCGGTGTCGCAGCGCGCATATGTGGAAGGCATCGACGTGAGCGATGGAGAAGCGGCATTCGTGTTTGATCGCGATCTGTTTCCGGGGTACGGTTGGATGTTTCCGATGTCCAACGGACGCGCGAACGTTGGCGTGGGGCTGCTCGCGGAAACACGCGATCGCAATAAGACCAGCGTGCCGCAACTGCTGGCGGCATTTTTGGATAAGCTACGGCTGCAACATCCCGGATGCCGCACCATGCGGCTGGCGTCACGCCCCATTGGCGGCATCGTAAAGACATACGGTGGCCACGGACCCAATCGGTTTGACGGCGGCATTCTCATAGGCGACGCCGGTTGCTTTGTTGATCCGATGACCGGCGAGGGGATAACGCCGGCCGCGGAGTCAGCACTGCTTGGTGCACCGGTGATTATTGCAGCGCTTGAGCGCGGCACAACGGATGTCGCAGCCTTTGCCGATTATCAGCGTCGTTTCGAAGGCTACTTCGATCCGGCAATGCGCTATCTCGATTTTGTGGCGTGCGTCATGCGCAACCAGCACTTCGGTCCATATTGGCTGTCTGTAGTATCCCGAGGCTGCGACATGGCCATGCGTGACAAAACGTTTGCGCGATTAAGCGGCGCGGCGTTTGGCGGACTGGATGTGCGACCGATTGATATTGTCAGCCGGATGTGGATGAAGTCGTCGGCGCTGCTGCTTGCCGATTGGGAACGTACGACCCGCGGCCTCATGAGCGGCAAGCTGAGCACCTCTACACTACTGGATGATGTGGGGCGTTGGCATTCGGCATGGTGGGGATCACTGGCAGAAGATCCGGCGTGGCACGCGCGCTGGCTGGCGGATGTGGGGCGCAAGTGGGTCAAACTTGCAACCACCACGCGCAGGCAGGATCCGCGCTC
>JBGTBX010000211.1:0-5613 GCA_041749115.1 Gemmatimonadaceae bacterium
CGCGGGAAAAGGAGATGCCAAAAGTGCGTGTGGTGCGGCACGAATGGTGCGATGCCAGCGTTCGCCAATTGGTCAGCAGCGGCGTACGCGTTTCGCACGTTGATCGCGACGTCCCCCTGCGTATACGGCCCAGCGACGTAGACCCTCGGCATGTTAAGTCTGGCGTTCTCATCCATGCGCTTATGTTACCGTCGTCCCCATGACAGAGTAGGTCATTCAGCGGGGGAGACCGCCGTGCGCGCCCCTGTGGCGAGCCCAACAACGCGACGGGTGCAAATTTGTGAAATTTTGTACTTGTCAAGCGACCTCTACAGGCGTAGCCTCAGATCCAGCGGGAGCCGTCGCGGCTCTCAAACGGAAAGATCGAATCGGTAGATCAGCGGGGGCTGTTGCGGCCCTCAACACGGTGTACGCGGGCAAGGCGACCCGCGAGCGTCTGGATGACAGTGTCCTTCCTGCTCCATCCCCACGCAAATTCACTCGCCGTAGGTCCGTCTCGCGACTGGGCCATCTGGCCTCGGGCCGAGCGTTGTGTCGATCCTGACGTACGAGCGTCTGGGTCCTGCGTTGGAGGTTAAAGTCATGCGTTCACGTCCGCCCGTCGATCACCGTCTCCAGATCAAGACCATTCCGGTGAAGTTCATCACCGGCAGCACCAGCACGGCCCGCGCTGAGGGCAACAACGCCGCGTGGCCGTGCGCCTGCGGCACCCTGCTCGTCGGCCGCTGCTACTTCCAGTTCGGCGACACGTGCTACACCCAGTGCGACACGTGCGGCCGGCGGTATCGCGTTGCTGGCGACGGCTCGAAGAGGGCCGAGGCCGTCAACGAGGAGGCGGCGGCGTAAGCCGTCGGCAGGTCATGTCCAAATCGACCCGCAACACTGGCAAGCCGTGGACGCCATCCGATGACCGCGCGTTGCGGAAGATGGCGGACCAGAACACGCCGACCCGTGTCATGGCGTTCAAGCTCGGTCGCACAGAAGCGGCCGTTCGCACGCACGCGCATCAGGAAGACGTCAGCCTGAAGCCGACCAACCAGTCGCCCTACAACCGCCAGAAGTAGGGCTCGCGCTGGAGGCAGGGGCTGGACTTCCGGCTCCTGCCGCCTCAAAGGATCCGTACGCAGCGTGCTTGGAGCCGGCCGCGCCGCTCGTACACCTCGTAGGCCACTCGCACGCCCGGAATTAGCTGCGCGAAGACCGCGTCCTCATGTCGGAGGCGTGCGCGAAGTAATTGCGGTGCCCCTTCCAATCAGTGAGAACACAAATGCGCGCTCCGGGTGATAGCCGCGCGAATCCACGCAGCCGTGGCGCCCGGCGGCCTCGGGCTGGGAGCGCGAGCCGAGGCGACGCTTCACGTTGCCACGTTCCCTGAGTTCGTCACCGAGCAGTTCAAGTCACCGCTTTCCACAGCGGAAACGTGGGCATGGTTGCTGCGGGCCGCCGAAGCCGGTTCGGTCCAGGCGCAGTACGATGTCGGAGCGATTCTGGCAACTGGAGGAGATTGGGGAAATGGCGCTGTCGTTCCCGTGGATCTGAAAGCGGCGGTCGGATGGTACCGCCGCGCCGCCGAGGCCGGTCTGCCGAGGCGCAGTTCAGTCTCGCCTCTATGCTGAGTGAGGGCGAGGGCAGCGAACGAGACGTAGTTGCCGCAAAGGAATGGCTAAGCTCCCTCGCCGGAGGCCACCCGTCCGCGCAAGAGCTGCTCACGCATCTGGAGTCCTGACGTAGACCCGAGGACCGGGCGCGATTCGCCCACGGGACCAACGGGTTTGCACAATGTTCCCATAGAGGGCGACGTAGCCGGATACGGGATAGAAGCGACGGATTCGCGGAAAAAACAACCGATGTCGCGCGGACGCCTGGTCCGCTGCCGTTGACCCGCTAGTCTCATTAACGGGTCCCATTCGACCGGCGCGGGTACGACGGTGGCGTTCGGATTGGTACGGGCCGTCGCACCCCATGCGGCGGGGTTGGGGTCGCCAACGCGCATCGAACCGCCTGGCGGGGAAGCCGTGGCGTTTATCAGACGCGGCGCGTGTCGTCGCCCGATCCCGTCAAAGGCGCACCTCAAGAACACGCGCGGCGTGTGCTAAATGCAACAGCAACGCGAACCGTCACCGTGTTTAATAGGCTGTAAACGGTATTCGCCAGGTGGGAGTCGACGCTTTTGACTCTCCTGACGGTCGCTGAAAGACGCTGCAGCGGATCCGCAGCACGCGGCCGAGTTTTTCGCGATGACTCTCTGGTGCAGACTCCAACTCTGTCACCACCACAAGTTGGTCGCGCTGCCACATCTTGTCGCGCTCGGCGAGCTGTCGCTTGCAACGCGGCTCCCGCACCCAAAGGGTGACCGGCGCATTCGTCTTGGAAATCTCTGGAGGGTGTGTGACTGAAATCCGACTTGCCATTCGCAGATTGATGTCTCAACGAGGTGCGATGGCAGTCTCCGTCCTTACGCTCGCCCTAGCGATCGGCGCCGGAGCCGCCGCGTGGTCGTTGCTGTCCGCGGTCCTTTTGAACCCGCTGCCGGTCCAAGATGCCAAGCGCGTCACCACGGTCGGGATCGCGCCGAAGACCGGTTCCGTTGGCACGGTTCAGAACGCCGTCTCGTATCCCTACTACCCGCACGTCACCGCGAGCGGCGTTTTCGAGTCGACAGCGGCGGTCTGGGTCTCTCTCGTTCGCGTGCCCGTCGGCACTCAAAAGGCCCCCGAGGCGACCTCGGTGATGTTCGTGAGTGCGTCATTCTTCGACGTGCTCGGCCTTTCCATTCCAGTGGGTCGAGCCTTCTCCGCGACCGAAGACGTACGAGGTGCCACTCCGCTCGCGGTCCTCTCGGACCGGTACTGGAGAGCAGCCTTTGGTGCGAATCCAGCGGTTATCGGGCAGTCCTTAACCGTCGGCGGCAAGCTCGCAAACATCATCGGCGTGGCTCCACCAAATTTTCGTGGTGTGAGTCTCGCTCAGGCCCCGGCGATGTTCCTGCCGCTCCAGACCATAGCGGACGTCGGTCCGGCCTGGATGAATTATTTCGCCGACCCGAAACACACGACCTCTCCGACGGCGGGTGTCGGCATCATAGGACGCCTGCGGGTCGGTCAAACGCCTAAAGAAGCCCGTGCGAGGCTTGCCGCTGTCGGCCCACCAGCGGGGCGCGGTACCCATGAATCGTGGCACCTTACCAACATCCAGACCGCTGCCATTCCAGCCGTGGCGCGCGAGGGAACGATCCGATTCGCGCGCCTGCTGGCGACAACGGTTGGTCTGCTTGTCCTCATCGGTTGCTCGACGGTAGGGCTGCTACTACTGGTACGGACAGAAGCGCGACGGCAGGAGTTCGCGACGTGTCTCGCTCTCGGGGCAACACGCGGACAGCTCGCACGCGGCGTTGTAATCGAAGGTGCTATTCTCACCGGGCTCGCGGCGTGTCTGTCGCCGCTCGTGGCTTGGTGGCTTTTCTCAGTCGTCAGTACGTTCGAGCTCCCAGGTGGTATCGCGCTCGGACTGCTCGATCTGTCACTTGACCGACGTGCTGTCGCCGTCATTATCGCCGTAGCCACTGCAGCGACCTTACTGATCGCCACTGTAGCCGCGCTCTTCGGATTCCGAACCGATGTTGCGGATTCGCTGCGTTCTCGAGCAGGCGCGACTCCACGCGTCGCTCGCCGCAGTACTCGAGCTGTCCTGCTCGCCACGCAGGTGGCAGTTGCACTTACGTTGGTTGTCGGCTTTGGTCTGTTCGCCCGTAGCCTTATGGCTGCATTGGATCTGAATCGCGGGATCGACAGCGCGCGAATCGTGGAGATTTCCCAAGTGCCACTGGCGCAGAACGGCTACTCCGCGGCACGAGCAGCGACGCTATTCGCAGACGTTCAGCAGCGGTTGCGCGGCAATCCCTTTGTGGAGAGCAGTGCGACGTCCGCGTCGCAGGGAGGAATGGGCGCCGGCGGAGCGTTAACCATCGACGGTGTGTCGCGGAAATTTCCAACATTCATTCCGTTCCAGCAGGTGGATGACCATTACTTCTCCACGATGCGTATGCGGATCGGCGCGGGACGTCATTTTTCTGCGGATGACGTCGCTGGCGCGCCCTCGGTGGGCATCGTCAGCAAGTCGCTCGCGCGCATGATTGGATCGGGGGGTGAGGTGCTCGGCCGGAAGATCGTGACGATGACGGGCGGAAAGCTGGAGATCGAGATCATCGGAGTGGTTGATGACCTGTTCACCGATATTCGAGATGCGGAGCCCTTGGCGCTCTACATGCCCATCGCGCAACAGGCGCAAACGCCTGTGAATCGCGCCCTCGTGTTCCGCGCAACGAATGATGTCGCGGCCGCGCAGCGCGAGGTCATTGCGACGATTCGTCAACTGGACCCGACGGTGAAACTTCTCGCTGGCGTCACGCTCGACGCGCGTCTGCTGCGGCAGATGGGGCCCCAGCAGTTCGCGTTATTCGTCCTTGGTAGCCTGGGGGCGATCGCGCTGCTCTTGGCCGCCTTGGGCACGTATGTGCTGGCGGAAACGATGGCGGTCACTCGCACACGCGAGTTGGGTATCCGCGCCGCTCTCGGCGCCAGCAGGAAATCACTGACAATGCTTATGCTTAGGGAAAGTGCCACGCTCGTGGGGATGGGGCTTGGCGCCGGGCTATTACTGTCATATCTCGGAGCGAACGTCGTCCGCTCGTTTCTGTTTCGGGTTGAGCCCTTGGATCCGGTCACCTTGGCGACCGTCGGGACGGCCATCCTGCTGCTGGCCGTCACGGTGAGCCTGCGCCCAGCTGTTCGCGCCGCTCGAGTCGATCTCGCGGCCGTGTTGCGCTCCGAGTGAGGCGTCGCTGAAGGCCAGATAGAACTCGCTGGTCACCGGCACCAGCGGCCGACGAGCGGCTGTGTACTCTTGTTGGCAGGTCCCGTTTGACCGGGGCACCCGTGACGGCGACCAGGATGATTCCTCGTGGGTGGGCAGCCGTACGCGAAGTGCTTCGGAATGACGCGGAGGTCACTGTTGCCGGATCGCCCGCCCCTGGTCGTTAGACCCATGCCGGCGCCCACCTTTTAGCCGCAGGTAGCTGTTGGGGAACTAGCGTTTTTTCCTCGCGCCGCCCGTCTGGACTTGGCCGTGGGGTGTAGACTTCTGCTTGGCCCAGCGCGCCTTCTGCGCTTCGCTGATTCGCTTCCGGGCCTCCGCGCTCATCGTCCGCCGGCGACGGCGCTTCGTCGGGCGGTCTGCCGAACCAACGTCGGCAGCGGCAGTGGCCTGGCGGCTACCTTTAGCGGCCGCGCCACGGCCCCTTCGGAGTTCCGGAAACTGTCTCAAGATGTTCTCTAACTGGAGCTCGAGTCGAGCAATCTCCTGTTGCGCGCCAATCAGCGCATACCGTCGTAGGTCGTTCTGTCGCTTCGCCACTATGCTCACTCCCTATTGGTGTCAGACAAACACGGACAAGAAAGCATAGCGCAGGAGCGCCAATTCTCAATACGGCGAAGCGGTTCTACTTAAGACCCTGTAGCACTCGCACGCCTGCGTTTCCAGACGGCCGCGATCGATGATGGTGATGCGGCCGTGGCGCGCCGCGATTGCGCCGAGATCCTGAAGCACGATGCTGGC
>JBGTBX010000212.1:0-2927 GCA_041749115.1 Gemmatimonadaceae bacterium
CCCAAGTGCGCGTGCAGCTGAATCAATGGCGTCAATCTTCGTCATGAGCGTTTGTGACTCCGTGGCATCGTACCACTCGGTGAGGAGCAGGTCGATCAGCTCCGGAACTTTTACATCGAGAGCGCCCGGCGTGTCGGTGCGAGGAAAGACGAGATCGGTCACGCGCGAGACAAGCGCCTGCTGGGGAGCCGACAGGGTCCTGAACCCTTGCTGCTGCGTGAGCCGTGTGTTCAGCTGCGAAATCAGCGCTTCGACGCCTTCTGCCGAACGTGGGATGGCTGCGAGCGCTACGGAAGCGCCGAGTGCCTGGAGGAGTTCACGTCGATCCACGGTGTCCTTGATCCTGAGGATTCCAAGTATGGCGCAGACTGAAGAAGCACGCCAGAGCGTGTCGCGCAGCTTGGGGCGAGGCCGGCTGTGTCTGTAGTGCGCGTGGCCGCGCGAACGGGCAGCAGCCTCAGGGCGCGTGCCGCGCGAACAGACGGCAGCCTCGTACAGGAGTGCTGCTTATCGCTCCTGACGGACCACCAGTGATTTGCCCGCATACGCGTCAGATCGCACATTCCGTACGGTTTGTGTCTTTCGACCACCCTTTGCCATGAACACGACCTCAACCGTGACAGCTCCGTTCTGTGCGAGGCCGAAGTGAACGGGGCCCGCCGACTGCGTGTCGTAACCACCGCCAGCAGGAACCAACCGTGAAGCGAGGATCTTCCCCGCTTCGTCATATAGCCGGACCTCGGCGCCGAAGCGTGTGAGATGGCCCTGCGAGTCCAGCACCAACACGGACAGGCTGCGCGACCTGGCGATTGCGGGCATGGTGTTGCGGAAGACGAAATGACCCCCCGTCGGTCCGTAGCCGTCGGTGAGCGAAAGATCGAGGCCACCGTCCATGTCGAAGTCGATAAACTGCACGCCGTGATCGCCTGCATTGAGTGAACTGTTCTTCGCGATCACATTCGTGAATCCCTGTGCCCCGTCATTGCGGAAGAGGGCATTCAGCGGCGTTTGTTCACCTGACGAACCTTCGTACGACATGACCGATAAATCGAGGTCTCCGTCGTTGTCGTAGTCGCCCCAGTCGGCCCCAACGGCATGGTTTTCGACGGCAACGCCGAGTGCTGGGCCGACGTCCGTAAAGGTGCCGTCGCCGTTGTTCCTGTAGAGCTGGTTGTGGCCATAATTTGCGACGAAGAGATCGAAATGGCCGTCGTTGTTGTAGTCACCGACCGCGCATCCCACGCCACCTTTGTCACTGGTGCGCGCGGGCCCCTGCATGCCGAGCGCCACGGCGATGTCGGTGAAGGAGTCACCGTCGTTGCGCCATAGGGCATCGGCCGCTCCTGATTGATTCGCCAGAAACAGATCGAGATCGCCGTCCTTATCGATGTCGAACCAGCAGGCGCCCACCGTCGGTCGGCTGTCGGTGGGACCCATGCCCGCGAACACCTGCACGAACTTGCCGCCGTCGTTGCGGAACAGCTTGTTCTCGCCTGTGCGATTGGTGGCGTACAAGTCCAGATCACCGTCGTTGTCGTAGTCAACCCAGTTGTTCTGACGCGCTGAACGTTCGGGGAAGGTGAGGCCAAGCTCGGCGGCGACTTCTCTGAATCCTTTGCCGCCTTCGTTGTGAAAAAGGACTGACGGCTTACCCGGTTCGGTTGCGCCACCGTACAGATCAATGAATCCGTCTCCGTCGTAGTCACCCCAGGAGAGGCCCCTGAATTCCTGAGAACCCGCTTGCGGCATACCCATGGCAGCACCCACGCTGACGAGCATGCCCTTGTCGTTCGTGTACAAGCGCACTTCACCACTGGCCAGGGATACGGCGAGATCCAGATCGCCGTCGTTGTCAAAATCTCCCCATGCGTTGGCCAGCGATCCGGCGACGCCCAGCAGGCTCGGCTGAACCGACACGAACGCCGGTTCGGTTGCTGAAGCTGTGTTGGCGTCTGCTGGCGGAGTCGCTACACACGCCGCCATGATCAGAGCGGCGACACCCGCTGCATATTTGTGCTTGGACATTCTCGAAGCTCCCGGTACGTCTCAGGTTCAATTCCCTTCGCTCGGATCACGATGAAACATACGTCTCGCTTCTTGTTTGTGGCCGCGCTTGTCGGAATGTCCACCCTGGGCTGCACTGCGGAGAACCACGCGTCAACGGCCACCAGAAAGGATGACGCCAGTTTTGATCTGTCCGCCACGCGAAAGATCATCAACGAAAAGAACGCTCGCTTTACGAACGCTCATGTCATCGGCGACAGCGTGGGCATGATGGACATCTTCACAGACGATGCGAGAGTCCTCGCTCCCAATGCTGATCCAGTGACTGGACGCGAAGCCATCGAAGTGATGACCTCGGAGTATCTCAAGTTTGGTATCACCGAGTTCCGCGAAGAGACGACCGCGTTTTATGGTAACGAAGATCTGTTGATCGATCAGGGCAACTACGTAATGGTGTACGGCCCGGAGAAAACCACCGAACACGGGAAGTATCTGAATGTGTGGCGCCAGGTGAACGGAGAATGGAAAATCTATTCCAACATGTGGAACACCAATGCTGCTGTAGCCTCTGTAAAATGAAGTGACCCTATCAATTCTGTGGAGGCTGGATGCACGCCGATACCGTGTCATACAACGATGAACTGGGCGACAACGACGGAGAAATCTGCGATGCGCTTGCCCGCACCATCGACCAGGTTCTGCCCGAAGCAGAAAACAAGATCTGGCACGCGCATCCGGTGTGGTTTCTGGACGGGAATCCGGTGGTCGGGTACAGCAAACTCAAACCCTGTGTACGACTGCTGTTCTGGAGTGGAGAATCATTCGACGAGCCGGGCCTTACGAAGGCAGGAACGTTCAAAGCTGCAGAAATGCGTTACACGAACGCGAACGAGGTCAAGGTGAAAGATCTCAAGCGGTGGTTG
>JBGTBX010000213.1:0-9969 GCA_041749115.1 Gemmatimonadaceae bacterium
CCGGTGCCGGTCAGAAACAGACCCAGGCCGATCCGTTCTGTGGGTGAACGGCCCGGCCCCGCCGACCCTGTCACCTCTGCAGCGGTCTTCTCGGCAAGGAACACTGTGGAGCGGCCCGCGATCGCGTCGCCCATCGCGATCATCCACGTCGCGAGGTCGGTGGGCGTGGTCCAAAGACCCGCCGCAGCCATCTCCGGGTACACGTGCCACCCGCCGGGAACAACGATGGCTTTCGCGTGGGCGCGCGCGGCATCGGCTGCGAGGGCGGCCGGCAGGGGCTGCTCGAACGTGCTGCGTGTCATGCCGAGTGGATCAAAAACCTGTGCTCTGAGCAATGCCGGGAACGGCGTACCCGTTACGTCGACGAGCAACTGCTGGATGACCGTGGTGCCGCCCCCCGAGTACCGGAAGGCCTTGCCAGGGACGTTGTCGACACGCACGGCCGCCGTATTCGCAGGGGCTTTCCCGTCGAGAAGTTCGGGCACGGTCGGCCGGCGCTCTCCGACCCTATATCCGGGAAAGCCGCTCACCGTTGTTCCGGCCGTATGGGTGGCCAGGTTCCGGAGAGTGACTGGCGCCTGCGCCGTAAACTCGTTGTCGGGCAACTTCCACGACGTCAGGTATTGATTCACATTGGCATCAAGCGACAGTGTGCCTGCCTGCGCCAGGCGCAGCATTGCCGACACCGTGACCGCCTTGCTGTTGGACCCGGCCTGGAACATCGTCGAAGCGGTGACCGGGCTCGTTCCGCCGGCTTCCGTACTTCCGAAACCCTGGGCCCACACGACGCGGCCGCCTTCAACAATGGCGATGCTGACCGCAGGCGCCTTGTACTCCGCCATGCGTTCCGCCAGCGACCAGCGCGTCGGGGAGCCGACGACTTCTATTCTGGGCCGAAGCCCGTTCAGCACGCGGGCTACGCGACCGGCGATGTCGGGTGCTGCCTGAGGGCGGACACCGCTCGGCGCTTGCTCTGCGCGCGCCGTCGTTGCGGCAAGGGCGAGCGTCGTTAGGACCAGAAGCAGGCGATTTCCGAAGCGCGGGTGCATTTACCGTGACCTCCTTTTGAGATTTGATCGGCCTAACGTTCGAGCTACGCTGCCCGCGGAGGGTCAGCTTGAGCGAGGGGCTCGGCCGCACTCTTGCGCTCACGCCGGGCGAGGAGCCAGTGCAGGAGAAAGACGATAACGTCGATGACAGTGACGATGGACGACTTGACAAGCGTTTGAAAGTTGTCGCGCCGCTCGCTGGCAATTGCTCGCAAATAGGAAGCCTCTCGTTGCTGAGTCAATTCAGGTTCGGTCGGGCGTTCTTTTGACTTCTCGTCCGAACCGCCAGGTACACGGGGTATGTCTGTTGAATTCCAGAAGGCGTCATTTGTCTGGTGTTGTGAGTGCACCCACGACGACATCGTGAACTCCGGGCTGACGATGCCCACCACTGCGTAGCTGGCAAAACCTGTTGAAATGATGAAGCAGACTGCCGCGACAAAGCAAACGGCCAACGCGTAGATTTCGAGAACGGTCTTCTTCATGGGACCTCAGTCGGAGGGAACCTCTGTGCGGCCTATGCGTTTGAGTTCAGCTGCGCCGCACTGAATAAAGTCGGCCGCAGCGCAGCGAAGGCCGACGCACCGAAGATTATGCGGCGTCAGCTGCGACGCCAGTTAGGCATCACGCGCGGGACCGCCACTGCGCCGGATGACGCCGATGATGAAAGACTGCCAGCACGGTGACGTGGTCCGCTGCGACCGCGAAATAAACAGCGTACGGAAATCGCCGCAACACGGCCCGACGAATCTCAGGCGCGGCCACGGGAAATTGCTGCGGCGTTCGTTCGATCACGGCAAACGTGGCGCGCACTACGCGAGCGAATTCCGTGCCGAGTCCTGCGCTCCGTTTCTCATACCACTCCACCGCCTCCTCTACCTCAGCGGTCGCCTCGGGGCTGACGACCAGCGGGAGGGTCACCCCTGACGCCGCTCGATTTCGTCCATCACGTCTTTCCACGGTCGGCCGCGCCCTGGGTGCGCCTTCTCGAGCGCCAGTCGGCGATCAAGTTCTGCGCGTTGCGCATCCGTCAGCTGGATGTTGGTCTCTGGCAGACTGTCCCAGAGGTCCTCCGCGAGCTGGATGCGCTCCTCAGGGCTCAGATGACTGAAGTCAAACAGGGGCGACGCCATGAACGAAACCTGCGCCGACCCGGCCCGGAAGGCAAGCGATCGGTTACGGCTACGCCGCGACTGTCCGGCCCCACTGCTTTCGCGAGTCGTCAGACGCGAAGAACACAACACGCTCGTTGTGTTGCCTAACTTGAATTATACAGAACTTGATAATCCGGTTATTTCTGCGTGGCAAACGTTATCCAGCGCCCCGGCTGCAGGATAATCCCGAGTCCGAACCCGGGCAATCGCCGCACAAGGCCAGTCAGAGCAACATGTTACACCGACAGACTCCAGCGATGGATACCGCATTATCCAGCGCGGAGACATCGGATAATCCTCGGCGCCGAAGAGCGCTCGCGTAAGAGGTCGGACCGACCAGTGACCGCAGATCTCAGCCCGCGTTCTGCCAGTACCGCGCCTGGGTGAGAGCATTCGCAATCGGTAACTAAACGGTGCTGTGACGGAACGAACGGGGGTGGCAAGGGCGCAGGTGTCACTTCAGCGCTACAAAGCCCCATAACCCCGTTCGGAGGATCCTGGCTGTGAATTATCTGCGAGCTGCGCTGTCGACGACGCTCGGCGTCTTGTTGGGCTGCGCCGATCCTGCCGGTACGAACGGCAAACCCGCCATTATCACCCAGTTGCCGAGGCAGCTCTCCGCGGCCGAACGAGGGATCGTGCAGTCCACACCGGACTTTGCGGTAAATCTGCTCAAGGCGGTGAACACGGGATTTGCGGGCAAGAACGTGTTCATCTCACCGCTCAGCGCGTCGATGGCGCTCGGCATGACGCTGAACGGGGTCGGCGGCGATACCTATGCCGAAATGCGACAGGCGCTCGCACTCCCCGACCAGCCTCTTAACGAACTGAACGCCGGCTACAAAGCCCTGATTGCACTGCTTCAAAGCCTCGATCCCAAAGTGCAGTTCAACGTGGCAAACTCCATTTGGTATCGCGACACCTTTGGGCCGGCCATCACACCGAAGTTCCTGACCGACGTGCGCGACGCGTTCAGCGCAGAGGCGCGAGGTCTCGACTTCGCTTCTCCGCAAGCCGTCCCGACAATTAATAGCTGGGTTCGCGACAAGACGGAAAACAAGATCGACAAAATCCTCGACAACATCTCGAGCGCAACGGTCATGTATCTGATGAACGCGATCTATTTCAAGGGTGCCTGGCGCGATCCGTTCACAAAGGCCCGCACGGCGCCTGCCGCCTTCACTATCCCGGCGGGTTCAACAGTCATGGTCGATATGATGACCAGAAGGAGTGGATTTCGCGCCAACCTTGTCAGCGGAACGCAGGTCGTTGAGCTTCCCTACGGTGGAGATGCCTGGGTCATGACCCTTCTCCTACCGCCAGCTGGTATCTCCATTGATGATTTCGTCGCCGCGCTCACTCCGGCGGCGTGGACCGGGTTTACCGGTGAAGCCGCCGAATCAACCGCTCAGCTGCACCTGCCGCGCTTTAAACTGTCATGGACTGATGAAAACCTGAAGGGCAAACTGTCGCTGCTCGGCATGAACAAAGCGTTCGTTCCCAACGTCGCAGACTTTACACCCTTGTCGGCCACACTCGGACGTGAATTGTATATCAGCAACGTCGTACAGAAGACGTTTGTAGACGTGAATGAGGAGGGCACCGAAGCTGCGGCGGTCACATCGGTAGGCGTCGAAGTGACCTCGCTCCCCGCGCAGATCCGATTCGACCGCCCGTTCGTTTTTGCGATCCGCGAACGGCTCACGGGCACCGTGGCATTCGTCGGGAAGATTACGAATCCGAAAGAGTAGGCAGTGATTCAGCGCTTCGGTGCGCGCAGAGTGTCTTGTGCGCTTGCGTTCTCCACTCTCACCGTCCTGAATACGCAGTTGGGAGGCGCCTAACGCGGCTCGGCGGTGCACGCTGCGGCGTCGGGCTTGGAGAGGCAGAGACGTGGCCATGTCGGGACCCGTAGCGCGTAGAGCGCTTCCTCGTGCAACCCTTTGCACGCCGAGTCGCCGAAGCGACGCCCGCTCTCCCGCAGGAGCGAACGACCCTCGGGAAATGCGCATGCGCCCTCGGGCCCCGCCGAGGGATCGCGCGCGTCGTGGGCGACGGCAATAACCAGCGCGCCGCCCTCAAAGTAGAGCGTCGCCAGTCGAGGGGTGCGGTCGGTGTCGACGAGCCAGAGCATTTTGCAGCCGGTGTACTGGTCGTTCAGCCCTTCATTGCGTGGAAAGACCATCACGAACCCACCGGGAGTGACCGCGAGTCCGGCGGAATCCGGCGGTGTTGCCACGCGACAGTTCGGGGCCGCGCTGTTGATGAGCGCCGCCCCCTGGTTTTGCGCACCGGTGCTGATGGGAGCAAGAACAAGCGCCGCGGCCACCAGCGGACCTCTGCAGCTGCGCAGTACCCGGATTAGCACTTTCAGACTCGGTCGGGTCACTTGGGCCACAGCTACTCTCTTCATCCTCAGGCCCGCCGGTCGGTAAGGGCGGTGGTGATTCCGAGGCCAATGTAGACCGTTCCCGACACGTACCTAGGCCAGTTCGGTTCGCTGCCCGCGCCCGCTATCCAACGCCTCATACGGCCGGCCGCCAAGGCATATCCGCTGTCCGTGATCAGCGCGAGGCCGATGTACACCAGCCCCAAAGTTACAATTTGCTGAGGCACGTTGCCTCGGCGTGGATCAATGAACTGCGGGAGGAACGCCAGGAAGAAAAGCGCCAGCTTGGGGTTGAACAGGCTAACGAGCACGCCGTCGACGAAGAGCTGCTTAACGGATTGGATGGAGTGATCCCTGGCCGTGCGGCCAGGTTTGCTGACAAGGGCGCGCACTCCCAGGTAGATGAGATAGGCCGCACCGAGGCTCTTGATGATTGTGAAGGCCGTCGCCGACGCGACGAGTATGGCGGAAAGTCCGATGGCAGCAGCAGCTACATGTACGATCACCCCGGAGGCCAGACCGCAGGCCGAAATGATACCGCCTCGAACCCCGTGCGTGAGACTGCGCGTGACCACGTAGAGGACTCCGGGGCCTGGGGTCAGCAGGAGTATCAGGGCGGCTACAATAAATCCGAGCAGCGCGGAGGTGTCAGGCATGGAGGAAGGGAATCCCGCCGCAAGTGGGTGGCGACCAAGTGTTAAACAACGCAAAGTAGACCGCAACCGGCCGGACGGCAATCGGGCATCTCAGCGGGGTAGCGGTGACGGGAGGGCGGCAATCAGGTCATAGGCGGGTTCAACGACGTGAGTTACCCTCACCGTATTGTTCAGTGTACCAGCAGGCAATGCTCTCGCTCGGACCGACGCGACCACCTCGCGCACCGCGGCGATGACCACGTCGGGTCGGTCGAACTGTATGTAATGCGACGCATTCGGCACCATTTCGTGGCGGCCATGCGCCGACCATCGCGCCTGATCGTCGTGGAGGGTTCGCGTAACCGCTTGCACGAGCTGGCCCTGCTCAACGGTAAGTTGCATCGTGGCGAGGTCCGCCTGGGACGCCGGCCTCGTCGATGTCAGGACGATCAACGGACGGTCGCCGAGTGCACGTGCTTCACCGGCGTGGGTCAACGTGGCACGCACCGCTTGAGTTTCCTTGGCGAGCGCACCCAGTGATGTCGGAAGGAATAGCGGCGCGGTGTCGTCGATCTCTGCGGGCCATGACGTCGGCGACGGTGCATTCGGCAGGGCCCGCAATACCCCGGTCCATGAAATCGCTGCGCCGACGCGAGCGACGGTTGGGGAGGGCAGGAGCGACTTGCCGGTTATTTTCCTGAACCGCGCGAACTGGTTGGGGTGTGAACCATCCACGAACACCAACCCGACCACTTCCGTTGAGAACTGCTGAGTGAATGTCGTCACGTACGCCGCGCCAATTGAATGCCCGACCATCACCCACGGACCAGACTCCCCGCTCGCGTCAAGCGCTGTACGAAGATCACCCGCGGCGGAGCGACTGTCGAAGTCTCCACTGGCGGCGTCGCTCCACATGATGCCAGCGCGGCTATATGCACAGGCGCGTGTCGTGCGAGCGATCGAATCGTGCACAGCGCTCCACGCGAGCGATCCATAGGTGTCCAGCCCCGATTCGAAGACAACGGTCGGCGTACCAGACCCGCGACAGTCGATCTGTATGCGCCGCCCACCCTCGACATCCATGAGGCGACCGGGGACGTGTCCGTCGCGCCGAAGACGAGCGCGCACAGATTGCTCGAACGTTGCCCCTGCTGCGACGGCGACGGTAGTTGCAACGATCGCCACGTGTGACGCGATCCGGAACAATGTATGTAGCTGCATGGAAAATTCCTGGTGATGTGACGGTGAACGAGCGTGTTCATCGATGGATGAATGATCGCGCTACTGCGGGCCGATGGCTTGAACGGCGGGGCTAAACGTTCGACGCGAGACGAGGAACCCGTCGTACTCACCGATCCCGCATGCGAGCGCCATCGGGTACATTCATCAGCACCTCGAGAAGCCGCTCACCCTCGATGAGGTCGCATCACACGCGTGCCTCCCGGCGAGTCCGTTGCGTCCCATCTTCAGCGAACCAACGAGCATGGGCCGGAGGCCTTACATCCTGTGGCTGCGCCGCCCGTTCACATCACCGGGTCACTGAGACATACGCACGCACGGGGAACGTGCCGCATCCCTTGACCTTCACAGGCACTGCCGAGAAGCGCGAGCCACGTGCGGGCACGTGCCCGAGACCACACAGGTGCTCGACGATCGGGATGTCCCGTCCGAGCAGGATCGTGTGTACCGGGCGCGCACCCGTGGCGATGCTGTCGATGTTCATCGAATCGATGCCCACAAGCGCCGCTCCCGCCTTCATGAGCCACTCGGCGGCGCGTTCGGTGAGATGCGGATGTCCCTCGAAGTACGCGTCTGTGCGCCAGTGGCGATCCCAACCAGTATAAAACAGTAAAGCTTTACCATCGACGTCTTGCGCAGTCAGTGGCACGGTGTCGATTGCCGCACCGCCAGTGGGATCGACGCGCACGATCAGACATTCGAGATCAGCGACAGATTCGAGCGGAAGCTCGGACAGGTCCTTTCCGTGCGCGAACCGGTGAAAGGGACTGTCGATATAGGTACCGGTGTTGCCGACCATCTCGACCTTGCCGATCTGGAACTCAGCGCCGTCGTAGAAGGAACGCGATGCCTCCCGGCTGCGCCAATCACAGATGACCGGAGCGGGCAATCCCTTGTAGGTCACCATCCCATCTTCGACCGTATGGCTGATGTCTATCAGTCGGTTGCGATCCGTCATATTCAGTTGCGGCTGAGGTGTGTGAAAGGTCGCGCTGGGGGCGAAGGATCAGAGTGCAGCTGAGCAGTGAATTGAGCGTAGAGGCTGACGTCGCCATGCAGCCGCCACGCTCAAGCCACCGAGGGCACGGCGCGTCGTCCGGTCACCGCTCATTGCGGCCGTCCGCATACGACGTTCCCCCATCGGATTCACCGAACGACATCGAAGTGCGCCATCATTCCGGCGGCGTGGTGCTCGAGGATGTGGCAATGGTACATCCATTCACCGGGCCTGTCGTCCGGCATCCACGCGATGCGAACGCTGCCGAACGGCGGCACATTCACGGTGTCTTCCCAGGACAGATAATCAGGCGACTTGCCGTTCACCTCCAACACCTGAAAGAAAAAGCCGTGCAGATGAAAGGGATGATGAACCGGTGAGCGATTGAGTACATCCCAGACCTGCAACTCTCCGACCCGCACCGGATCGTCGTGGTGATGCTGCTCGCGGTTGATGTTGAACTCGACACCGTGTTTAAGTCCCAGGCCGAAGCCGAGTCGCACCTCGCGATTCGCAGTGACAGGCCCCGTGACCAATGGTTCAATCTCCCGCAGCCGGTTCGGAAGCTGCGTTCTGGACGGCTCGGCGGCACCGACCCGCAACGTCGCAAAAAGCTCAGGCTTCCTATGAGACTTGAATGATCCGCGATTGAACGGGAGGGTCTCGACGCGCAACGTCTCACCCTCTGCAAACGGGCCGACGGCGATTTCGGCGCGGCCCGCTGTCGGGAGCAGCAACTCCGTTACAGTGACGGGCGAGTTTATTAATCCGCCACCGGTACCGACGATCCTGAACGGCCGTCCGCCAATCGAGAGACGAACGTAACGCGCGCTGGCGGCGTTCACGATTCTCCAGCGCTCAATCTGCCCCGCAGCCATTCGGATCTCCGGCTCCTGCCTTCCGTTCACCAGGCGGATGCTCCCTTCGCGTCCGTCATGGGACTCCATCCACCCGCCGGGCGGTTTGATCTGGCCGTTCTTCTGCAGGTCGACGTCGTCCAACACCAGGGTGCGATCGACATCAAACACCGGCTCATCCGCAGCACGTACGATGAGTGCACCGTAAAGCCCGCGCTCCAGCTGAACCGTTTCATTGTAATGTGAATGATACCAGAAGGTGCCTGCATCCGGCACACGAAACCGGTAGGTGAACGTCTCGCCCGGAGGTACGGGGCGTTGCACGCTGTCCGTCCCATCCATGGCTGCCGGGAGCCGCAGCCCGTGCCAATGAACCACAGTCGGTTCGGGAAGTCGGTTGATTAAGCGGATCTCGAGTACGTCACCAACCTGCGCCTCGATGATCGGCCCGGGTACCTGGCCGCCAAACGCCCACGCCCGAGTCTTTGTCCCCGGCACGAACTCCCAGTCGATCTCACGGGCCTCGAGGTCGACCTGCACGACCGATCGTCCCTCATCAGGCTGTGCGGACTTATACGCCTGAGCGAATGCTTCGTCTGTTGCGCTGTTCAACCTCGACGGATCATGTGCCGAGGCGTGGTTTCCGTGCCGATGGGCGTCCATGGGAATCTCCGATGAATGGTGGTGTGCCCTGCTCATCCTACAGACCCACGGCGAACCGTAGCCCGACGAACGTGGAGCCGAACTCCGACATCCCACCGCGCTCTTTTTCCCCGAAGATGTTTACCCGCTTAACGAACAGACCGAGTTCACTTCGGCGGAACCGATAGCCCACGTCAACCGAAGGCGCGATAAACGTACCTTCGCCCTTAAAGAACGAACCCGCACTCGCCCCTTCTGAAGGTGCTGCCCCCGTGCGGGCCATCGCGTTAACCACGAGGCCGCCAGCATGCACGCCGCCAGAGATAAACCATGATTCACCGTACGACAGTTCTACGACTGGGCCGGCTGCCTGATAGTTCATCGTTGTGGCTGCGGCTTTATCAGAATTGGAGACGAGCGTCTCAACGCCGATCCGTAGATGCGGCCGCACTTTGTACAGAAAGAAGAAGCCCGACATGTGAGGGCCCTTGGGGCCGTCGGCAGCGAGATCGTCAAAGGCGGGATCCAGACCCGAGAGTTCCAACGTTCCCATGATCAGGGCAGAGCGAATTCCGACTACGTACTTGCGGTCGCGGTCCTGGGCCGCGGCTTGCGTCGAGAACGTTGCGAGCAGGATGCTGGTCAGTGCAAAGGTCTTAAACATTGTGTTTCCTCTTCGTTGAGTGTGTGAGAACGGTGATCCGCGTTGTGACGCCAACACGCGGCGGTTGGTGCCCCCCTCTGGGCGCCTGCAGCCGTGCTGGCCTGCCCGGTGCTGCCAGAGCGTCGTTAAATGGGCGAGTTGTCATTGCATGGCTGAGCCGTTCGGGCGAAATGCGGTCATCTGCCCGGCCCCGCGATCAGCTCAGCGATCAGCGCCGCGTCGCGGCCTACGCCGCCGATCAGCGCCGAGGTGTACGTGCGTTGGAACGGGAGACCAAGGAAGTAGAGGCCGGGCTCACCTTCGACGACGCCGTCACGATGGCGCGGGGCTCCAGCGGCGTTGA
>JBGTBX010000214.1:0-9662 GCA_041749115.1 Gemmatimonadaceae bacterium
CTTTTTGTTGCGATGTGGGGCTACTTCCTCTATCAGGGCGTCATTGACCCGCTGGGCGGGATTAACTCACTGTGGCCGCTCTTCGGCATCGCCAATCAATTGCTGGCGATCGTCGCGCTGTGCGTCGGGACAACAGTCATTGTGAAGATGGGCAAAGCAAAGTTCTCCTTCGTGACGATGATTCCGCTGGTGTGGCTCTGCGTTGTGACGATGACGGCCGGGTATATGAAAATCTTTTCCCCTGAGCCCAAGCTCGGCTTCCTGTCCCATGCACGCTCGTTGCAGGACATGATCGACAGCGGGATCTTTCCTGCGGGCGTCGGTAGTGCCGCCAACGCGGCAAAACTGATGACGAATGATCGCATGAACGCCGCCGTAGCAGCGTTCTTCATGATCTCGGTCATCGTGATTCTGATTGCAAGCGCGCTTGAGTGGTATGGCGTGGTCAGCGGAAGGAAGCCGGCAGTTTCGAGCGAAGTCCCTTACGAGCCGCGCCTGGTAGCTGCGGCGGGAGACTGATGATGAAGCGTTGTCCGACACGGTTCACCAGCGGTCTATTGTGCGGTGTCGCCGCCACGCTCGTCTTCACGTCAGGTGCGACGGCTCAAGGGCGCTTTGACCTGTCGGTCAACAGCATCATGCGCGGACCCGAGCTGTACGGCCGAGAGCCCGGCAACGTGCGCTTCTCGGCGGATTCGCGCTGGATCTATTTCAGTTGGTTGCCGCCGGGGTCGCCATGGAATGCGCCGACCAAACCCTATCGCGTGCGCGCGGAGGCCGGCGCAGTCCCGGAGATGGTCACCGAAACCCACATGGATTCGGTGGCTCCGCTGCTCGCCAGCGGCGATGACTCACGCGATGGTAAGCTGCGCGTCGTGTCCGTTGGCGCCGACCTCTACGCCGTCGATCGGATACTGGGAACCGCGCGGCGGCTTACCAATACCGGCGTCTCGGAAACAAGTCCGGCGTTTTCGTCGAACGGCCGGCGGGTGTTCTTTGTTCGCGACGGGTCGAACGTGATGGCGCTTGATCTGCAGGCGCCGTCCATTCAACAGCTTACAGATATACGAACGACACCCGCACCACCAACACCACCCAAGGCAGCGGCCCAGCGTACTCAGCTCGAAACAGATCAGAAACTTCTGTTCGAGTCAGTGCGTGATCGACTGGTCGCCGATTCGATCAGAAAGGCCGAGACGGAACGCCAGGAGGCCCTGAGGCCCAAAGCGCTCCACCTGCAGCAAAACGAACGTATCGGCCAGCTATCCGTTGCCCCGTCGGGTGCGGCGCTGCTGATGACCACCAACCGCAACGCACAGGGCACGAAGCAAACGATTGTGCCGAACTTTGTAACCACCAGCGGCTATACCGAAGACATCGTCATTCGCACGAAAGTCGGGGATCTGCAGTCTGCCGGTCGCGTCGCCATGATGTCGCTACCCGACGGGGCCATTACGTGGCTGCAGGCGATCCCGGATGACACCAGCGCGGTCGCATCCAGCGTTCGGATACTCGGATGGAACGATGATGGAAACAAGGCGCTGGTTTTTGTTGAGCAGAACACCTACAAGGTGCGCTATCTGCACGTCCTTGACGCGGCGAGCGGCAAACTGAACACTGTTGACGTGCTGCGCGACTCGGCGTGGGTGGGGGGCCCCTGTTTCGGATGCGGCGGATTTCTGCCTGCCAGTGACCGCATCTGGTATGTGAGCGAGGCCGATGGGTACGCTCATCTGTACACCATGAAATCAGACGGTACGGATCGTCGGCAGCTGACACAAGGAAAATTTGAAGTGCTCTCGGCCTCCATCTCGGATGACCGCCGGAGCTTTGAACTGCACACCAGCGAGGTGTCTCCGTTCGAGCGTCATTTTTATCGATTGCCCATCAGCGGCGGCGCGATGGAACGGATCACAACTGCTCCGGGCGGCCATTCAGTGGTGGTGTCGCCTAACGGGCAGCTTATTGCTGACGTGTATTCGACGGCAAATCAACCTCCTGAACTGCACGTAGCGGCGTCGCGACCCGGTGCCGCGCTGGCGAAGTTGACCACATCGCCCACCAGTGAGTTTCTGTCCTATTCATGGATCAAGCCTGAGATCGTGATGATTCCCGCGTCGGATGGTGTGCAGGTCCCGGCGCGCATTTATCGCCCACAGGATGTAAGGGCGCGACCCAACGGCGCGGCGGTGATTTTTGTGCATGGGGCCGGCTACATGCACAACGTGCACAACTATTGGTCGAGTTATTCGCGCGAGTACATGTTTCATCACTTGCTCGCGTCCCGCGGGTACGTCGTGCTGGACATCGACTATCGCGCGTCCGCTGGCTACGGGCGCGACTGGCGGACCGCGATTTATCGCTGGATGGGTGGGCGCGATCTTGCGGATCAGGTCGACGGATCCCGGTATTTGCAGAAGCGTTTCGGGATCTCAGGTGAGCGAATAGGTATATATGGAGGGAGCTACGGTGGCTTCATGACGCTGATGGCGCTCTTCAACGCCCCAAAAGAGTTCGGCGCGGGTGCGGCGCTGCGGTCTGTGACGGACTGGGCGCACTACAATCATGGATATACTGCGCGGATTCTGAATCAACCGCAGGCTGACACTGTGGCGTATCGGCAATCATCACCGATCTTTTTTGCTGAAGGGCTCGAAGATCCGCTGCTGATGGCGCATGGGATGGTTGACGTGAACGTGCATTTTCAGGACATCGTGCGGCTGACGCAGCGTTTTATTGAACTGGGGAAAACGGGATGGGAGCTGGCCGTGTATCCTGTGGAGGATCATGGTTTTGTGCGGCCGTCGTCGTGGGCGGATGAATACCGACGGATTCTGGAGTTGTTTGACGGGAACCTGCGACGCCGTTAAAACGAACAGGAGGTTGCTATGAGTGAAGCCATTCGAGTGAACCCGGCGAACGCGAATTGGGGTGACGCCCCGGTGATGCCGGAGTGCGATATTGCTTATGGGGGGGGGACCCCGGCCGGACCGAAGCCGCAGGGATTCCTCCCCGCACTGCGCTGGCGTCTCCGCCGACTCACACGCCTCACGCATCGTATTATCGGAGCTCCTGATTATGCCGGTTATCTGGCGCACATGAAACGCAACAACCCGGACCAGATCCCGATGACGGCGCGGGAATTCTCCCAGCACTGGATGGAGGCAAAATATGCGCGCCCGGGGATGCGCTGCTGTTGAGTCAAACATCCGCGAGGAACCACACGGCGTAGTATCCGGACCGCTCTGGACACTCGCATGGTTAAACGGATTCTGACAACAGTCCTTCTACTCCTGGTTTTCGCCTATGTCGGCGCGGCCGTCTTTCTTCGGCTCAAGGAGCGGCAGCTCGTCTACCTCCCCGACGAACGAACGGTCGCAGTTCCTCCGTCGAAGTTCGTGCCGAACTATCGCGCCGTCAGCTATCCATCCACCGACGGGACACGACTCTCTGCATGGATTGTTCCGGCGGACTCATCGGACGTGTGGCTGTTGTTGTGCCACGGAAACTACGGCAACATCGGTTATGGTGAGCGACCGGAGTTCTACGCCTCGATGCGCCGGAACGGGATCAACGTCTTCGCCTTTGACTATCGTGGATACGGTGCGAGTGCAGGTTCACCCAACGAAGCCGGCCTGTATCGTGACGCCGAAGCATCGTACCGATACCTGATTGATTCGCTGAACGTACCAGCGGAGCGGATTATCCTCTTCGGGCATTCGTTAGGCAGCGGTGTGGCCATCGAACTTGCGACACGCGTACCAGCGGCGGCGCTGGTGGTCGAAGGGGCGTACGACACGATCCCCGACATCGCGCAGGGTCGCTACCCGCTGATGCCGATCAAGTGGATCGCCACACAACGCTTCCCATCAATCGAGCGGATCAGCGACGTGACGATTCCCAAGTTGTTTCTGCACGCCGAAGACGATGACGCCATTCCGATCGCCAACGGAGAGCGCGTCTTTGCCGCGGCCGGCGAACCCAAGGAGTTCGTGCGCCTCACCGGCGGCCACGCGCTTGCGTTTCGCGTGGACGCCGATCGGTACTTTGGCGCCATCCGGGCGATTGTTGATCAGATCGTGCGAGACAAGGACGTCGCCTCACAATAAACGGGCTGTGAAATTACCAGCCCGGTTGCAGCTGGAAACCAAACACCCACTGCTTCGATGGACGCTGAAAGGGTCGCGCCCAATAAAATTCACCGATGGCAAATCCAAGCAGATTTGCCCGCACGGAGACACCGGCACTGAATACGGGCACCCGGTCCGCCGTCTCACGATCGAAGCGCAGCTGAACGTCGTCGCCACGGCTCCACGCCAGGCCTGCATCCACAAAAGGTGAAACTTCCGTTGGAAGAAACGGAAACGGGATCAAGCCGAACTGCCGAGTGCCCAGCAGCGGAATCCGCAGCTCCGCATTGACAACGGCCACTCGGCTTCCTGACAATCTGTTGAACTGTGGACAGTCGTTGGCCGAGGCCGCCCCCGTGCACTCCTGCAGAGTGAAGCTTCCGGGATCGTACCCACGAATCAGATAGGGTTGTCCCACAAACAGGGGCTGCTGCCGGTTGTTCCGCGCGTCGGTCCCGTATCGACCGAAGTGCATCGTCCGGAAGGCAAGCGTGATTGGTCGGGCGAACAGATAACGGCGGTAGTCGGCCAGAGCCGTCACGTAGTTCAACGTTCCGAGATTCGGAGCAATTTCGAAACGGTAGCGTCCTCCGGCAATTGGCGACGTGAATCCGGAGAATGAGTAGTCTCCGACGTATGCCGCGCTGGCGGTGGCGAAGTTGAGCGCCGGGCTTGCCGGTACGCCGTCACGTGTTTCCTTGAGCACCTGATTCCCGACGGCATACAACGAGTCGACCCTCCGACTGAAACTGACGCGCTGCCCCCCAAGCCCAAGTTCGAAGCGGCGCGTCGCCGAGAGCGGATACTGTGCTACCGCTTGCAGATTATCATAAAACACCCGCTGGATTTCCTGGCGGTATATCGTGCCGTTTACTGGCTGCCCGTTGACGTTAAACGTCGTGGCAGTCGCCGTCGCAAACCCACCGGTGATGGGAATGTGGGAACCCTGAAAGCCCCAGCTCCAGCGACGCTCACGATTGAGATACAGGAACTGTCCTCCCGCGTCCTGCAGTTCTCCCTGAGCCTGGAGGGCACCCTGCAGGGTGCGGTTCCCGAGCTGATCGGAAAATGAAACCCCGATCGCGCCGGCCAGGCCGGTGCCGTAACCACCGCCGGTCGACACGCCAATCTGCGGCCCTCCCACATAATCAAGCGCGAGCGACGACGAGTACGGAATGGTCCGGTCTGACAGCTCTCCGGGGAGACCCGCAGTTGGAGCATCCAGCGCGATGTCGATCAGCGAGCCCTGCGGATTGATCGGGGGCAGTACAGCGGCCGTGCGTGCCGGCACTCCCGAAACCAGCTCCCCTCTCGTCTCGCTCTCGGTCAGCGCGCGAATGTTGTAACCCTGATCCTCAAACACCGAGAAGAGCAGTAGCCCCGTTTTTCTCGCAACAGACAGAGCGGGAGAGAGCGCGGTGATGCCCGACACCCCCGTCGCGCTGTGCGTAACACGACGCAGTTCACCGTTGCTCAGCTGCAGCCGATAGATATCGCTTACGCCATCGCGATCTGAGACGAACAACAGCGCATCACCCTGCAGGGTAAATTGCGGATTAATGTGTTTGCCTGCCCCCACCCGTGGCAGCAGTTGCACACGACCCGTCGTTGGGCTCAGAAGGGCCAGACGCATTTCCCCAAGGCGAAGTGCGTTGAGGTCCGTCTCGGCACCGGCGTCAGTCACAAAGGCAATCTGCGTCCCATCCGGACTCCATGCCGGATGAAACTGAGCCTCGCGGTCGTTGGTAAGCTGTCGGGTTTCCCGGCTCTGCATGTCGTGCAGATACAGATCAGAGATCCCTCCCTTCAGCCCGGTAAAAGCGATCGATCCGCCATCGGGACTCCACGCAGGATCGGTCATCGCTCCGACACCAGGCACCTTGATGCGACGCACAATTCGGCGCGAATCCACATTCATGACGTTCAGTTCGTTGTTTCCTCCGGCATAAACAACGAAGGCGATCTGCGATCCGTCCGGCGACCATGTGCCCGCAGAACTGATGAAACTCAACGCATCGAAGTGCCGATCGCTGGTTACCGATGTCAATTGCGAAATGATTTCGCCGGTGTTGGCATCTGCAAGGTACAGATCCATACCGAACAGCCCTCGACTGGAGAAATACGCCACGTAGCGCCCGTCAGGCGAGACGGACGGTGAAATGTTTTGCTGTCCCTCACCACCGTCGATCGAAATCGCACGCCCCAGGGCGTTGGGAGCCGTTCGTCCTTGCAACAGTGGGGAATACGCCCGACGTAAGGCGTCGTGCCACTGCGCGCTGAGCGAATCGGTGGAAACGCCGAGCGCGCTCTGGACACCGTCCTTCCATCCTTCAGAGAGCGCTGCCCGAAATACATCGTTGACTGCGGCATCGCCGAACCGTCCCCCGATGTACGCCCAGAGCGCCTGCCCATATCGATACGGAAAGTAGCGGTTGTCGTTGGTCAACTGATCAAGCGAGGGGAGATCATTACGACGCACGGCATCGCGCATCCACATCGCGGTGTGGCTGTCGGTGCGCCCGAGGCTGAGGTACTCCGCCATCCCTTCGATAAGCCACAGCGGCACATTTCCGATCGAGCTCAATCCCCCTTTGGATGCCTGGGCAATCCGATACTGGAACACGTGGACCAGTTCATGGCCCAGCACGTGATCCGTTTCGGCATAACTCCCTGTGAAGGGCATGATGACACGTTCGCGCAGTCCCTCCGTGACGCCACCAGTGCCCTGTGAGATCTCCCCTTCGATCACGTTGGACTGCTGAAAATCCGGCGCATCGGCATAAAAGATAAGCGGATTCGCAGAGAACTCGTGGTTTAACAGCGCACGATGCCGCGCATACCATCGCTCGGACATACGAGCGGCATCGGCCGTTGCGAGAGACTCGGCCGGATAGAAGTACAGCTGAAAATGCTGCGTAGGAAGAATGCGGAAGTCGAAGTGTTCGTACTGAACCTTGTTGCGACCAAAGTACTGCGCGTGCAGCATCTCTGATGACAGACTGAGCATCGCGAAGACACACAGCGCCTGCCGCCCGTAAGCTCGAAGCATGATCGTTTCCTGGTGGTCGTGGACGAGGAGGTCATCGCATCATAATGCATCCTCTGTTTTCGTGCGACCGATCAGGCGCCGCATAGCTGCACAGATGAATAATATATCTCTCCGGAGATAGATGCCCGTGCCACCTGCGGACAGGCGCCACCGAATATTTCCGTCCGATTCATCTGCGGGGCGGCAGACACATCGTAACATCTGGGTGGTGGATGAACGGCATCGCTGCAGGGAATGCCACTTAAGAGATAGGCAAGGTGCATCCCACCGGCGGATAGACACCACGGCGGGATCGCCGGCACATTTGGAGCGAACGTACACGAACCGGAGGAGGCGTAGTATGCAATTGCCCACACCGCGGGCCGATCGGATGTGCCCGGCCTGCTGCACACGCGCTCGTGAGCGCGGAACCACCGACATATGCCCCTGGGTCGCTGAAATGTCAGAGATTGTCGGGCATCTCGTTGCAAGTCCTGCGGGTATGCGGCAGCTGGCGCAGATGGCTCCCTGCAACCGCGCTCACGCCACGTCCCATGCTGGGCCGGTCTCCGACGTCGCCGTATCCCAACACCCGGACCTGCGCGTGATCTGACTCAACCAAACACACAATGAGCGAATCCCGATGAAACCCGAAGATCGCATTAAGAAGGTACAACTCCCGCGCAGGAACGAAGAGTTGGCTGAGGACGAAAACCTGACCGAGGACGAGAAGGCCGTCGAACCGCCGGAGGCAGATCCGGACGATCCCGTTGAACAGTCATCCGTCGACTCTTTCCCGGCATCCGATCCTCCGGCATTTTCGCCGAGTCACGCGGGAAAACCGGACAGGATGCGGCAGCCCTAGGTACGCAGTGTGCCCCGCACCAGGTAGACCGCTGTCATGGGACGAGGTCGTGCCACGCACTTGCTTGAGTTCAGCTGCGAGTGACACCCCGGGATCAACGCGGTGCCCGGTCATCAACGCTAACTCACGGCGAGCGTCTTCCGACATGCCACCTGCGCTATCTTCCGTTCAATCCTCGCAGCGACCGTGTGGCTCACTAAGTCCGCACGTGCGCCGCTCTGAACGGACTTTCGATCGCGACCAGGTGACCTGCGGATGAAACCAGCAGACCGAAAAGGAGAGCCACCTCCGCGCACACCTGAGATCCCGACGGAGGACGACATCACCGACGGACCGCCTGAGGCTGGCGCCTACGACGCCGTTGAGCAGGCATCGGTCGACTCATTCCCGGCCTCCGATCCACCCGCATTCACCCCAACACACGCGGGAAAACCTGCTCGAACCCCGAGGGACTGAGTTCCGTCTCCCAGCTGCGAAGGCGACATCACGCAGCTGCTCTTGCTGAGTTCAGCTGCCAGCGACAAACTGAGGCGAGTGCATCACCCGAACCTCACCGCCGTTCAACGGCGACCGTCCACCGACATGTCTGCCTCCGCATCGCTCCGCGCTATCCTGACGGCGACCGCGTTCCTCACCGGCTCGCTCCACGCGCAGCAGGTCATCGCAATCCGCAATGTGACGCTGATTGATGGTACTGGCCGGGCATCCGTGCCGAACGCCACGGTGGTCGTCCGCGGTGACCGGATTGTGCAAGCGGGCACTCAAACCGGGACTCCTCCGGGAACACGCATCATCGATGGCACGGGGAAATTTCTGATCCCCGGTTTAATCGATGCGCACGTCCATCTCCCCGGGGGGCGAGGAGGTAATGCGTCGGAGCGGGACGGGGTTCGCGCACTGCATAGTTATTTGTATGCAGGAGTCACGACGATCTTCGACGCCGGCAATAATCCGGCTTTCATCATGGGACTGCGCGACCGCGAGCGCAGTGGTGCGCTCACCAGCCCCCGCATTCTGGCAACGGGCGGCACGGTCGCCAGCCCCAATGGACACGGCGGACCGTACAACATCGAAGCGTGGCCCGGTGATCGCACGTTGCTGGATGAACACCTCGCCACCAAACCGGATCTCGCCAAGATTGGTCAGGACGAACACGGATGGGGAGTGCGCCCACAGATCAATCAACTGCCGGATGATCTCATGGAGAAGATCATCCGGTACTATCACTCCAAAGGCGTCCGGGTGATCATCCACATCTCGAATGAACACAACGCCATCGAGGCGATCTATGCCGGGGCAGATGTGCTTGCACACCCCATCATTCAGGCCCCGATGAGCGAACAGTACGTGAAGATGATGGCCGTAAAACATGTGCCCACCGTTTCCACGCTCACCATTGGTGATAACTACAGCAGACTCGCCGATCACCCTGAATTCGTCGACCAGCCTCTGTACCGCGACACTTTTGAACCCGAGGAGCGGCAACGACTGAAGACGGAAGAATCAGCAAAGCAAAAGGAGAACCGCTGGGCGGCGTGGATGAAGGTGATGACACCGATCGCACAGGAGAATATGAAACGGCTCAACGAGATCGGCAGGGATATTGTCGCCACCGGCACCGATCAGGCATCCGGACCGG
>JBGTBX010000215.1:0-7241 GCA_041749115.1 Gemmatimonadaceae bacterium
CGTGGCAATTGCATCCGCGCGGAATCCGATGCGATGCCCATTGAGCACCTGCAGCATGGGCACATACAGATCGTCGAGAATCAACCCGGTTGGCAGCGGTTGCCACAGCGCACGACGCATGGCATACACGGCACCTGTCACACCCACAGGTGAATGCAATCGAGCTTCGGTGGCGCGGAGCCACCGTTCAAGCCGCCAGTACCATGATACGGCGGAGCTGCGTTCCTCGGATGCACTCAGATACAGCGCCCCCGATACCCCTGCATAACGAGTATCCCGACGGAGTTCGTCGACAAGCCGCGACACGGTCTCGCGTTCGAATCGCTGAGCGGTGTCTCCGAAGACCACAACGTCACCCTCGGCGACTCGGAGCGCCGCGTTCAGATTTGATGCCTTGCCACCGGCGGCGTCGCCTGCCACGATACGCACGCCGACGCCATCAGGAAGCCGACGAGCAATGTCCTCCGAGCTTGCCGCGTCCGGTCGGTTCGCGTCGATCGCAATGACTACGTCAAAGCGGTGCCCTGGGTAGTCGGTCTCAAAAAGGTTTTGGACCCGGGCAACGATCTCCTCATTGCCCTCGCGGGTTGCGAGGACGGCGGTGACGTGCGGCAGCGGTCCCGTGACTGGTGATACGCCGCGGCCTCTGGGCACAACGGCAGCCACCGCAGCCATCAGGAGCGGATATCCGAGCCAGGTCGCCAGGGTCAGAACGGCGCCGACTATTGCGATCTGGAGCACAAGTGCTGTCTACGGGAAAAACGATGATCTGGCTGGGTCGTCCAGCTGTGGGAAGACGAATTGGCCGGGTTCCTCGTTGCGGAATACATCTCCGAGTTACGTATCGGGGGATTCATTAAGGTCGTGGGTGTGTCAACATCGGCGTGCCGGTCGGCACGCAGTTCGCGCTCGCCTAGTTTGGTATTTGTTCGGCGGTTGCGAGCGGGTAACATTATCATCCATCACAGCGCGCAATACGTAACGTCGCCTGCCGAGAACATTACACAGCCTCACACATGCATACACTAGTCACAGGCGGCGCGGGCTTTATTGGCTCACACGTCGTTCGTCGCCTTTTGAAGCTAGGACATACTGTCCGGGTTGTCGACGATCTGTCGACGGGGTTCAAGGCCAATCTCGATGGTGTTCTCGGCGACGTCGATTTCATGGAAGCTGATCTCCGCGATCCGGCAGTGAGTACCCGCGCGGTCGCCGGTTGCGAGGTGGTCTTCCACATCGCCGCGTTGGCCAGCGTGCCGAGATCCATGAAGGACCCTGGCACGACCCACGACGTGAACGTCAACGGCACCTTTCATCTGCTTGAAGCGGCTCGTCAGGCAGGCGTTCGCCGCGTGGTCTATTCGGCATCGAGTTCCGCGTACGGCGATACGCCTGCGCTTCCCAAGGTTGAGACGGCGGAAACCTTGCCGCGTTCTCCTTACGCCGCGTCAAAACTGGCGGGCGAACACTACGTTCTGTCCTACGCGCGAGCTGGTCTGGTTGAGGGCGTGGCGCTCCGCTATTTCAACGTGTTCGGACCGCGGCAGGATCCGAATGGCCCCTATGCCGCAATCATCCCTCTCGTGTTCAGCGCGGCACTGCATGGTACGACGCTCCGGATTTTTGGCGATGGTGAGCAGACCCGGGATTTCACGTTCATCGACAACGTGGTGAAAGCGAACGTGCTTGCCGCCACGGTTGAGGGAGCATCCGGATCAATGGTCAACGTGGGTGCTGGCGATCGGACGTCACTGAATGATCTTGTGCGCGTTGTGCAGGAAATCACCGGTCGTACGATCAACGTTGCATACGACGCGCCTCGTGCGGGTGACGTGCGTGACTCCCTGGCGTCGATGGAGCGTGCCCGCGAAGTGCTCAACTATACGCCGGACGTTTCGTTGCGCGACGGGTTGAAGGAACTGTGGCAGTGGGAGGCGTCGCAGGCCGCGGCAGCCTCCTCGTGACCGGAGCAGGACGTTTGTTGATGGACGCCACGGCTGAATAGGCTCGGAAATTCCCTTGCCTGTACTGCACGACCTCCGGTTGGCTGCGCTGCGAATCGCGCGAAGCGCTGGCGTCATGCACCTTGTGGCGCAGAGTCGCTGGCGCCGCGAGCGACTGCTCATCCTGTGTTATCACGGCTGCTCTCAGCTTGATGAACACGAATGGAACCCGCATCTGTACATGTCGCCCGCGCTGCTGCGTCATCGGTTTGAGCAGATCCGGCGGCTCGGATATCAGGTGCTGACGCTTGACGACGGGTTACGGGCGTTGTACGCGGGGACACTCGACGAGAAATCCGTTGTACTCACCTTCGACGACGGTGCGGTGGATTTCAACGTGTGCGTAGTGCCACTGTTGAAGGAATTCGAATTTCACGCGACAGTGTACGTGTCCACTTACTATGTCGATAAGCAACTCCCCGTTTTCGACACGATGCTTCGCTATCTGCTCTGGAAGGGCGGCGGGCGTGTGGTGGACGCACGCGCCATCGCCCACGTGGGGGCCGAACTCGATCTTCGCACCACTGCGAGTACTGCCGCGGCAGTTCACATGATCCGGGAGCAGGCCAACCGGGTTGCGTTGAGTGCCGACAACAAGGATGTGCTGCTAACGCAGCTGGCATCCACGTTAGGCATAAACTACGCGGCTCTGCGCGACAGGCGTCTTCTGCAGCTCATGACACGCAGCGAGTTGGCTGACTTGCCAGCTGAACACGTCTCTGTTCAGTTGCACACCCACCGGCATCGTGTTCCGTTGGACGTCGACCTTTTCCTGCAGGAAATCGAGGAGAATCGTGCCGTCCTCTCGGCGGCGCGCCCCGCGAGCGACGCGTTGGAGCATTTCTGCTATCCGTCCGGGATGACACATCCGGCGGCACTTGAACGAATGCGCTCGGCTGGAGTGACGTCCGCGACGACCTGCGCTGTCGCTCTGGCACAAGGGGTTGACGATCCGTTGCTCCTGCCTCGATATCTGGACTCATCCGAGTTCAGCGATGTCGAGTTCGAGGGTTGGTTAAGCGGCGTGTCTGCCTGGTTGCCCCGTCGAGCCGAGGCACCATTTGTGCCGACTGTTCCACTGTGACGAGCGTTCCGGAATCTCCCCTGGCATCCGCAATTCGACGGGCGAAGGACACAATTGCGGCGATTCGCCACGGTGACGGCATCGGCGTACGCCTCGCACGTGGCTCCGCAGCCGCGCTCGTTGTGCAGGTGCTCGGAGCCCTGATTGCCCTCGGCCTTCAGGTCCTGCTCACGCGCGGACTTGGCGCAACACAGTATGGCACCTACCTCGTTGCGTTGGGCTGGATGAACTGGGCATCGCTGGTCGCCCGATTTCAGTATGATCTGGTAGCCACACGGTACATGTCCGAGTACCGGGCAACACAGCAGCTCGGACTTCTGCGATCGTTTGTGCGATACAGCCACCGCCTCGTCACCCTGCTTTCAGTAGGGGTAGGAGTCGTTGCCATCGCGGTGGTGTTATTCACTGATTGGGTGCCGGGCGATCGGCGGATGATCGCCATTGCCGCTGCGGCCCTGCTGCTTCCCAACACGCTGCTGCCACTGACAGCGGCCTCGATCGAGGCTTTTCAACGTGTGGCGGCGTCACAGTCTGCGATGCTGGTGGTGCGGCCAGCGCTCCTCGCCATCGCCGTCATGGCTGTGCTTCTCATCGACCGCGAGCTCCTCACTACGGTCAATGTCTTGTGGTTTAATGCCGCTGGCTCGGTAGCGGCACTTGGCTTTGCACTCTGGTACCTCCGCGGCTGCGTTCGGGCTGAGGGCTCTGCTGCAAGTGTTGCGTCACCGCCCGCGAAGAAGCAGTGGACGCACACCGCAGTTGGCTTCTGGTGGGTTACCGTTGCGCAGCAGGCCCTCACTCCGCAGACCGATATCCTGGTCGTTGGAGCACTGCTGTCGGCGGAACAGGCGGGATTTTATGGCATCGCGTCGGCCGTTGCAACCTTGGTGGGATTTGGTGTGAACGCCGTGTCCGCCATGGGCGCGCCGATGATTGCACAGCTGTACGCCCAAGGTCGCAAGGCAGAACTGGAACGTTTGATCAAACATTATGGGCGACTCAACGCGCTCGTCACCCTGCCGGTGTTCGCGGGGCTCGTATTATTTGGCAGTCTGGTACTACGTGTATTCGGTAAGGACTTTGCGGCGGGTTACCCTGTGCTGCTCGTTCTTGGGGTCACGCACGTGATCCGTTCCGCTGTTGGCTCTCAAGCGGGGTACTTGTTGACGATGACCGGTCGCGAACGTCTGGCGGGCCGATACGTCGGCTACAGCGCGCTGATAAACGTCGTGGCCACCCTGATCCTGACTCCCCTGTTGGGGATACTGGGCACCGCACTCGCGACACTGATTGCCACGCTAGCTCGCAGCGTCATCCTGATAAGCTACGTGCGCCGTGAGTTCGGGATTGACGTCACGGGATTCCTCCGGATAAATCGCCCGTAAGCGCGCGTTGCCGCGAAGCAGACTGAGCCACGATACCGTGGATCTCAGCAACCTGAAAGAACGAATGTTTGGCGTTGTGGGCTTCGCTACGACAGGTCATGGCATTGAGCCATGGAGACTCAGGCCGTCGCGATACTACAGACAGGATTCAGCTATACTTGAACTTGACGAGTTCCACGCCGTGGCGTTCCGTAAGCGCCTCCACCGCGGGCGCCATTCGCGATATGTCATTGTAGTCCAGATACGAGGGCACATACCGCCAGCACAGTGGCGCGATGTCAGAGGTCCACGGGCGACCGGTGCGCTCGGCGAGTGACCGAAGAATCCCGTTCAATCGCGCGCTCGACACCGCGGCAGAAATATTCTTCAATGCCCAGGCACGCGGCGTATAGCTGTGGTTACCCGTTACCGTGTCGCCGAGAACGCGCCACAGGTCCCGGCGCCCGGTGATCGCGCCCGTGCGCTCGTTGACGTGCGCCTTTGCCCCGACGTGCGCGTCGCGCATCATGATAACGGGAGTGTCCGCCATCATGGATTCCGTTACTGCGACACACGACCCTTCTCTGTCGCTAAGAGAAGGTGAGACGCGCCCTCGGCACAACCAGTTGGAGACCTGATCCACCGGAATGTTTGTGATCAACTCGAGATCCTGACGCACTCCCCAGGCCTTCGCTTCAGCTCGGATACTCGCTTCCGTCCTCCCCGCTGAATCCCTCCCGATCAGAACGACTCGCCAGTTGCGCGGGAGCCTCCGCAGTGCCTCGAACAGCAGCCAGTGGCGCTTAAGCTTGAGCCAGTTGGCGAGCATCACAATTTCAACATCCCGTTCGGCAGCGGGACGTGGAGCAAACATCGCCGGATCGTTCCAGTCGCAGGCCATCAAGTTCAGCGGTTCCATCACTGGGCGAAACATGCTGTAGAGCGGAATGTCCGAGACATTCGAGATCCCGATAAACAGCGGATCATCCGAGAGACCGGCAAAGCTCAGGATCGGTGCGAAATCCGTCGGAGATCCCGACGATGCGCCCACAAGAACGTAGTCGCTCAGAAATGACCGAGCATCGTGATGCACCAGCAACTTCAGCCAGTTGTATTCGAACGACGAGTACAGAACTCCCTTCTCTCCGTTCGGCCCGGGTGCTTTGAGCAACAGACTGTTGGCAATGGCAGACTTTTCGTAAATGCGGCCGAAGGAAGTTATATAGCGGCTCCAGTTTATCTGGTGCTCGCGCGCGGTGGAGGCAAGCGGTCCCCGCACATAGGGTTGAAGCTTTTGGGTTAGCGACTCCCTGCTTGATGCAGTTTCCATTCGTCGTGCAGCGCGCAGAAAGTGGGCCAGCTTCTTCGGATGACCCTTGGCGAATCTGGCGCGCGCGAGCTCAACCACTCCTATCGCCGCAGAAGCGATGCGGCTGTTTACCAGTGGACGGTGAAATACGGATCGTAAGCGCGCCAGCGCGTTGTCAATCATGGATGCGGTGCATTCGGGATGGTCGCGCGTTGCCACTGAAAGGTGATCCGCCCGACCGCCGACTCCCGGCATCGTCCTCGCTGGAGGTTCTCGGCGTAGGCGGTACTACGGTCAGCGCTTTAGCTTCGCACGTATTCAACTGACAGGTTTTCCCGAACATCCGAGCGCGCTCCACTAACGCTTCACAGCGCGCATATAGGTGAATACAAGTGCACCGGCAAAACGGGGGGATTCTGGTGATTCGACAACATCGAGTTCGTTGCGACGAAGGAGTTCTTTCAGGCGATTTTGTGACTGATACACGGTGTCACCCAGAAAGCCCGGAAGGCGCCGGCCCGTAATCCGATAAACCCAGGTGTTGACGATCGTTCGACCGGCATACACAAAGTGTTTCCAATCCGGCGGAGTGAGCAGGTAGCGCAGGAAATAGCCCAGTCCGTGCCCGCTGAGTGCGACCGTGCCTCCGGTGCGCACGACGCGAGCTATTTCGGCGATGCAGGCGCGCTCCTCGGTGTACGGCAGCACAACTTTGCATACCACTGCCCCGAACGTGCCATTCTCGAAAGGGAGGTGCTCGGCATACCCGCGAACAAAGCGCAGCGACGGAGAGACGATCTCCTCTTTCACCTGCAGCGATGGCTCGAGGCCGACACCAGTGCCCCCGCGCTCAACGATGCGCCTCAGAATGGCTCCATCGCCGCTCCCCACGTCGAGAACGTGCGACGATGAAACACCCGCAGTGAAATCAAATTCCGGAAGTTCGTACGGTTCCCAATATCTCATGGAGAGCGAAGAAGCGGCGGACCGGGACGAGCAAGTACCTGATACTCGGCATTCTCATAGACCATCTGCCATGCCGGCCGCAACGAACGCAAAGTATCGGGGAACGAAGCGACTTTCTGTGACACGATCCCTCCGCCAAAAATGGCGTGGGTTATCCGCTTGTTGTCCAGCTCCCGCCGCATGACTTCCGACGAGGCTCGAAACGGCGTCATTGCGGGGATACCACCATACAGGGCCATGATACGGGGACTTTCGTAGACCACGCGGAATGACTCATGGCCCGGTTGACTGTTCAGCCACTCAAAGAGCGCCAGGGTTGTCGGGCGATCAATCAGTGTGTCCGGTCGGGGACGCAGCCACGCGGTAAGTGCGGCCGAGTAAGCGAGGAGCAGAAGCCCGGTGGCCAGCATTCGGGGTCGCACCGCTGGAGCCGGCGCCCGCAGAATCTCCATCACCCGGGAGAGCCCCATAACCAGCAGAACGAGCAGCACAGGCCACAGTGGCCATGTGTACCG
>JBGTBX010000216.1:0-3331 GCA_041749115.1 Gemmatimonadaceae bacterium
TGCGAACCCGCGTTCGTCCGCACCGTCCCGATGTGCAGATGCGGATGCGACGACGCACCCGAGTGCCCCGCCAGCCCCAGAAAATCGCCCGCCTCCACTGCATCGCCCGGCACCACCGCCACCGTGCCCGACTGCAAATGCGCGTACAGCACTGTTTCGTCATCGGTCGCGATCGTCACGAAGTTGCCGTTGCCGTCCCCCAAGTCGTCCATCAGATTCTGAATATCGGCGCTCACGTTGCCAAACGTCTCGTTCGTGGGAAAGTCGTTGCGCAAGTGCCGCACCGTCCCTGCCGCGATCGCGTAGACAGGCTTGCCCCACCCGCGGTAGTGCGTCACGTTGGAGCCATCTGTATTCGGCAGCCGCCCGTTCCCGCCCACGACATTCACGCCCACGTCGTAAGCAAACGATTGCTCCCGCGTCTGTGCGTGCGAGAAGCCATGCACGTGCCAGAACTCGCCCGCGCGCAGATCGCGCGTCTCGGCCCAGAACCGGTAGCTGCCGTTTGCCGTCGGATTCTCGTGCGCGACCAGCGGATTGGTGGTCACGTCGGGCTCGCTGAATCCCGCCGCCGAGATCTCGATTCGCAGGTTCAGCCCCCGTAGCGGCGTAAACACGAAGTCCTCCGGCTGCGTCCACGACACGGTCGACGCCGCACCAACCGCAAGGTCCACATTGAACGTCTTAACGGCCGATAGCGCGCCGCCGATGCGCAGTACCACCTTGTTCACCGTTACGGCCCGCGCGCCGTCGTTGCGGATGCGCAGGAACAGATTCAACAGTCCGGTCGAGAGCATGCCCGCCTTCGACGGCGCGCAGCGCAGGTAGTGCACGCTGCCGGATTCGCTGGGTTCGATCGTAGTTGGAGTGAGTTTGGGGGATGCCATTGGTTATGCCACCTTTAGGTAAAATGTAGCAACTGGGGTGTCACTGGCCTGCTCCGTGTTACTCGGCGCGGCCTCACGAGTGCTGCCCCTGACGCCCAACGCCAGAGGTGGCCGAAAAGCTCAGCGTCCAACAGGTGCGGTTGCCGTGCACGGGAAATCAGTAAGGCGAAGGCTGAAAGACGCCGTTCTCAACACGACCTTAGGTAACCCCGCTTCATCGCTCGATCGATCGTGCGCGGATTCGTTCCGCCATTGACGTTGGCGTCGTAGGCTTCGCGAGTACTGTAGAAGTGGGCGACTGCTGCTCCTTCCCGGCGCGTGATTTCCAAGAGGTGCCGACTGAAGTTGTCCGGCTGGCCGCTTGGGCGGAGGGAGGTCACAAGCACTTCTATCGTAGCTCCCATCTTCTCGAGAATCTCATAGCGTGGCAGCGATGGGTTGGCCGGCCCCAGGACTAGACTTGCGGCGTAGCCACTCTGTGGGAACCCAACCTTCACGCCCGCTGTATACGCGGTTCGGCTCATCTATTCGCACTCGTGCGTCCGCCCCGGTTTGGTGCAATACGAGTACATCAACGCCGTTTGGGACGCCGAACGCGAGACGTTGCTCGAACATTTCACGGACTTGTTGCCCGGCCTCGGCACGCGGCGCAACCAACAAGCTCCGAAATCTTGACAGGGCCGCCTGATCCGACATTACGGCCACGCGGTTCTGCAGAATCGCGAATTCGGTCCATGTTGGTATGGAGCCTTGGAGTTGCGCGGGCGATCCGTCAGCAACCTGAGGACTGTCGGCCCTCGACAACGCAGCTGATGAGTCGTCTTGGCGTGCCGTCTTCTCGTCGCAAGCCAGAAAACTCGCAATTGAAATAAGAGCCTGAAGAATTCGCATGCTGGAAATCATCGCAAGCCTTTTAAGAGCCGGTTCGAAACAGTTTAGCTCAACTAGCGATTGGGTCGTCACGATATACTGCGCAGCTGCGGCGTTTGTTGCAAGCTATGCAGCCATCTCTCCGTCTACATGCGGTGCGCCTGCCAAGTCGTTATCCCGGCACACCTTAGACCTTGCCCGATTCTGTTGATCGCGTAACCCTGCATACCGCTGCGACATATTTCCGCTGCCCACGCGGCGGGAGTGGAGCGTTCCGACGGAGGACCCCGCGACTCGCGCTACCCGAAACTCAAAGCAGGTGGGGTCCGAACCGAGTCCGCCCAAGCGCGACGACGAAAGCAACATCATCCGGTTCAGCGCTACTCGCGCTCTCCATCGCTCCCATCGGCTTTCGTGATCAACCTTACCCCTCTCTGGTAAGTGAAATAGCTGTACCCCCACTGGATGAACACGCTGATGCGGTTTCGAAACCCGACGAGATACATGATGTGAACGAAAAGCCACAACAACCACGCGATCCGGCCGGTCAATCTGACCTTGCCGAAATCCGCTATCGCCCGCGAGCGGCCGATAGTCGCAAGATCGCCTTTGTTGCGATACCGAAACTTCCGAACCGGCTGTCGCCGCAGAATGTGAAGAATATTCCTCGCCGCGGCCGTTCCCTCCTGATTGGCCGCCGGACACACACCCGGTACCGGGGTTCCGTCGTCACGAATCACCAGCGCCATGTCTCCCACGACGAAAACCTCGGGACTCCCCGGGATGGACAAATCCTCGTTGACAATGACGCGACCCGCGCCGTCCACAGGTACGCCGAGTGCTTTGCCGAGAGGTGACGCGATATTGCCAGCGGCCCAGAACACTGTTTGTGTCGCGATGCGTTCGTCTCCAACGTACACCGCACGGGGCTCGATACGTGTCACCACGGAACCGGTTCTTACTTCGACCCCAAGTTCCTCCAGGTCGTGGTGAGCCACTCGCGCAAGCTCTTCCGGAAATGAAGGAAGTATTCGCGGGCCACCTTCGAGCAGCACTACCCGCGAAGTGCGTGTATCGATGTTCCTGAAATCACCGTGGAGGGCCTTTCGGGCGATCGTCGGAAACGCACCAGAAAGCTCAGCTCCTGTCGGTCCACCTCCGACCACCACGAATGTCAGGCACTCCTTCCGTTCCTCCTCGTCGAGCGATTTCTCCGCTCTCTCGAACGCCAGCAGAAATCTCCGGCGAATCTCCTCGGCGTCCTCTATCGCCTTTAGACCGGGGGCCATTGGCTCCCACTCATCATGGTTGAAATACGCGTGACGCGAGCCGGATGCGACAATCAGATAATCGTATGGAAGCTCGCGTGACTCTCCATCGATGATCACGACTCTTCTGTCCACATCGATACCAGTCACTTCAGCGAGCAACACCGTTACGTTCCTCTGCCGCCGCAGAATCCAGCGGATGGGCGCGGTGATATCGCTGGGGCTCAGCGAGGCGGTGGCAACCTGATACAACAGCGGCTGAAAGAGATGATGGTTCGTACGATCGACCAGGGTCACGTCGACATC
>JBGTBX010000217.1:0-7859 GCA_041749115.1 Gemmatimonadaceae bacterium
TGCCAGCAGGCACCCGGACTGTGTCGCCTGGGCTCGCCGACGCAATTGCTGATGCCACGTTGGTCCGCGAGCAGGAGGCCGCGATGATCGTCGCGGCCTGCGCCGGCGCCGCACTCGCGAGTACCAGCAGTATTCCTAACCACTTCATGATTGATGCTCCGTAACCGTTTGACTATTACCGTTGCCGCGTCCGGAAAACGGCAGCCAAACGCTGTTGCCAAAGCCCTTGGGGCTAGCCAGGGTAGTACCACCCGCACGGCGAGACGCGCCGTCTAACGGTGCTCCCCACCACCTCCAGATCCCGGTGCCGGAGCTCCTGCAAAAGGGCCGCCGTGTCATGTCGAAACACGGTAATTCCGCAGCAAGGCACTTTTACGCCTAGATTGCCCCAGCGCCCCGGTGCCGCCGGCACAAGATTGTCAACGCGAGTGCCGTAGTGTAATTACGCGGCTGTCAGTTTGCGTTTGAGAGCGCGCTGGGAGAGGAACATTAGGCGTAACAATATCGTTGACGGGTTAACATTTTGTACCCCAGGCGAGTATATTGTAAGCGCACTAAGCGGTGTGTACCCGTGAAAGGCCATCCCGTCTGGATGGTCGGCCGGTCGGCTTGGTCATCCGGCCCATTCCATGCTGTTTCCGTGCTCGGCTAGTGCGTCGCCTCGAGCATCGATACGCGGGCGCCCCATGAGTCTCCCCCGAGGGTTTAAGACGAGAGACTGACCGTGCTCACCCTCGGTGTCTCGGACCGACCCAGCCAATCGCTGGCCACCACCACGAGATCCAGAGTTTGATCAGCCGGACCCTGTGAAGCCGCACGTCAAACGTTCGCCGCGCGGGCAGATGGTGCTTCGGTAGATGGCCGCCGTCGTCCTCAAAGCCGGCAAAGGCTGCCGACCACTGCAAGGCCACGCCGACATGCCGACACTCATCGCTGCTCTCCGTGCTGGTGGTGATCAGCAGCGTCCGAGCGCCGATTCAGCGGAGAACGTCGGGGACAAGGCAGGAGGGTGCTATAAGTGTGGCTCGTCACTGCGGCCACTTTTGTCCAGGAGTACCGATCGTCTGCATAACGGCGAATCGCCGCACGGTGGCGGGTGAGATCACCGTAAAGGCTGCTCGCGAAATACCGCACTAACGTCTCGGCGAGGGCATTCGGATCACGCGGCGGACAAACAAAACCAGTTTCTCCCTCCAGAATATCTTCGCGAAGCGACGCGATGTCGCTCGCGATGACCGGAAGGCCAAAATTGTAGGCCAGGAATAGCACACCGCTTTGAAATACGTGCGTATAGGGAAGCACGAGTACATCTGCAGTCTTGAAATACACTTCCGTATCCGCATCAGGAACGTACTCGATACGTTGTACAGTCGTCTCATTCAGACCAAGGATCGAGATTCTGTGCTGGATCGCCGCCCAGTACGACGCCGGACCCTTCGGTCGTCCAGCGATTACGAGACGACATTCAGGAAGCGACTCGACTACTGCCGGCATTGCTTCAACGAGAAATTCAAGGCCTTTGTACGGCGCAATGTTTCCAAAGAAAAGGACAGTCTTATCCCGTTCGTTGAGGCCAAGGCGACGCCGCGCGGCAACACCAGTCAAGTCCGTGTCGGGTACGGTGCTGTTGATTCCAAAGGGAATCACACTAATCTTCTCGGCCGGCACCTTGAACTCGCACTGTAGTTCCCGCTTCATTTGATCGGTGTGTACGAACAGATGGTGCACCAGCGCATACTGCGCGCGCAACGTCAGTCGATTCAACACACCGTCGTTGCCGTCGCGCTTACGCACATTCACGTTATGGACCGTAAAGACCAGTTTCTTCCCTAGGCCGCGGTAATAAAGAAGCAAGAGGGTTCGATCGAAGAATTCAAGTTTGTTGTTCCAGAGGATGTGGAAGATCTTGACATTGCACGTGGCCGCGTACGCCACGAGCCGCGCGTAGTATCTGAGGATGCGGGCCCACTTCCATGCGAGTGAAGCGTCGGGATTTTGGTCGCCGCGCAGATTGAGGAACCGGATCAGCGGATTGTGCCGCAACTCGGGCACGTCGAGATCGTCGCTTCCAATGAAGTCGAAAGCGACGCTAGCCGACGCGAGACTCACCGCCAAGCCCAACGCGTAGGGCCGGTCTCCCCCGCCCGTCAACAGTGCTACGACCGGGGCACTCTGATGCGGCACGGCGGCGCTGGCGTCGTGACAAACACCGGTGTCAGTCAGCGTCTGCTTCAATCGCATGTCCCCGACGCGGCGATCGAATCTGGTTGAAGATGGCATCCATGAGGCGTGCCGTCAGCAAAATCTCTCGATAGGGGATCGGAGGGGATCCACCGCTGGCGATGCTCCTATAGAAGCGCTCGATCAATTCCTTCATTCCGGCGTCCTGGTATAGACGCCGACGCAGTATCGCCATGGTGTTGCGTCCGAAATTCCTCAACTGCTCGCGAGCTTCGTTCAGCTCGGGCATCAGAAACGTTAGATAACTCTTATGACTTCGGCTGGTGTGCCTCAGCATGCTACCGGACGCCAAGTCCACCGTAATCGAATTCGCCGCTCCGCAAATGCGTAGTCGATTCATTCCGGGCTTGATTTGCGTGGAAAAACAAAAACTGGCAGTTGTGCCGTGATTGTCACGCATCACGACGCGCAGTTCATCCATGACCTCCTGTCCACCCAAACGACCCAACTGCACACTCTGATGGGCGCTCGCAGTCAACTCGCTGACGTCATCCAGAAACTCCGCGAGCCGCGCAATGCCGTGGCTGATGAGGTTGTGGAACAATTGGCCTGGCAATTGCCGCACCCAGTGACTGGGGTTCCCTAGAAGGGGGCCCACATAGCTCGTGTCGCTGAGATCGTAAGACCAGTGGCTCTCGACGTGAACAGCCCGCCCCCCAAGGAACCCATCGTGCACCAGACGGCGCATGGCGAGCATTTCCGGGGTGAATTGATAGTTATGACCCGCTGTTAGGATCAGCTTACGAGCCTCCGCGCACTCAATCAGCGATTCCGCCTCCTGGGCAGTGACCGTAAATGGCTTTTCCAGGTAGACATTGCTCCCGGCACCCAGACACAGACTTGCGATGGAGTAATGACTCTGTGGTGGCGTCGTCACGTGCACGGCATCGGGACGGGCAGCCTCCAGCATCGCCCCGACGTCCGCATAAATTCCGGTGATGCCGTGGCGTTCCGCGAGTTGGCCCGCCATGAGAGGCTCCCTATCGCACACGGCCACCACCGCGCTCCCCGGAATGCGGCTTATAGCTTGAACGTGCTGATCCGCAATCTTTCCGCAGCCAACGATCGCAACTCGTATCATCAGATGACTACGATTGAGTTGCGAACTGCGACACAAATCGGTCCATCGCCTGAGCCATGCTGACTCTTGGCTTCCAGCCCAATCGTTGACGTAGTTTTGCGTTTGAGAAGCGATTACCCTTCCACTCGGCTGCACAGCGACGCCGATTGAACGCCGGTGGAAGTTGTCCCTGAGAACGTTTCGAATACTCCTCCCACAACGCGCACAGGCCATAGGCTAGCGGGTATGGCAACGGGATCGACAAAAATGGGGTGACATGTCTCCTGTAGGCTCGGAGGAACTCTCGGCTCGTCAGCAGATCGTCATCTACAATGTTAAATGTCTCTCCGCTGACACCGGGCACAAGGGCCGCCAGGACAATCGCTTCGGCGCAATTGTCCACGAAGGTCAACGGCAGCATGTTCGACCCACCGACATGAATGAAGAAGCCAAACGTATCGACGCCGATGCGGCCGGTCAGTTCCGTTTTGCCTGGACCAAAAACGGTGCCTGGACGAAGGATCACGAACGGCAACCCCTGGTTACTACCATAATCACGAACGAGTTCCTCCTGCTTCAGCTTTCCGAAAGCGTACGCGTCGAATCGTTCCTGCGGGGCGTCCTCGAGTGGGCTCGACTCGTCCAGTAGCGACCCGCGCTTTAGCAGCAGATTCGAATACACGGCAAAAGAACTTACGTTGACGAACCGCTTCACCTTGCCGCGCGCAAGAAAGGCGTCCATCAGATTCCTTGTGGCGAGCGCCGAGTTCATGAAAGCACCCGCGAAGGATTTGTCGAAGCCAGCTGCAAGATGACAAATAATCGAGACCCCTTCCGCGGCCTTGGCACAGTCATCAGGTGAGGTCAGATCACCTGCCACGACTTCCGGACGTGCAACCGACCGGTGTCTATTCAACACCGTGGTCAAACGATCGAGAGAACTCGATGGCCGGACGAAGCATCTGAGATTGGTGAAACCGTATTCGAGGAGGATTTCCACCACTTTTGCGCCGATAAAACCGTTCGAGCCAGTCACGAGAATTCGATCGGTGTCGGTCGCGATAAGGTCTCTAGTCATGGCGCGTCACGGGTAATTCTCTCTCTCGAAGGTCACATAGGGTGCGCCCGAGTAGCATATGCATTTCCATAAGTCGAGTCGTCGTCGTGGATGGAATAACAGTGGCCTGCTCCACATACTCTAAAGATTCGCCCGCCGCTCTTCCGTCGAACGCCACAGTCACAGCCCCTGCAGCTTTCGCTGCTTATCGGGACAAGCTTTGCAGAAGTTCGTCCCAGTTGCAGATGAGGCGGCTTTTAGCTGATGGCAGCAAGCGGCTGAGCTTCGCGGCATACGGGTAGCCGCAAAGCCACTCGACAGGGCGGTACTTCCATCTGAGTTGCGGTGGCCTGAGTTCGCCCCCAAGCCCGCGCGCCAACTGTTGCGCGCGTTCGACGATGTCCTGCTGCTCGGGGTAGAAGTAGGGCATCCAGTCCTGGAGCAGCCTGACTGCGGCCTGCCGGGAACGAGGGCTGTCCTCAAGGGACATCAGGTGATTGATGCACTTCACTTTAGATGCGAACAACGCGGTCAGGGCGTTCCGTGACGTCGCCAGATGAAGGCCGCCGCTGACTCCCTGACGATAGTAACTTCTCGCGTCTTCGACGAATCGTATCCCGGTGCTCTTCAACACCACGCGACAGAAATATTCACCATCGTCATCGGGAGAGCCAATATCGGACCAGGGACCCGCGGCCTCTGTGAGCTCGCGGCTCACGAGCCAAGTGTCCGTCTGAAAGCAGACATTTTCGTTGAACCGCGTAAGGAAGTATTCGATTGGTGTCAAGTCGCGCCACAATGACGTTCTGACAAAAACCGCGCTATCCTGGCGATGGTAAAACGTTCCGAAGATACCCGACAGCAGGACGGAGGGATCCGCGAGTGCTTTCGCCGTGCGCATTTGATGGGCTATTTTTTCCGGGTGGAGCAGGTCACCCGCATCGAGCCACTGGATGAATGACCCTTGAGCTAACTCGAAAGCCCGGTTCCTCGCGACCGGCGCGCCGCTGTTCGGCTGTGTTACCACCCTGACGGACTTGCTCTCGAACTTTCTAGCTACCTTGCGCGTTCTGTCGCGGGACCCGTCGTCGACCACGATGATTTCGATGTGTGGCCAAGTCTGATCGAGGCACGACCGTAGTGTCGAGGCAAGCCATCGCTCAGCGTTATAGGCGGGAATCAGAATGGAAACCAAGTCATTCATAAATCACATATCCTGCCGATTCTCTACGAGGTCTCTCGTTCTAATAAAGGTGGGCTCGCTGTTGGGCACATGCATCAAGCGCGCTCCGCCACCATGGTCAGCCGCTTCATGACGCTTCGGTAGACCTCGTCAAGCGTGATCGCCGTCGTCGCGGCGCGGTCAAACGCGCGTTTGTAGAAATACTTCTCGAGCACCGGGGAGACCAGCTTCGTCTGTAGGCCGTAGTCGTGGATCTCCCAGGGACTGGTGCAGTTGAACAGGGTGACGCATGGGGTGTTCGTGCCGAGGGCCAGGTGCATGGGCAGACTGTCCCCGCTGACCAGGCACCGATGAGCGGCCACGTCGCCCAGGTGTTCCAGCAGCGACGCGCGCTTGGGCAGCACGTTGACACGCAGGCCGTCCCCCTCGAGCAGCCGACGGAGGGCTTCGTAATGCGCCCATCCCTTCATCGGCCAGACCGGGCCGGCGACAGGAGCAATCGCGACGTCCCCTTCGAGATCGCTCTGTGGCGGCTCCGGCAGAACGTAGGCCTCGTTGCCGAACTCGAATCCCAGTCCCTCGAAGACCAGATCCTGATAGGTCTGTCGATTCCGCAGCTTCAACTCGTCCGCCGTTGTGCGGCCCAATCTGCTGATCAGGCTCAAGTCGAACCAGGCGCTCGAGTCACTGCTGTACGTGACGGCACCCCGCTCGTCCAGCATCGCCCCGAATATGCGGTGACGCTGCACCTGTTTTACGAACCGGGCCACCTCCTCTTCGTCCTCGAGGCTGATCACCAACTCGTAGCGCCGATCGAGGGCGCGCTCACGTTCGTCCCACGTCAGACACCGGACCGCCGGGGTGGTGCCGGTGAGGAGCACCGCGTTCGTCGCAGCCGTGATCCAGGTGACGTCCCCTTCGAGGCGACGCAGCAGCGTCGCCGTGCGGACCACGTCGCCCGTGGCGTTTAACTTGAGTATCAGGATGTTCATCGAGCGTTTGCAGCCTCGGGAATGAGTGGTGGTGCCGGCACGGAGCCTAACAGCAGGCGATGCACTGCCTCCAGGGTGAGCACGGCGTTGATGTCTCGAACGTGGTTCCGGCGGCCGCGCACATGGTTGCTCACCATCGCCTCGAGCGCCTCACCGTTCCAATAGGGAAGCCTCGCCGTACGCGGATCTGTGACGACATCGCGCATGTACGGCGCCAGCTCCTCGCGGAACCAGCGCCTGTAGGGCAGATACTTGTGCAGCCCCAGAAGACGAGTTTTGGAGAGGAGGCCGAACAGTGGCTCTGCTGGCGCCAGCCAGCCTGGGAGCCCCTCCTTGTCCAGGTAGTCGAGCTTGAAGGTGACTTCTGAGAACAGCCGCCTTCCGAGCCGACCCGCCCCATAGTCGCCGTGAAGCACTCCACGATCGGTCGGGATCGCGGCCAGGGCTGGGCTACTGCCGGACACAAGCCGAAGCGACGAATCCGTGGACTGTCGCGATGCTGCTGGCGCTCGATAGGCCAGCGCAACCAGGTCGTTGTCGAGATACGGGGTCCGGAACGTGACCTGCGACCGCCCGGCTGCCAGGCTGCCGAAGAGCCCCCAAGGAACCTCCCTGAACGCGGCGAAGGTCACCGGATGTACCGCGGGCGCGGTTGGTCGCGCAGTCTGCTTTCGTACAGTCTCGGCTACGCCGTCGGAGAGCAAGCCGCTTGAAAGGCCGACCGGCTTGAACGTCGACATGCTCCGGAGCACCTCGCTGCCGAAGTTACCTGTCAGCCGCACGGGCGCCAGGTGCCGTGCCTGCTCGTTGAAGTAAATCTCATGGGCGCCGGTTGCGCCCAGCGTCCCACCGCTCGCTTCAATGGTTTTGTCGACCCAGCTGGGATAGGCGTTTACGAAGTCAGGGCGGATCCGCAAGACCCGATGCGGGATGCCGCGGACGGCGGCCACGCGCGCGGCGATTCGCTCGTCGAGTAACCAATCCTGCTCGCCCGAGAACGTGTAAGACGCAGCGACTCTGGAGGGATCGGAAAGACACGCCATGATCATCCGCGTGTCGAGGCCACCGGTCAGCGAGATCCCGACGGCCGCGCCACTAGACAGATAACGGGGCAGGATTCGTCGAAACGTCTCCTGGAATGCCCCGTCGAACTCCTGTTCCGACAGCGGCGCCTGAGCCTCCCAAACGGACGGTTCGAAGTACCGACTCCGCCGGACCGTTCCAGGCTCGATCGCCCACAGGGTGCCCGCGCCGGTGAGTTCGACCCCGTGAAACATCGTCCGCCAGTCGTGGGTACATCCGAAGGCCAGGAACTGCGCGACGGCC
>JBGTBX010000218.1:0-46303 GCA_041749115.1 Gemmatimonadaceae bacterium
GAAGTTCATCGGCCTGCGGGAAACGGGGGCACTCGGCCGCATCGCGGTCCACCCGACCAATCCGGATGTCGTTTACATGTCCGCACTCGGCCATCCTTTCGGGAAAAATCGTGAGCGTGGCATCTATCGCTCGCGCGACGGTGGTACCAACTGGCAACAGGTGTTGTTTCTTAATGATTCGACCGGCGCGTCAGATCTTGTCATGGACCCGAAAAATCCCCGTATTCTGTACGCCGCGTTCTGGCGCGGTGAACGAAAGCCGTGGACGATGATTTCAGGCAGCAGTGAAGGTGGCATCTGGAAATCGACTGATGGCGGCGACAACTGGTCGAAACTTTCCGGCGGCCTCCCCGCTGGATTAACCGGTAAGATCGGGCTGACCGTAAGCCCCGCCAACCCGGATCGCATCTGGGCGATTATCGAAGCAGAACCATTGGGTGGACTCTATCGCAGCGACGACGCGGGTAAGTCGTGGACACGTGTCAACGATGAAAACAAGATCCGGCAGCGCGCCTGGTACTATTACCGTCTCGTTGCAGACCCTGTGGATGAACACACTGTGTGGATCATGAGTGTCCAGCTGCACAAGTCTGTTGACGGCGGCAAGACCATGGAAGCCGTCCCTGTGCCACATGGCGACACACACGATCTCTGGATTAACCCGACTAACCCCAAAATTATGGTACTCGGCGATGACGGCGGATCAGTCGTATCGCTGACAGGGGGCAAGAGCTGGAGTTCGATGAACCTTCTTCCTACGGCAGAGCTGTATGACGCGGTGGTGGATCACGCGACGCCCTACCGTGTCTACGGATCTCAGCAGGACAACACGAGCATTTCCATTGCGTCGGCGATGGGCCCCAACGACCTGCACCCCATGGCCAGCTGGCAGTATGCCTCCGGCTGCGAAACGGGGCCGGTCGCGCTCGACCCTGACAAACCCGATGTGATTTGGGGTGGATGTTACGGCGGTGCAATCAATCGCTGGGATCTCACCACCGGTGAACGTCGCAACGTTAATCTGTACCCGCAGCAGCTTGTGGGACAGGCAGGGCAGGACGTGAAGTACCGCTTTCAGTGGGTCGCGCCGATTGTCGTTTCGCGCCACGACCGCAATGTGGTCTACCACGCCTCACAATACGTGCACCGCACGCGCGACGGCGGAATGACGTGGGAGACGATCTCGGGCGATCTCACCACCAACGATCCGAAGACGAAGGTTCACCCCGGCGGACCAATCAATGGTGACGCGACAGGCGTTGAGATGTACAACACGATCTTCGCGCTCGCCGAAGACCCGAAAGACGCGGCAACACTGTGGGCCGGCAGCGACGATGGTCGCCTGCACATCACGCGGGACGGCGGTAAAACGTGGAAGAGCGTTACCCCAACAGGCATGCAACCGCAGACGACGATCAACCGCATTGAGCTGTCGCCGCATGCACCAGGTCGCGCATTCATTGCCGCTCATCGGTACCGGCTTGATGATTGGGCGCCTTACGCATGGCGCACCGATGACTATGGTGCCACGTGGTCACGAATTGCCGATGGCAGCAACGGTATTCCCGCTGATTACCCAATTCGTGTGATCCGTGAGGACCGTAAACAACAGGGACTGCTGTATGCCGGCACTGAGTTCGGCTTCTTTGTTTCACTCGACGGGGGACGCAGATGGCAGCAGTTCCAGCAGAAACTGCCCATCGTGCCCGTGACCGATATCGCGCTGCATAACGACGACGTGATCGTCTCAACGCAGGGTCGCTCCTTCTGGATCCTCGATGACGTGAGCCCGCTGCAACAACTCGCCGCGGGCGCCGACCTTGGCCGTGTGCACCTCTTTGCTCCGCGGGAGGCTACCCGCCTCGAACTCGGCGGCGGTGGCGCTGGTGGTGTGGAGGCCGCGCCCGATCCCGCACCCCAGGGCGCCCTCATCCACTACTGGCTCCGCGATTCTATTGCAACGGAGATCGCCATCAACATCGTGGATTCCCAGGGTCGCGCCGTGCGTTCATTCAGCAGCGATACGGCAAAGGCACGCACGCTGCGTACCCCCTTGCTACCATCGAAAGCAGGAGCACACCGGGTGAGTTGGGACCTGACCTACGACGGACCTGAACCCGCCGAGGGCCAGCTGTTGTGGGGATACTCAGGTGGTGTGAAAGCGCCACCGGGTGTTTTTACTGTGCGCATGATCGCGGACGGACGTATACAGGAGCGAACAGTGACCGTCAAGGCTGATCCACGCCTGCGCGCAACGCAGGCCGACTACGTGGCACAGTACAACGCTGCATCGGCACTGCGCGATACGATGACGGCAGTAAACAAAGCGCTGGCTGACGTTCGCGCCGTTCGGGAGCAGGCGCGTCTGGCTCTGGCGCAAGCCGAGCGTGCGGGAGCCAAAGCGGCCGCTCAACCGGCGGTTGACACGCTGGTGAACAAGGTTGATACGCTGGAGACATCGCTGACCGATCCCAGGCACAAGGTGGGATACGATATTCTGCGATTCGGCGGGCAGCTCGACAATCAGCTGAATGAACTGTACGGTAATCTGACCGGGACCGGCGGATACATCTCCGGCGGCCCGGAGGGGCGTCCGACCAACGGCGCGATCGAGCGGGCCGGCGACCTCACCCGGGAGTGGGTTGCCGCGTCGGAACGCGTGCGCAAGCTGATCGAAGAGGATGTCCCCGCGTTTAATGCGGCGATGCAACGACTGGGCATTGCACCGATTGTGATTCCCCGCCGCGTAGTACAGTAAAAAATGCCTCAAGCGGAACCTCCCGACAGCGGAGTACCGGGCCTCAGTCCCAAAGATGTGGCCCGGTTCATCGCGAGTACCTACAGACTCAATGGTGAGGTAGGCGCGCTCCCGAGTGAACGCGATCAGAACCTGCTGCTTAGCAGCAGCGGCGGACGGTTCGTCGTCAAGATCTTCAATGCGAAGGAAGAGCGAGCGGTGGTAGAGGGTGAGGTCGCTGCCATGTCTCATCTCGCAGCAACTGCCCTTGTACCAACCACTGTTCCCGCTAACAGCGGCGAACTGATCACGCAGTACAACGGACATCTCGTGCGCGTTGTATCGCTGCTCCCCGGAATCCCTTTGGCGCGAGCACGGCGTCGGTCTGACGGTCTGCACACCGAGGTGGGTCTGGCGCTGGGGAGGCTGGATGCGGCGCTTGTCGGTTTTGACCACCCCGCGTCCCACCGATATCTCAAATGGGACCTTGTGCACGCGGCGGACATTATTAAGCAACATTTGTCCAAGGTGAAGGACACGGATCTTCGCAGGGGCATAAAGGAGATCGCGGCCTACCACGCGGAACTCCTCCCCGCCCTGCTGCCGCACCTGCGTACGAGTGTCATACACGCAGACGCGAATGACTACAATGTTCTCGTCGACGACGGCAGCCAGCGTGTCACCGGCATCATCGATTTCGGCGACTTGGTGTTCAGTCACACTGTGAACAATGTCGCGATCGCGATGGCGTACGTTGCACTTCGCGCCGACGATCCACTCGCTGCCGCCGCTTCTGTACTGCGCGGATACCACCAAGCGTTCCCGCTTACCGAGGCTGAAGTGCAGGTGTTGTTCAGCCTTGTGCGAATGCGCCTCGCCGTGAGCGCCTGCATCGCCGCTGACCAGCGTGCGGCACGACCCGATGTTGAGTACCTCGGCATAAGTCAGGAACCGATTAGGCGGCTACTACCGCTGCTAGCGGAAACACACCCGCGCTTCGCACACTACACGTTTCGGGAAGCATGCGGGTGGGAACCGGTGCCCCAGTCGCACCATGTCGTGGCGTGGCTACGTGCCAATCGCGGCACCTTCGCACCGCTGACCGGCGTGCACTTGCATACGGTTCCTGTCACCCCGCTGGACTTCTCGGCGGGCAGTGCGCTGATCCACAGCAATCCTGTGGAGAACGCTCCTGGTCCACTGAACCTTCGCATACGGGCGTTGATGGCCGAGCACAGCTCAACCGTTGGCGTCGGTGGCTACGACGAAGCCCGATTGATTTATGAATGGCCCAACGAGCCGACGCGTGCTGAGCCGCGCACGATACATATCGGTCTGGACGTCACTATGGAAGCCGGCACGCCGCTGTACTCTCCGCTCGATGGCGTCGTACACTCGTTTGAGAATGCCGCCGGTCATCATGACTATGGACCGGTCATTGTTTTACGGCACTTGACCGACGGCGCGGACCCTACGGAGTTTTTTGTCCTGTACGGTCACCTTACGGAGGACTCACTCGACGGTCTCAAAGTTGGTGCGCCGATAGGCAAGGGACAGGAGTTCGCCAGAATCGGCAGTCCGCCCACCAACGGCGACTGGTGGGACCACGTCCACGTACAGCTTATGGTGGATATACTGGACGTGCCGTGCAACGTGGACGGTGCCGTGCGCGCCAGCCAGCGGCACGTATGGCGCAGCATCTCTCCCGATCCCAATCTGATACTCGGTATCCCTGCCAAAAGTCTGCCGCACGCGACACTGGTCGCACAGATCGTCGCTCAACGCCACGCGCATATTGGCGGCAACCTAAGCGTGTCATATTCGCCTGCGCCAGTGCATGCTGTGCGTGGTTATATGCAATATTTGTTCGATGGCCATGCGCACCGTTATATCGACGCGTACAACAACGTCGCGCACGTCGGCCATAGCCACCCCCGTGTGGTTCGTGCGGTGAGCCAGCAACTGTCCGTGTTGAACACGAACACACGGTATCTGCAGGATCAGCTGACGATCTATGCGGCGGAGCTGGCGGCCATGTTCCCCAAGCCGCTCAAGGTGTGCTATTTGACTGCCTCCGGCAGCGAAGCCAATGAGCTCGCCTTGCGACTGGCGCGTGCGTACACCGGGCAGCGCGATCTTATCGTGATGGACGCCGCATACCACGGCCACACCACCGCGTTGATTGACATCAGTCCCTACAAACACGCCGGCCCCGGTGGCAACGGCGCTCCCGACTGGGTTCATACGTCACCCATCCCCGATGTTTATCGCAATCGTGACTATGTCGGAGCGCCAGGCGCATGGTTTGCTCAGCAGGTCGAGCATGCGATCAATCGGGTACATACACAAGGTCGCAAGGTGTCGGCGTATATCGCCGAAACATGTCCGAGCGTCGGTGGTCAGATCATTCTGCCTGACGGGTACCTCAGCGACACATACGATCGGGTGCGCGCGGCCGGGGGATTGTGCATCGCGGATGAGGTGCAGACCGGGTTCGGTCGACTGGGATCACACTTCTGGGGCTTTCAACTGCACGATGTAATCCCCGACATCGTCGTACTCGGCAAACCCATCGCCAACGGATATCCCATGGGTGCCGTGATTACGTCACATGCGGTCGCCGACGCATTCAACAACGGCATGGAGTTCTTCAGCACATTCGGCGGCAGTACCGCGGCCTGCGTGGCCGGTTTGGCAACGCTGCGGGTGACGCTTGAGGAGAAATTGCAGGAACACGCGTATGTTATCGGCGAGCACTTGCTTGCTGCGTTGCGCACTCTGCAAGAGAAGCATGAGTGGATCGGAGATGTGCGCGGATCGGGACTGTTCATCGGTGTCGAGTTGGTGCGCGACCGCGAGTCGCGCGAGCCCGCGCCAGCTGAGGCGTCTGCTGTCGTGAATCGGATGCGGGAGCTCGGTGTACTTATCGGGACCGACGGACCATTTCACAATGTGTTGAAGCTGCGCGGACCGATGTGTCTCACGGTGACAGATGCCGATCGTATCGTGGAGGTGATGGATCGCGCGCTGGCTGAACTCCCTGCACGCGATTGAGGTCCACAGTTTACCTCCTACGCAGCCCGGCCGGCGCCCACCAGCTCACGGTTTCGAAATCAAACGACTGCTGCGGTGCTCTGCTCGCGGGCCACCAACGCACTCGCTCCGGGCGAACCAGCAGGTACCACGCTTGCATCTCGGAGGGCGTCGCAGGAATCACAGCGTCAGGATCCAGAACAGCTGAACAACCACCCGACTCCGGGTCACGCACAGATTCATAACGAATGATCTGGATGCCGGCGACGCGTGATTCAGCTGCCATCGCCTGACACGCGGAATAATCGTACAGGTGTGTCCACTCGTCGCGCCGTGCCACGTAAGGGCTGCGGCGCAGATCGCGCCCCACGCCTCGTGCGCCGAATCGGAATACCGTCTGCGGCCTGGCCTGCAGCTGAGTTAAGGCCGGACTATCCAGGAGAAACCGCCAGCGCCAATACCCCAGCTCGGCGCAAGCCGTACGCTGCGCAGTCGCCCCATACAACACACCAGGATCATGCGGCGCACGAAAGCGGCTGCCAAACGGCGATGGATACCGGAATGGAGTGCCCAGCAGGTAGTGCAGGCTCTGTGCGTTCCGTGGCAGCGCGGGTTTCGCCTCTTCGAGAATCTCTTCGAGCAGGTTCTGCTCAGCGCGGGTATCCACCAGCGCCATGGTCGAGACCATATGCTGCGCCTCCACTGCCCTCCAAAGACCGGCCGGCGCTTTAGATGCGGCCGCGCGCGGCATCGAGGTAGTGAACTGTGCGAACCAGACCCTCAGCACTACGCATGAGATCAAGCGGCACCGCGCCTAACGCGGTGTTGACACCACGCAACCATCGGCGCGCGTCGTCTTCGTGACCAACAACGGCGTCGAGCGACCGAAAAACACGCAGGAAAAGCAGCGCGAGCTCCCACTCTTTGGATCGAGCGGGATCGAGCTGGTACGCGCCGTTCACGAGACGCGAAGCACTCGCACGGCTTACGCCAAGGATTTCCGCCAGCTGGCTCTGGTTAACCTCCAGCTGATCGGCTGCGCGCACAACCGCCTTCGTGACGGTGCGTCCTGCATCGGGACGGGCGGATTCGGCGGGGAGCAGACGGATATTGGGCATTTCCCCAGTAATAATAACGATAGTTTGTTTCCATAGCAACACCCCTCGGCGCGCGCCCCTGCAGGCCCAAGCGCGCCCGATGCAACGGCATGGGGACGCTCGGCACCTCCAGCATGATTGTTCTACTTGCCCAGGTACTGCATAAGAGTCGTGTTCGCGGCGTGGTCGAAGAACCGATCGAACTCCATGTAGTATCCCTCGGGATCGAACCCTACGAACGCATGATATCGGCCCGTTGAATCGCGACTTACCGCATCGCTCCGCAGCGGAAAGCGTTTCTTCGACTGCACCTGAGCAAACCACCCGTCCAGCGAATCGACGAGGAACGAGACATTGACGGCCTTCTTTTCCGTCCACTGACGCATCCCTCTTTTTTCATCGACCAGCCCGACGAAGCCGGTCGTCGATGCCTGATACACCTTGGCCCAGCCCTGATCGACGACCTGCCGTAGCCCGAGCACCTGCTCATAGAACTCCTGCATCTTCAGCATGTCCTTGTAGTACAACCATGTCACAGTTGCGCGAAAGCCGAGTCCATCGGGGACCGTGCTTGCTGCCGAGCGAACGGTCGGGAGCGGCGTGATCAGCGGAAGGAAGTTTTCGTTCTCCGGGTGTGGATTAAACCACTCGAATTCGAGCAGGTATCCCTCGGGATCGGCCACGACAAACCCGTCGTGCGGTCCACCCGGCCTTTTCACCAGAGGCCGGTTCGACTGCACGCCCTGCGACTTGAGATAGCTGTGCCACTCCTCAAGCTTATCGGTTAACAGAGCGACCGCCACGGTTTTTGGTTCCGCTGCGGTATGCATCCCCTTTGTTGCATCGACCAGTATGAGGTACGAATCGGCAGTGAGACGAAGAATTTTCGCCATCTGGTAATCTGCGACCTTCTCAAAGCCCAGTGTCCTCGTGTAGAACACCTCTGCACGCTCAAGATTACTGTAGTAGAGGAACAGATTCGTGGCCCGGACGCCGAAATCCGCCATGGTTCGAAAATCGCTGTTTGCTGCCAACAGCTTGTTCGTATGGTGGGTCGGATAGCTGAGCAAACGAGCAAATTGGCGGGAGATCGCCTGCCGTTCAGCGCTGCCCGGCTCATATTTCCCCTCAGTCGCATGCCGTGCTGCTTCTGCCTTGAGTGCCAGGTACTCGTCTTTGGCGGTCCCCTGATAGATCAACAGGACGTCCTTCCCGGTTGCCACAGCAGCGGGAAACAGATCTGTCTTTATCAAATCCGACTCTCGATACAGCTGCACGCGATTGCGCTCTGCGACCGGCTCTGCCGCAGGCAGAAACGCATCCATTTCTGCCGGTGACATGGTGGCACTCAACGCCAGTTTCTTCACGCCGCCATCTACCATCTCGCCGAAAGCGCCTATCGCGCCGAGCTGGTAGTCGGCGTTGTCGCTGCCCGGCGTTGGGGTGCAGGCGGCGAGCGCGACGATCCCCGCGAAGAGAACCGCGGAGGCCGAGGGTATGTGCGCCAGCATCACCTAACGAGAGGTCGTACGTGTGGCCTTCGCCTTGCGAGCGGCCACCTGGCGGTCGAACTCGTCCTGCTCCAGGTAGGTCACGTCGACCCAGGCGTGCGCCATTTCGTCGACCGTTCGATCACCCCAACCCACCCACTGATCCGGATCGGGATTGTTGGGATTCGACTTCGTATTGTCGTGCCATGCAGTGAATACCAGCATCGTCCCCTTTGGCAGCAGCGGCGCGACATCATCCGCAAACACATAGTTGTTGTGCCACTTCCACTGGAAGTCAGACACAGCGCTCAGAATTTCCTTGCGGCCGTCGGGATACACCGCCTCCACGTTCATCGCCTTGCCCCGCATGTGCATGTGCGGCTGGAAATTTTCAATGCGCCCCGGCGCCTTCATGACGTAGAAATTCTGCGTCATCGCAACCTGATTCGGCGGAATATCCAACTCCCGATTGCGGCTGACGTCAAACATCTGGAGCACGGTGCGGTTCTTCGGAATCGTTCCCTTGGGATAGAAGTACACCCCAAGTTCCACCTGCACATCTTTCACCTCCTGGCCCATCGCGTGCATATGAATCTCCCACGTGATTTTCGAGCCTGGGAGCATGAGCTTGCCGGCATCCTCGGGAAAGATCTCGCCGGTCTTGCCAACCGCCCACTCCATAAAGAGGCCAGCGCTCATCTGATGATCGTGCGCAGTACTCGCGAGCCCCGCGATGCCATCCGACTCCTTTTGATTAAGTAGCGCGAGCACATGATGCACGACCTGCCGGTCTCTGGCATGGACGGGTTTGATCTCGATCGCTCGTACCCAGCGCGGCTCTGTCACTCCCGTTTCCGTCGATGGCCGAAACCACTTGTCCTGCGTGCGTGCGGCAAGTGTGTACGGTTCACTGCGGATCACCAGATCGGGCTGGCCGAACTTTGCGCCCAGCTGCCATTCGGCGTCATCGGGAAATGTCGGGTTGGCTGGCAGATCGGCCGGATTTCCCAGTGGAGCGCCGGCATCGACCCAGCGCACAACTGTCGCGACCTGCTCGTCGGACAAACTGCGGTCGTTTTTGAAGTGCTGGATACCGACTGTGCGGTCGATGTGCCACGGCGGCATGAGCCGGCGGGCCACACGCGACTTAATGCGAGCGGCGACTTTTTTGGCGTCGTCGTAGGTCAGGAGCGACATCGGCGCAATGGAGCCGGGGCGGTGACACTCCTGGCACTTGGATTGAATGATTGGTGCGACGTCCTTCGCATAGGTCGGCGCTGCACTTTGCGCCATCGCGGATGAGCTGACGATGCAGAGCGCGGTCGCCATCATTTTATTAAGTCGCTTCATCAGAATGCTCCGGTGAAAAGTCATTGAACTGTGGAGCGTACCAGCCCCGCTGCTGCCCCCGCATGCCAGCGCGGCATCACGTCACAATGGAGAGTCATCGTACCGTTACGCGCACGAACCCGTTGGTCCAGCAGCACTGCGAATGACCGGCAGCCACCACGCCCGACGCGTCGTTGGCGCGCACGCGAACGATGTAGTTGCCCGGCTTTGAGAAGGTGACGCTCGTTTTTCCTTCCCCGCCCTTTCCGGTGACCTGTTCAGTGGGCACAGAGAACGAGACCTCTCCGGGGCCCTGGTGCGGGAACCAGGTAAGTGTAACAGGCGCGTTGACCCCTCTGAGGCCGACCACACTCGACGCCCCCTTACCGTCATCCGTCACCCAGACGGCTATGGGTAGTGGGACTCCCGCCTGCGCGCTCAGCGGCCCCGCCGCATATCCGCCGGGCCCCTGCGCGACCGCGCCGTCTGCAGCAAAACGCAGACTCGGCGGCGTATTCCCGGACCCCGCTTCGCCGGCCAGTGCGTCGATCTCCCAGTCCGTGTGAAGGCTTCCGGGAATCGCAAACGTTTCCCCGCGTACCGACAGCGTCCATACGACCTTCTGTTTACCAAAATCGGCGGGCACCCGTACCGCGAACACGCCGAAGTGTCGCCGCGGAAAGAACGTGTCAGGCTGTCCTTGCACGGCGCCCCCGCTGCTGAGTGCATTGGCAGCACCGAGTGGTACGTGCACCACTTCGTCGGTATTGCGATTGAAATATCCGAACGACAGCGAGTAGGTGCCGACTGCATTCCGGAACCAACCTTCGAAAACCGGAGTCACGCTGCGGCCGGTGCTGGCGGCAGGCTCAAGTGAGCTTTGCGATTTGAGCGACAGCGGAGCTGCGCCTAACGAGAACAGTGCAACAATGATCAGAGAGCGCGACACGGCGGTTCGTGGTTGAAGGCCTGGTAGAATGCAGTTCAGGAGCTCATACCAATCGACGTCCTAATGTGCGGCGTGGCGTCCGATGAGGCCAGAAGCGGGGGCGATTACGGGCCGGCTCCTGGGCGAGGCCGCGACGGACCACGGCGCGGGTTCAGATAACGACACGGCGTCGACCCCTGCTGGACCGCCCCCCCTCCTTGTTTCTCTCCTGCCCGCTGCTCACCCTGTATGCTCGATCCCCGTTGGTCCAATATGACCGCAGTCCGGTCGACTCTCACCCCAAGCGTTGCATGACACTCCCTCCGGGAACGACTGAACACAAGGCAAAAGCAGATGAACGCCCCCCCGTGCGTTGCGCAGTTGTCACCGTCAGTGACTCGCGCAGCGAGGCGACCGATCAATCGGGAGACTTGATCCGCCGACTCCTCGCGGGGGACGGTCACATCGTCGCACAGAGTGCATTACTCAAGAACGACGAAGTCGCCACCCGTGCTCTGGTCGTGCGACTGATCGCCGACGATGCTGTTGACGCGATCATTCTTACCGGCGGCACTGGGCTGAGCAAACGCGACCGCACGATCGATGCAATCGAGCCACTCTTTACGCGCTCCATCCCCGGTTTCGGTGAGCTCTTCCGGCACGTCAGTTTCACGGAGCAGATCGGCGCTGCGGCGATGCTTTCACGCGCGGCCGCCGGTGTGGCGGGCACCACTTTGATTGTGGCGCTTCCGGGGTCACGTGCCGCGGTTGAGCTGGCACTTGAACGCCTGGTGCTCCCGGAAATCGCTCACCTGGTCTATGAATTGAACCGCTAGGAGTAGTACATACAGTTTTTGTATGTATTCGTCTAGAAACAGTCGGATTGTTTGTGGTTAGGTGTTGGAGTAGAGTTCCTGCGCGGCCCATGCGCCCCCCCTCCTTCTCCCCACATTCGCACCATGCCTAACCCGCCAGGGGCTGTCACTCCCCTGACCCGTCTGTTCTCGTGGCTCCGACTCGAGCGGGAGCACGTCATTCACGTCTACCTCTACGCGGCCCTCGCCGGACTCTTCAGCCTTACGCTCCCACTCGGTGTGCAGGCGGTTGTCGGCCTGATTTCCGGCGGGCTCCTCCTGCAGCCGGTCGTCCTTCTCATCGGGTTCGTGATTCTGGGAACGCTGATTCACGGTGCGTTGCAGGTACTCCAGCTTAGCGTCGTGGAGCGGATTCAGCAGCGCCTGTTCGCACGCCTCGCGTTCGATTTCGGCGAGCGACTTCCCATCCTGCGTCTTGATCAACTCGCGGGCGTGGACCTCGGCGAGCTGATGAACCGGTTCTTTGAGATCAAGACGATCCAGAAGAGCCTCGCCAAGTTGCTAACCGACTGGGTGGCGGCGGTGCTACAAGTCGTCTTCGGACTCATTCTCCTCACCTTTTATCATCCGTACTTCTCGCTCTTCGGCGTAGGACTCATTGGAGCCCTTGTCCTCGTGTTCGCGCTCACCGCGCCGCGAGGACTCGCCACCAGCCTTGGTGAGTCGAAATACAAGTACAGGGTCGCTCATTGGCTGGAGGAGATTGCTCGCACGGCGGCCACCTTCAAATTCGCAGGCGGATCAACGATGGCGCTTGAGCGGCTTGATGGCGAAGTCGCGAGCTACCTGAAGCAGCGTCAAGCTCACTTCAGGGTCCTCGTCACACAATCCATGGCTTTCGTCGCTCTCAAGGTGATCGTCACCGGAGCGGTGCTGATCATGGGCTCATTCCTTGTCATTGATCGGCAGATTACTCTCGGGCAGTTCGTTGCATCAGAGCTTGTGATCGTCCTGGTACTTCTGGCCATCGAGAAGATCATCTTTGGCCTGGCCGACGTGTACGATGTGTTGACTGCCGTTCACAAAGCGGCAGACGTAACTGAACTTCCGACGGAGTCGCTAACCGGAAGGGTTCAACTTCCGGTGGGCCAACCGGTGCCCATTCGCGCGCGCGATCTCGCGTTTCGGTATGCGAACGGCAGGCGCAACGCCGTCGAAGGGCTGACCTTCGAGATTGCCGGGGGCTCACTGTGTGGAATTACCGGGCGCGAAGGAGGCGGCGAATCGACGCTACTGCGTGTACTGTCCGGCATTTATCCCGGGTACGAAGGTTCAGTAAGCTACTCTGGTATTTCCCTGCGCGACATCGAAGCCAGAACACTACGCTCCGAGATCGCCTGGTGCGGTAACCATGCTGAGATCTTTGATGGGTCGGTCCTGGAGAACGTTGTTGTCGGTCGCGCAATTGGGGCGGCGGATGCGTTGACGGCACTAGCGGCAGTGGGGCTTGAAAAATGGGTTCATCTGCAGGATGACGGACTGGAAACTGTATTGAAGGCGGGCGGACGCTATCTTGCCCGTCACGTGGCTCTGAAGATCACGTTGGCGCGCGCTATCGCGGGACGCCCTCGCGTCGTTTTCATTGACGGGCTTCTCGATCAGATCGAACCCGCTGAACGCACCGAAATCAGTCGCTCAGTGCTTTTGGCTACTGATGAGAGCACTCGCGTCATCGCGACCGACGATCCGCACATTCTGGAAATGTGCGATCGCATCCTCACCCTGTCGGACGGTGCCCTCTTATCCTCGTCCAGCAAGGGAGAGCCCTCACCATGAGGATCAGGGCAACGAGCGATACGTTCGGAGGCACGGCGACTGCGAAGCAGCTTATCAGCACGAGAGCGCACCAGTATGTCGTCCGCATTCTGCTCGGTATTGTATTCGCCGTCTTTGCCTCTCTTTTCCTGCCATGGCAGCAGAACGTCGTCGGTCGCGGTGTAGTTACCCCACTTAATCCTGCCGACCGCCCGCAGGAAGTTCCGTCTCTGATCGCAGGCCGGATCGAACAGTGGCATGTGGCCGAGGGACAGTTCGTGCAGAAGGGCGATCTGATTGTGGAGATCTCCGAAATCAAGGACACCTACCTCGATCCCAAAACACTTGACCGATACAGCGATCAAGTGAATGGAAAGACGCAGTCATTGGAGGCGAAGCATGCCAAGGTTGCAGCACTGCGCGTGCAGCTTGCCGCCCTCAATTCCTTGCAAGCACTGGGTCTCGAGAAAGCGCGCAACGGTGTCTCTCAGTACGAGGCAGCCGCGCGTGCAGCTGAAGTCGATTCTGTTGTCGCCGATCAACAGTACGAGCGCAACCGCCGTCTTTTTGAGGATGGGCTCAAGTCCCGTGCTGAATTTGAGGCATATCAGATGAAACTGCAGGCCACACGAGCAAAGCTCGTCGAGAAGAGGCAGGAACTCGCAAACGGTCGCATTCAGCTATTGGCCGTGGCTGCCGAATACGGCGAAAAGAATGCCAAGACTCAAGCTGATCTCCAATCGACGCAAGCGGACATCGGCGATGGCCTTGCGGACGTTGCAAAACTGCGAAACCAGCGGGATGCACTTGCCCAACGCATCGGGATGTACCGCATCGGTGCACCGCAGGACGGATACGTTGTACGCGCTGCAAAGGCTGGCATCGGGGAAACAGTAAAAGAGGGAGAATCTCTGGTGACCATTATGCCTGCCAACATTCAGCAGGCCGTTGAGCTGTTCGTGAAGCCCATGGACGTCCCTTTGATTACACAAGGTCGACAGGTGCGCCTGCAGTTTGATGGCTGGCCGGCTTTACAATTCTCGGGATGGCCGGCTGTTGCCGTAGGGACATTTGGCGGCGTCGTTCGCGTCGTGGACGCGATCAACTCCGTCGATGGCACCTACCGTCTGCTTATCGTGCCCGATTCAACCGATGATGCATGGCCCTTGCAGCTGCGAACCGGGTCCGGTGTTCTGGGGTGGACCATGCTCGACGAGGTGCCGCTCTGGTTCGAAATCTGGCGCCGATTCAATGGATTCCCGCCTACCCTCCGCGACGGAATTCCGGGGACCAGCACGGGGCCGGACAAATGACCGTCTGGACTCTCGTGGCGGCTGCTTTACTGAACGGGAGCCCCCCGCCTGATTCCGCGGTGCTCTCGTTCCGTGACTTCTACGAACAGGTCATCGCAAACCACCCGATTGTGGCGCAGGCGCGCCTTCTTGAGGAAATCGCGTCGGGTGACGTGCGCACCGCCCTTGGCGCTTTCGACCCCAGGATGCAGGCCTCCTGGGACCGCAAGCGTTTTCAGGGCAGTGAGTACTTCGACTATGTGGAAGCTGCGCTTAAGGTCCCGACCCGCTTCGGTTTCGATTTCACACTGGGTTATGAACGCGCAGATGGTATTTTCATTAATCAGGACCGACGGACCCCGGGCGCCGGACTGTTCTCCGCTGGAATCAGCCTGCCCGTTGGCCAGCGCCTGGTCACCGACGAGCGTCGTGCCGCGCTGGCTCAGGCCGAGGCGATGCGCACGTGGGCACGTGGCGAACGCACTGCACTAATCAACAAGTTGCTCTTCGCCGCGGCCGAGGCGTATGGGGAATGGTACTCGTCGTGGCAGCGAGTCTCCCTCACAACAGAGGGCGTGTCTCTGGCCGACTTCAGACTGGGCGGCACGCGCGATCGGGTGCGCGCGGGTGAGTCCGCAGCCATTGATACCCTCGAAGCCCGTTTGGAGCTGCAGCGCCGCGTCGTACAACAGCGAGAGGCACACCTTGCATTCGCCAACTCATCGGCCATGCTGGAGAGCATGCTGTGGACGTCAACAGGCGATGCTGCTGTACTGCCGGAAGGATCAGCCCCACAACGTCTTGAGAACGAGCGGCCAACTTCTGATGCGGAACTTGCTCAGTGGCTTGACGTCGCACGCCGAACGCATCCTGATTTTATTAAAACACAAGCCAAATTACGTGACGCAGAAGCAGCCCGGGCACTGGCCATGCAACGTGTGTTCGTCCCGGATGCCCGGATCAACGCTGACGCCCTGTCCGTGACCGCTGGAGCACTCGGCGATGGCGCATCGTCCAAGATTGGCGCGTCGATCGAAGTTCCGCTCTGGTTTCGCAAGGAACGGGGAAAGTATCAGGCGACGAGCGGCAAAGCAGACCAGCTTGCTTCGGAACGCTCACTGGTGTCACGGACCGTTGAGATCGGCATCGTAACGGCCAACAATGAAGTGAACACCGTTGTTGAGCTGATCGACATCCAACGAGTGATCGTTTCCAACGCGCAGCAACTGCGTGACGCTGAGCAACGCAAGTTCGAAAACGGCGAGAGCACGTTGTTCATCGTCAACACGCGTGAACGCACAGTCCTCGACGAACAGGCCAGGCTCATCACACTCGAGACGAAGTACCTCACGACGAAAGCGAAGCTCTCTGTGGCGGTAGGTGCCTTTGTCGCGCTGGGTGAACTTGCCGGACAGTCATAGCGTATTCCACTGTTCGTGTGGTCGTGCCGGGTTGACGGTGCCTGGAAAACACGAGAGGATTGTGCATCCCAAACGGAGACCGTTTATGCTGTCCGCACGTTGTCGCCAAAGCGTAGTCGCGTTCATCTGTGCCGTTGCCATCGGCCTGGCCCAGCCGGTAGCAGGTCAGGCATCCGCAGCGGCTGCCGATCCCGATGTCATGGGGGCTGAACGCCTCTTCTCAGCGTGGATGGACGGCCAGATCGCGTATCGTGGGCTGCCCGGTGTCGCCGTGGGTGTAGTTGCCGATCAGGAACTCGTGTGGGCAAAGGGATTCGGGTTCGCCGATATCGCGCGCAAAGTCCCGATGTCTGCGCAGACGAAGTTCCGCATGGCTTCACACAGCAAAGTGTTCACCGCCACGGCGATCATGCAGCTGCGCGAAGAGGGTAAACTGCGACTTGATGACCCGGTCTCCAAATATCTGCCGTGGTTCAATGTAAAGCCCGCCGGGCCGGATGACGGCGAAATCACCATCGAACAGTTGCTCACGCACAGTTCGGGTCTTTCTCGTGAGTTCAGTGCCCACTGGTCAACCAACGAGTTTCCTTCAGCCGCCGAGATTGAGAAGGGTATTGCCGACCGACAGGCGGCCTTTCCTCCGGCAACACGATGGAAATACTCCAATCTGGCCTACACGATTGCGGGAATGGTGGTGGAGAAGGTCAGCGGTCAGACATGGGCGTCGTACCTCGACCAACACGTGTTCGCGCCGTTGGCAATGCGCGCGTCGAGCGTCGATCGACGAGAGGACGGCCTTGCCGTTGGGTATGGACGTCGCATGCCCGATGGGAGTCGCGCCATCATTCCGTTCATCGACGCCCGAGCCATGGCGTCTGCGACGGGACTAACATCGACCGTTGAAGACATGGCGAAGTTTGTCTCCGCGCAATTCCGCACCGGTAAACGAGGAGGCACACAGATCCTGTCAACCGGATCACTGCGCGAAATGCACCGCGTGCGATCGCTCGACAACACGTGGACATCGGGCACCGGACTTGGATTCGGCGTAAACCGTTATCGCGACAAAGTGTACGTCGGCCATGGCGGTGGATACCTCGGCTACACAACGAATACCTTGATTCAACTGGACGATCGGGTTGCAGTGATCGTCCTGACGAACACGAACGATTCGGATCCCGGCGACATTGCGCGCCAATTAATGAATACGGTGGGACAGGCGGTGGCGAAGGCGACGGCGAAAAAGCCGACTGTGGTTGCGTGGGATCCGTCGTGGGCGCGGTTCGCCGGTCTCTATCGCGGCGCGTGGGGCGATCAACAGATCGTGGCACTCAAGGATCGGCTGGTGATGATTTCGCCGAACGGAGGGAGTCTGGATTCACCCACGGCCCTGGAGGCGTTAGGTGGAGGCCGATTCCGTCTCACCGCCAACACAGGTGGTGGCGCTGTCGGTGAAATCGTACGCTTCGACGAAGTGAACGGGACCGTGACCCGCCTCTGGGTTGGCGACGGATTCACGGACCGGGTGCGGCAGTAGCGCTCCACTCAACGCCATCCTGGCCCAACTCGCGGCTTTTAACGCCGCACGCCGCGCCATTCGTAACGAGAATGGCGCGGTGATTAATACACGCGGTGCTCAGGCGGGCTGAAATTCAGCTGCGAAAACAGTCCGACATTTCAGGGTGAGCAGCCCACGCTTCGAAGGGGCCGTTCGTTACGAGCTATAGTGCCCCGTTTTCCCACGGCCCGCGGATCGCGAGCGTCATGCTCACGTCCCTCGTAGCATCAGATGTCCCACCCATAATGTTTACGAAGAGGATGCGCCCATTGGGGCTGAAGCATCCCCCCGCGAACTCGGTGGTATTGGCCAGATTTTTTGCCAGATCGAAGATCGCGCCGTCGGGGGTAAGTCCGCGCACGAACGGATCGGTGTTGTCTTCGCAAATCACGATGCCACCGCGCGGGCTTACAGCAATGTTGTCTGGTGCATTAAGCACGTCGGCGGAGGGCGATTCAAAGATGAGCGCGAGCGTTCCGCCATCCGCGGCAGTACTTCCGGGGCGGTAGCGCCACACTTGACCAAGTCGTGCATCGCCTCCGTTGGTGGCGTGGAAGTAGATGCTGCGGTCGCCGTACCAACATCCCTCCAACCGGGAGAAGCGAGCGCCGCCCGCGGTGAACCCTTGGGCGAACACGTGGTTGTCCTCTCCCCACGTGGACGAAGGATCGGGATTGGCGATATCCACCCAGTGCACCGGCAGCTCCAGTCCCACCTGCTGTCCATCCACGGTATCGAAGTTCGGTCGCCCAGTGAGGGCGAGCATTTGCAGCGCGCCGCCCGCGCTCAACACACCGCGCTCTTTCGGAATAAAGCGGTAGAAACCACACACCATGCGATCTTCGGTCTCGTACACGATTCCGGTGGCGGGATCAACCGCGACGGCTTCGTGCACGAATCGACCCATCGCTTTAAGCGGAACCGCCGGCACGGTGGACTCAGCCGAGGCCGGGATCTCGAAAATGTAGCCGTGTTCCTTCGCCCATCCCATCTGCCGTCCTTCGGTCGTTTCCTCGCACGTGAGCCACGAACCCCACGGAGTCGGTCCACCGGCACAATTGATCGTGGTCCCATTAAGCGACACGAAATCGCGGACGAGCTCCGGCGCGCCGTCGGCAGATAATCGTAACTCGAGCGATGTCACACACGCTCCCGCCGTGGGGTCGTATGCCGTATCGGGAGAACCCTTCAGCTTAGCACGCGCCGGTAAATCCCGATTCTCGTGGTTGCGGATGAGCCGTATGCCACCGTTCGGCAGCGGGAACGCCGCCATTCCATCGAAGGCAGTTGGCGTCATTACTCCGTCTGACATCGGCACGCCTGATCGGCTCACCACACTGTAGGTGAATCCGGCGGGCAGGGCGAGCTCCGGACCCGCAACTACGAGCTCGCCATATCCACCGGATCCCGGGGTGGCGCGCCGGATAGGCGCATTGCCGCCACGCCGGTCGCCCGTGCTGACGCCTCGCGAACAGGCGACAAGGCCCTGCAGAGACGGGGCAAGGAGCAAGGCTGATGACGTGCGAAGAAAGCTCCGACGGCTCGACATAATAACAGGTTTGTTCGGGAAGGTCGACTGTTACCGCTCCGCTGACTCGCTGAGCTGCGAGGTTTCGCGGCCCGCGGCCGTTGCCCGATCGTAACCTCACGCTTTGAAGACCGCCACCAACTTTTCGGATCGGTGGTCAAGGGATGAAAAGGTCGAACCCGCGCTCTTTCAGGGATGGGAGTCGTTCATCCGCGTCTGATCGATGCCAGACGAGTGGCATCCCACGCACGCCCCACCTCTGCTGCTGATCGAAATCTGTGCGCTTCCCGTCGGCGAATAATAGGCCCAGAGCCATCCTCCGGTTCCGGCGCTCGAAGACGACGGCAACTTCATCATGACGGCATACCTGATCAGTGTCGACCCGTTGATCAGTTCTTTCACGATTATCGACGAGTCCTGGAACACCGTGCCTGCACGCACCTTACCGCTTGCATCCAGCTGCGAAGCCGCCCGTGCATTGAACCGCGTTCGCAACCGAAGCTCTGAGTGGCCGGAACCCGCCGAACGCGCCAATGTGTCCGGTGAGTTCTTGTACCATACGCTGCCGGCGGTCACCTGCGACAATCGGAACACATCGGCGTCAGTTATCTGCGTCTGCCCGCCGGGGGGTGGCAGCAGGGTACCCTCTGATCCACCGCAACTTGCCACGACCACTAATCCAACGACGACGGACAACGTGCGCATGTGATCGGTCTGCTGAAGGGTGAGGGCTCCGCACATGAACACACCGCGGCCGAGACGGGTTCCCCGCCGACCGTCAGGACTTGCGGCCCAGGATGATCGAGGCAAGCCCCATCACAAGCGGGATCGCAAGGAGTGGCCACCACCCCAAAAGACCACGCGCGACATCAGTGGGTGCCCACGCCGCGACCGGGGTCAGCGCAACAGTCACCACGATGACCGATGCAACACAGTGGCCAATCGCCGCACCCCAGAAGAACCGTCTTGCGGGCAGCGCCAACCTTCGGACCCGACTGCTTTGCCACAACAGAATAAGCGGCACCACATACAGGCCAGCGAGCAATGCGTAAAGATTAACGTTCATTCGCCACCCTGCGGCAGCGCTGGCCGGGTATGCGTTTTTGACAGTTTCGGAATAAGCCAGAGCCAATAACCGGTGATCAGTGTCAGAAGGAGCGCTATCGCAGCAATGTCTGACAGAATCACGAACGGGCCTCCGAACACTTCTCCGGAATGCAGCTGTTCCAGAAATACATCGGAGCGGCGTCCGGTATGGAGCACAGCTCCACTCGCGATATCTACGGTGACCTCGGTGTGTGCACGATCCCGAAGCCTCACCTTGACTAAGCCATCGCGCGGTCGCACGTCCATTCGATCGATCAGCCCGACATCAACGTCTCCGTTACCTCCTGCGATGGTTTCACGGTCTGCCCCCGACCGCAACGCAGCCTCATTGAGTGCAATCGCAGCGAGGTCATGGAGTGGAACAGAATTGCTGAAGGCGCTGCTGGGCTCATGGTCAACCTCGGGCATGAAGCCGAGCCCTCGTTTGTGATTGAGCATCACACCGGTGATCGCGATCACGATCAATGAGACCGTCGACAGCACACCCAACCACAGATGAATCCGAAAAGATGCGCGACTGATTTGTCTCATGCTGAATCGGTTGTCATGACAAAAAGCAGCTCGAATTGTGGTTGCAGGATCATGAGGAATCGACTGTCAGTGTTACGTCTTTGCGGCGCGCGACGTTGAATGTATCGTTGGTGACTGTGTAGTGACCAACGAGACCACAATTCCGGTTGCGAAGATGAGCGGAATGCCGTACATGGCCCACGGCCACGTGTAACCCCCTTCGTCTCCCAGAACCACAAAGCAGCCGGTGCCCCAGATGACGCCGACAGCGACGGATGCCCACGCACCCGTGGTCGTCGCACGCGACCAGTGGAACCCCGCCAGAAGGGCAAACGCCAGCGCAGCGACCGGGATGTTCGCCAATATGAGCCGGTTGAGAATATCGTCGACGAGCAGATTAGCGCCCAACCAGCAAGTCAGCGCGAAGAACGCCATCACCGTGCGCTGGCCCCGCAATGTACGAGTAAAGCTACTTCCGAAGTCTGCGCTGACCATGGCGGTCATTGCACTCCACACCCCGGCCAGCGTGGTCAAGGCCGCAGCAAAAAGCATCGCCGTGCCGATTCCGCGTAGCCCTCCTGGCAACCACGCCGCTATCATCGCCGGAACCACCGTCTGCGGATCTTCGAGTGGCGTGCCAACCGCACGATAACTCGCAGCAGCAAGTACGGTCGCGCCATACAACACAAACACCAGAACAGACGAAAGAGCAACCGCCACAAATGCGGTCCGTTCGTTTTGTGCTGCGAAGATCTTCTGCCCGTACCACGGCGCGGAAATATATGTGAAGCACGTGAGCACCATCAGAGTCACCACAAAACTGAATGGCAGCGCCGGGTGCGACCACTGAGCAACTGGATCAAACACGAGCTGCTCCGCAGGAAACACTTTCAATAAGCTGTCTGGATCCAGCTTCCCCCAGCCAAGAATCAGCAACAGTGGGAGCATGACCAGCGTCAACACAAAACCCACAATGTCTGAACGAACGATCGCCGGCAGACCGCCACTGATTACCACACTCAGCACAACCAGCGTCAACGAACCGGACAACACCCACGGGGTCAGTCCAGGAACGAACGGCACAAAAATCAGCGTCAGGGATTTTACGTAGGTCGCACTGAATCCAATCATCGCCAGCAACAGCAATGCGCTGGCGAGGCGTCCCATCGCCGGCGAGTATCGCTCGCTGAACAGCTCCGCGACGCTGAGTCTGTTAAATCGCTTCCAGGGCCGTGCCACCGTCAGCGTATAGAAGGCGAGACCTACGAGAAAGACCAAGGGGAGAGCGATCGCCATCGGACCAGCGCTGTATCCCGTCGCGCTGAACGCGAGCAGCGTGCTGGTATTGAACTCCGTCATGACCAGGGTCGCGACGAGCGGCATCAGGGTCACCGACCGATCTGCCACCAAATAGGTCTCCGCGCTGGACGCGGCTCGGCGACCGACCCAGATCAAGACCCCCAGGACAGCGAGGAATCCGCTGAGATCCAAGATGCTGATGACAACACTCCGTTTCCGTGGAAACACTCACCCGACCAACCGGTCGAATCAGAGGCCATGAAGCCGCCGCAAGCAAGCGTCAACACGCACCAACGGCAAGCGTCCGACTCTGGTAACGGGAACGCAAGAGACTCTTCAACGATACGTTGCACGTTCCCGCCACAAGTCCACGAGCGCTCCACCGTCGTAGCAATTGCGCCGGCGCGCTCTGTTCTTGCGAATGCCGGAAACCAGCCCCAACCCAGATCTCGGAGAGTTCCATTGCCTTTGGCTCGTTGGCTTACTTCGCTCGCTGTCCTCCTTGTCGCCACCCTGCCCGTCAACATGCAGGCGCAGGTCACGGCAACCGTCACAGGTACGGTTCGGTCGCAGGCGGGGCGACCGGTCGGCTCGGCCCGAATTGTCGCGGCTGGCGCGAACAGCGCGCAAAGCGACTCGACTGGACGGTTCCGACTCACGGTGTCGGCGGCGCGCGCAATTGAGCTCTCGATCGGCGCCGAAGGGTTCCGAACACAGACCCTCACGCTGCTTCCCGTACAAGGGGGCGAGACGAGGCAGGTCGCCGTAACACTGGCCCCCCTGTACACGTTGAGCGCTGTGTCTGTCGTGGCAGCTCCGGAGCGTCCGCTGCTTAATACAGAAAACGCAACCACCGGCGGGTCCATCGAGCAGGTGGAAATCGCTGCATTGCCAACTGACGCTCGCGATCCGATCTCACTGTTGTTCAACATCCCCGGGATTACTCAGGCCACAGGTTTTTTTGGCGACGCACCAACCCTGTCCTTCAATGGACAGAACGCGCTCTACGCGTCGTACCTGCTGGACGGTCTGGACAACAACGAAGGGTTCCTGGGGGGCCCGCGTGTGGAGTTTCCCCTCGCAGCGCTGTCCCGCATGGAGGCACTCGTCAACACGTATTCCACCGAGTTTGGCCGATCGCCCAGCGGCGTAGTGAACCTGATAAGCCGCGGTGGAAGCAACGAAACACGCGCGCAACTCTTCGCCTATTCGCGACCCGGTACACGATGGGGCATTGATGGTGACAACAAGGTGCCCTTCGGAGCGAATGCCCAATCCATCGCGCGACGACAGGAAGGGTTTCGGCGCTATCAGCTGGGCGGAGGAATAAGTGGCGCGCTGGTTCAGAATCAGACGTTCTACTCGCTCGCAGCTGAATATTCCGATGAGAATGAAGATCGCATCGGCTCCACCGCACTGGCCTCTTTCCTTGGCACCGAGCGCCGGCAGAAGGGCAAAATGTTCGCGCGACTCGACCATGCGTGGAATGGAGCTCAGGTCACGACCGTTCGGCTGGCGTCTTCACTGACGAATCGCGCGGGAACGGGAAGTGGCGTGGTGACCAAGGAAGCCGACAATACCACGGAACGGTACGGCGGCCTGTATGCAGTGACCCATCGCACCGCGTTCAGCCGCGGCAACGCGAGCAACACGCTCTCGGCACAGCTCGGCACCTACACGTGGAACTTTCCGCCGGTGGTCGGTGGTGAGGCGCGACCCCAGGTCACTATCGTAGGTCCCGGGCCAGACTTCGCGACACAGGCAGTGGTCGGCTCGACCAATTTTGTGTTCGATGAGCGGGAGCGTCAGATTCAGCTACGGAATGTGTACGAGCGTTCGTTAGGCACGCGACACAACCTGCGCCTCGGCGGAGACATTATTTCTGCGCGATTCCGGCTCTTCGCCGCCGGCACCAACCCTCTGGGATCGTACGTCGTTGTCAATAACGGCAATATCTCGTCACCCACCGGGCGACCAGTGCAGTTCAGTGACATTCCATCCAACGCTCAGGTTCTCAGCTACACGGTCGACGCACGTCCCCAGCGTGTCAATTTGTCGCAAACGGTGTATGGCGCCTTCGTTGAAGATACCTGGAAGGTGGCGCCGAGTCTGACGTTGATTGGCGGCCTGCGCTGGGACTATGACGACGTCACCAGTCGAGGGCAGAGCAGCGCCGATCTCGCTCGATTCCAGCCACGCGTTTCGTTCAACTGGTACAACACACCGCGGTCGGTGATTCGCGGTGGCGCAGGGATGTACGCCGGCAAGTTTCCCTACGCGACTCTCTCAGACGCGCAGCAATTGGGTGCCGACGGCAACGCGACCGTAACATTCAGTGGCAGTGACGCACCACCGTTCCTACAGGGTAAGGCGCTGGCAGATCTTGCATCGCGTGCCGGCCAACTCCCCCCACGCGAAATCTTCACTGATTTCCCGCGCGGCCTCAAGATGCCCATGAGCTATCAGCTGACGGGAGGATATCAATTTCAGGTTGGAGACGATTGGGGTCTGAGTGCTGACGTCGTCTACTCGCGCACTACGAATCTTCCGCGCCTGCTCGACCTCAACCCCATCAGCCGCCGCCTGACGGCTGCCGACAGCGTTAATCTGCTCTGCACGTCGGCGCTGTCCTGCCCCGGCGATCCGTTCCGGAGCACGCAACCAGTAAACAACAGCTTTCGCAGACTCTCCACCGCTGAATCGGGCGGACTGTCGGAGTACGTGGGCCTGTACCTCGCAGCGCGAAAGCGCCTGTCGCAGAACATCTCGCTCGACGCAAACTACGTCCTCTCACGCGCCATGACCGACGCCGAGGACATCAATTTCTCGGCGACGCAAGGGAATTGTTTCAGTGAGGATCGCGTGGATGTTGTCACTGGTACGTCCTGCAACAGCAGTGAATGGGGACCCGCCAACAACGATCGACGGCACCGTGCGACGTTGCGGGCTGTTTGGGAACCGACGCGTGATTTGCGTGTGAGCCTGATTAATGATGTCCAGAGCGGGCAGCCGTTCAACCGAGTGGCGGGCGCTACCACCGGCGGCGGTCAATCGCGTTTCGATCTCCTCGGATCCGGTCCGATCCGTGGCAATTCATTTATTGGGAATAACGACCGTTACTTTGGCGTGGATCGCAACGCGGAACGTTTGCCCGCGTTTGCCACAACGAGTGTAAGCCTCGCATGGACACTCCCGTTCGTGGATCGCTCGCTGCAAGCCCGTGCTGACCTGTTCAACGTATTCGACCGTACCAACTGGGCCGGATTCGCAGCGGGAACGGGCGGCGGCGGAAACATTGTGCAGACAGGCCGCCCCGGCGACCCGATTTACAACTTCACGCCGGGGGCGCCGAGGCAACTGCAGGTGTCGGTTGAATGGCGATACCAGAACTGACCGGCCTTACCGTTGCCGTGGCGGCGCGCGATTTTCACGTTGATGGCTAATCAGCCCCGCGCGGCGACGCTCTCTTTGTATCCGCTACTGAATGTTTGACGAACGCTTCCGACAGATTTTCCCGAGACTGGTTGCCGGTCCCGTGCGCGCGCTCGCGCGCGTGGGAGTTTCGCCGAATCAGGTATCGGTCGCGGCCTGCATCGCGGGATGCGCCGCAGGAGTGCTCGTCGCAAGGGCGTACGTGTTCGTCGGGATAACGATGTGGCTGTTCAGCCGTGTGCTGGACGGCCTCGATGGGACCCTTGCGCGCGAAACGACAACAAAGTCTGCGTTCGGCGGTTATCTGGACATCACACTCGATATGGTGGCCTACGCCGCCATGTTGTTCGGATTCTGGATCCTGTATCCGGAGGCAGGATGGGCATGGCCGGCGATTCTGGCTGGCTACTTAATGGTGACCACCAGCACACTGGCTCTCTCGAGTATTCTCGAACAGACGGGTGGTGAAAGCGGCGGAAACCGCAGCATCCAGTTTACGCCGGGCCTGGCAGAAGCCGGTGAAACCACGATCGCATATGTGCTCTTTGCGCTGATCCCATCGGCCGTAACACCACTGGCGTGGGTGTGGGCAGCGATGTGTGCGATCACCGTTGTTCAACGCTCCTTGCTTGCGCATCGACTGCTGCGCTCCACGTAGAGTCGCGCGGCCCAGGAACACTTGACGGTGGTGGTGCGCTATTGGGCCTTCTGGCGAATACGCTGAGCGTTTTCCTGAGAGTTCAGCGTCCAGTCGTACTCGGTTTCCACTGCTTTGAAATCTCCGCTGGCCAGTAGTGCGCGCTCGGCAGAGCCGGGAGGGAACCAGAGTGAGAGATACTGGGCCATCGCCTTGATGCTTCCGCCGAAATCATCCTTGTAGTACCCGAAGATGGAGGAGTGATAGAGGATCTTCGAAGCGACGTCCACGCGCGTTTTGTTTGGAGATGCTGTGATGAAAATCATTCCCTGCTCTCGTAGCTGAGCATCGAGCTTGTCGCCGGTATATGCCTCGCGACGAAGTGGCGGGCATCCCATGGCAGCACAGACGAGCGCAAAATGGATACGCGGTTCCTTGAACTCCGGGCGTATGATTTTATGCTCGATGTGATCAAGGGTGTAGGATTTTCCGCCGACGGTGGCCAACGATTCATCCCACGGTCCGTTGAACTTGAAGAACAGCGTCTTGTTGATGTTGCGAATGCTCTCACGTTCGCCGTGTTTATTGATCAACTGGATCGTGTACGCGTTGTAGGCGTTGATCCACAGGGCAAGCTCTTCGTCGCGCGGCAGCACGCCCGGATCAGTGTTCGCGAGCGCACTCAGATACGCGTCGAACGACGGTTCCCGTTTGAACGCATCATAGTCCACCATTCCGTTGACGACGTGACGTTTCAACAACGCATCGAAGGCGGAGTGATCGAAACTCTGGCCCGCGACCGGCAAGGCAACAGAACCAGCCGCCACACAGGCCAGCACGAACGAACGGACGGAAAAGCGGAGCATACGAAAGGGGGAAGAGACGGGACTGTGCCGCGCGCCGCTGTGCGCGTCGCCACATGGTACGTAGTCCGTTGGCAAAGACTGTGTTCCCGCCGAAAGGTCCTGCAGCAAGAAAAATGGGCCGGCCCCCGCGGGACCGACCCATTCAACGTCACTCGCTGTCGAGAGCTACGAAAGCGGCGTGCACGGTGTCGGCAGTGACCGAGCATCACACTCTGCCGACGGGACAATCATGTTCGGGTAAATGATATCGCCCGCCCGATCCAGCGGCAGCGTTGCCGTTCGACCATACCGACGGGCATCAATCCAACGTGTGCCCTGTGTCCACATCAGGGAGTAGGTCCGATTGTACAACAACTCGGTGATGAAGTCGGCATTGGCACTGGCCGCCGTGAGCGTGGTATTCGCCAGACCACCAGCGTTCACGCGGACCAGATTAATGTCGTCAATTGCTCCCTGCCTGTTGTTCGTGTTCCATCGAACTTCGGCTCGAAGCAGCAGCATTTCCTCGTTATTGATCCACGGAATCGCTGCACCAAGATTCGCAACTGCTGGATTGGAGGCGAGATTGTACATCACGGGTTTGTGAGTCCCCGTGAGATTGTTCAGCGTCAACGATCGTCCGGCGGAGAGCACCTTAGTGGTCAACCGGAGATCCGGGGTGCTGTTCGCGCGCATCTGCGCCCCGGTGACGATGGACGGATGCACCCAGTAGCGATTGGAAGTGAGCGGCTCCGCGATTGGGTTTGCGGGTTCACCGGCGGTCGCGGAGTACCCGAAATACACACCGTTCGCCAACGAGCCGGGCAAGCCCGCAGCCGTCACGAACGAGTTGTTGATCGCGGTACTTGCTGTCGCCCAGCACCCCGTGCAGTTGAGGAACGTTGCACGATGTACTTGCATCTTGGCGAAAAGTGCGCGGTTGAAGGTGGCGTACGTCGCCGGCGTACTGAATCCCGTGTATCCCGGCGCAACGGTGAAGGGAAACGAAGGGCCACCTGCCAGCAGGTCAGCATACGCTTCTTCCATCAGTGCCGATGCCGCGACCGTTGCAGCTTCGAACGACACGAACGGCGCCGGCGCCGAGCCCAAGGGCTGATTAACGGCGATTGGCACCCCGAGCACGCCCGTACGGATCGCAACGCGATGCATCATCCACGCTTTGACCGTCTTGGCCATGCCCTGCGATGCACGCAGCTCGGCCGGGGTAAAGCCGATCCCTTTCGGCAATGCTTCCAGATACGTGTTCACAGTACGAATGGTCGAGTACGGTCCGATCCAGTTCGCGCTGTGCCGCCCGGTTGGATCTGGCGGCCCGGTGAGCTGTTCCTGCGTTTCACGCGGATCGTTGCCAAGCAGGTTGTAGCCTTCGCGGCCATACAATGCGTAGACCGCAACTTCAGTAGCGACATCACTGAAGGCTGCCGAGAAGACACCGGTCGCCGCGCGTGCAAGCACGTCGCGCGACGGAGTACCGCCGGTGAGCGTTTCAATGGTTGGTGCGTTCGTATTGAGGATGTTCAGGTCGCCGCATCCTGTTGCCATCACTGCGCCTGTCAGCGCAGCAATAGCGGTGCGACGGGTCCCCATCCAGCTGAATAAAGTCTTCATATGTCAGTTAGAAGCCGAGGGAGACGTTAAGGAAGATACCGCGTGACGGCGGGTACGGACCAATGTCGAGGTTGTTGCGGATGGCGTTCGAACCGAAGTTTGCCACTTCGGGATCGACGCCGCGGTAGGGCGCCCACATAAAGAGGTTACGAGCGACCACGCCGACGCGAGCTGTCTTGAGGCCGTTAATGCGCTCGTACAATCCACGAGGAACGTCATAGTTTACCGACACCTCGCGCACCTTCACAAAGCTCCCGTCCTCGATGTACGGAGAAATACAGCCTTTTCGATAGCAGTTGTATCGCTTGGCCCAGGCGGCCGAGCCCCAATCCTCGGTGGTCTTGCCGTCGTCCTGAAGGTAGTCCGTGAGGTTGATGATGTCGGAACCCTTCTGCCAATCGACCACCGCATTGAAGTTCAACGGTCCGTAGGCCATATCGTTCACAAAGCCCATGCGGAAGGCAGGTGCCGTATTACCCAGGTTCGACAAGGTCGAATCACGATTGCCGTTGGCGAGGACATCGAAGCCGACGAGTTGTGTGATCGGCTGGCCCTTTTCGATACGCGTGCGGCCGAGGTTACCAAATCCTGAACCCGTCGGGAAGAACGGTGGCAGGCCGGCAAGGTCGGTGACTTCACTGTCATACGTCGTGAACGTCGCACGGGTGACCCACGACGCCTTCGCCGTCTGCAGGACAGAATATCCGACACCGATTTCGTAGCCCCAGTTTCGGATCTTGCCCCCGTTAAACACCTGCGTGGTGAAACCGGAGGATGGCTCGGGGACCCGATTCAGCAAGAGATTGGTTGTATTGCGGCTGAATCCCGTGAACTCCCACGTGATACGTTCATTCATCAAGGAACCTTCAAGACCGGCTTCGATCTCTTTCAGGCGCTCCGGCTCAACGTCGGCAAATCCCGATGCTGTCGACACGCCAAGTCCCTGCGTACCACCCAGGGTGGGTGTGGTGAGGTTGGTAAACTTCTGACCAAAAATTGGCTGATTGCCCGTCTCGCCGTAGGCGGCGCGCAACTTCACGTCGCTCCCCTGGCCGAGGAGGTTCTCAAGGCGGTACGAACTCGAGATCTGGGGGAAGACGTAGTACTTGTCGATGTCACCCATGACGCTGCTGCGTTCAGCGCGAAGTCCGCCACGCACCAAGAGGCGCTCGGACAGGAGGCGCAGCTCTTCGCTGCCGTAGAAGGCAATCGTACGTTCCTGCGTCAGGTTCTCAAAACCCTGTTGGTTGGTCCCTTGGTTCACGTTGCGTTGGCCAGGCAGCAGGTTCTGCGTGCGAATACGAAACGTCGAGAGTTGACGATCTTCGTACTGGAAACCCGCGGACGTCGTGGCAGAAAATCCGCCGAGATTCCATGAGTGGACGCCGTTCAGATTGTAATTGAAGAAGCGGCTACGGCCACCACTTTCAATTGACTCGCCCGGCAGGGCAGTGACGCGCTCGAAGAAGAGTTCGTTGGGTGTCCAGACGTCGTTGAGCTGGTCAAAAACATCAAGCCCGCCAGCGCCCACAAAGCGCAGTGTCTGCTTGTCGCCGAGGCTCGGCGTCCACCCCATCGTCACACCACCAGTAAAGCGGTTGGTCTCTTCGTGGTTCACGCCCAGCTCGGTGAGCTGAATCGGATTCGATTGCACGCTGAATGCCGTGGGCGGCGTAGGGAACGACCCATCGGGGTTTTTCAAGGTGAGATCGATAAAGCTGGGGATGTACGCCAGGGCATAACCATGGCAACCGTAGTTGTTGCAGTTATTGGCCCACCCGCGATCGTTTTCATTGCGGGCATACACACTGGAGATCCGCAAATCGAGGGTCGGGCTGAGAACCTGATCGACGTTGACCCGGAGGCCCTGCTTACCGGCGCCGGTACCAATCTCGGTTCCTTCATCGCGCTTGTAATTGCCGCTGATGAAATACCGGGTGTTGACGGTACCGCCGCTCACGTCGGCAATCGTCTCGTATGACGGATCGCGGTTGCTGTAAATGGCCGCGGCGTTGTCAAAGAACGGTGAGTTGTTACTGGCAAAGAATGGTCGGACCTGCGACTGAGCCTGCGCCGAATTGAAGGCGGCGAGCGCGGAATCCAGCGTGAACTTGCGCGATCCCATAACGCGGAGCGGCGAGTACTGGCCCGCTCGCTGCGTGATATTAAACCGCGCCTGACCGCTCTGTCCTCTCGTGGTGGTGATCACTACCACGCCGTTGGCAGCCTTGGATCCATAGATCGAGGATGCCGAAGCACCCTTCAGGACCTCGATACTCGCGATGTCAGCGGGATTGAGGTCGGCGAGTCGATTGACCGCGTCCGCTTCAAGGACGGCATTCGCGGCGTTGTTGGCAAAGCCGCGACCACCCGGAACCGTCGCATTCGAATAGATGACACCGTCGACGACGTACAGCGGATCAAAACCACCGAGCAGCGTGTTGTTGCCGCGGATCTGCATTTGCATTCCGCCGCCCGGGGCGCCGGAGTTGGCTTGCAGATTAACTCCGGTGATCTTGCCCGTGAGGGCGGCTTCGATCGTTGGGACGGGAACGCGCTTGAGTTCCTCGCTGGTCACGAGAGCGACCGCCGTTGTGGCACTGCGCCGTTCGATAGTCGTAGCCTGTCCCGACACCACCACTTCGCCCAGCTTAAAGACGTCCTGTGCAAGCGCAAAGTCCGCCGTTGCCTGCCCGGCAGGTACAGTGAATTCCACACGCTTGTAGCCGATCGCGCGAACCTGCATACGCGCCGGACCATCGGGTGCCGTCACAGTGTAACGGCCATCGGCGCCGGTGCGCGCCGTGACAATGGGTGAAGCATTAAGCACCGTGATCTCCGCTCCTTCCAGTGGTGCCCCGATCCCTTGCCGGGTTACCACGCCCGTGACTCGCCGACCCTGTGCCACCATAAGTGATGGTGCCAGAATCAATGTTGCCACGAGGACTCGTCGAACATGTCGTCCAGTCATCGAGCTCCTCCAGTGGGTGATGTGCCCTCACAAACGCCTTGAAAACGAGGGCGCATCACGTTGTGATATCTCCCGCTGCGGCGCAAGGCGCTCGCATGTAGGATCAACGGGATGAGGCGCGTGAAATTGTCCGCCTGACGAGTGGGACGGAGCGGAACTCGGCTATATATTCGCAGAACCCCGAACTCCAAAGACCAATGCTGACACGTGTCGTCGCCATAGCCTTGTTCACCCTCGCTGGTTCTTCTGTCGCCAGCGCGCAGTCCCAGCGGTCACAAACGCTGAGTCCCGAGGAGCTGACCTCTGTACGGTCTGTCGTGGGAGGGGGGGCCCCGCAGTGGTCACCCGACGGGTCATCGTTGCTTATCGGGGGTGCCCTCGGCGGTTCCGATCTCTGGACAATCCCCCTCGACGGCGGATTCCCCCGGTCACTTAACATCCGGATGGGTGGCATCGCATTCCTGCAAAGCCATCAGCATCAGTACTCACCAGACGGAGCCTGGATTTCGTATCTCTCGCATGATGGGACGAGCGGGGAACTCTATCTTCGCTCACTCGCTGATGGAACGGTGCGTCAGCTCACCCGACTCGGCGCCCGCATCAACTCATATAGCTGGTCGCCCGATGGCAAACGCCTGGCCCTCGCAGGCGACAAGTTCGGCAACTACGACATCTGGATCGCCGATGCCCAGGGGGGAGAGCCACGGCGCCTTACCAAAGATGCCCGTTACGAGGTCTTCCCGTCGTGGACCCCTGACAGTCGACGCGTCGTGTACGTCCGCATGGACGATCGCTGGCTCGATCACGAGATCCTGGTGACCGACGCCGCGGGCACTGGTGCTCACAACACAATTGCCTCGGACGTCGATTTCTTTGACTATCAGGCAGGCGGAACGTTCGGATTCCCTCAGGTTTCCCCCGACGGGTCCCAGGTCCTGTTTCCTTCGCACCGCAGCGGCTGGATCAACTACTGGGTGGTCCCCATTACCGGTGGATCGCCGCGTCAGTTGGCCGCCGAAGCCGCCAATCAGAGCGGGGCGACCTGGTCGCCAGACGGTCGCTCGGTACTCTACCATGCCTTGTGGAACGGACGGCAGGATTTGCGCGTGGTCGCGGCATCCGGCGGAAACCCGCGGGTGGCTGCGGCACCGGGAGAAATGGGGATGGTATCGAACGGACGTTGGTCACCCGATGGCCGACAGATCTCGTATACCGTTGAATCGCCGGTGGAACCGGCCGACTTGTACGTCATGCCGGCGGCCGGCGGTTCTTCGCGCCGCCTTACGACGTCGACGGGACCCTCCTACGTGGCAAACAATTTAATAAAGCCGCGCAAGATATCGTACAACGCGCCCGACGGACTTCGCATATCCGCTTACCTGTATGAGCCTGTGCTCGCGAGTGGACGCAAAGCTCCCGGCGTATTGTTTATTCATGGCGGTCCGACGTCATCGTTCAATGACACGTACCAGTCGCAGGTACAGTATCTGGCGATGCAGGGATACGCCGTGCTGCTCCCCAACATCCGTGGAAGTTCAGGTTATGGTAAAACGTTCGAAGACGCGAACAACGGCTGCTGGGGACGCTGCGATTTAGTCGACGTTACTGCAGGGGTCGAGTACCTCCGAACGCTCTCCTACGTTGACGGTGAACGCATGGGAATCACCGGCACGAGTTACGGCGGCTGCATGTCGCTCGCGGCGGCCGCTTTTGCTCCGGGCGTGTTTCAGGCCGCGGTGTCGGTGTCGGGCTACGGCGACTGGATTCACATGATCGGCGAGCAGGAACTGCGACACCTCAAGCTGGTGGATTACGAATTCGGACCGCTGGCGACGAACGAAGCCACGTACAAGGCGTCGTCGCCGTTCTTCTCCGTCGGCGACATCCAGACTCCGATCATGCTGCTGCACGGGACCGGCATTCCCCTGCCAAGATCCGAGGCCTCCCGATTGTTCGCTGAGCGACTGGAGATGAACTACAAGCCGTTCGTGTACAAGACGTATCCTAACGAGAACTACTATGTGCGCGGTCGCGACAACGTGATTGCAATGTTTGGAGATATCGTCGCGTATTTCGATCAGCATCTGAAACGCGGATCTGCCGCGGCAACCGAGGCGTCATCACCCGGGGCGAGCTCCAGGCGCTGACCGCGCCGCCGAACGAGTCGGACACCGTGCTTCGCAGGTCGTCAGGAGCACGACGGAATTAAACAGGGAGAATCGATCGGCTGCCGCACTGGGCCATCCATCGATTCTCCCTGTTGTTTTACGTGCGCAATGACTGTGGCCCGGTTGTCCAGGAAACTGAACGTCCTAGTTGTCCAGGAAAACTGAAACGGCTTGCGTTGCCGGAATTCTGGCGGTAATCACCTGAATCATTACCGTAAGCGGGACCGCAAGCACGGCCCCGGTAAAACCCCAGAGCCATCCGAAGAACAGCAGACCCAGAAAGACGGCGGCGGCATTCACTGGCAGCTTGCGTCCCATGAGCGACGGAGTCACCAGATTGCTCTCCAGCAGATTAATAATCCCGAAGCCAAGCACTCCCCAGATCGCCGGCGTGAACGTATCAAACGTTGCAATGCCCACGAGAGCGATCGCAACGATGGTCAGGAGTGCCCCCACGTACGGCGCAAAGTTGAGAACGCCCGCGACGGCCCCCCACAGCAGGGCGTTGGGAAACTTGAGAAAGGCAAGTAGACCCCAGGTAAGCAAACCGACGAACGTGTTGATGACGACGGCCAGCCACAGATATCTGGACATGTGGCCTTCGATCTGCAGAAGCACCTCTTCAACGCCCTTTCTGTCGACCCGTCCGGGAACAACCATCGCCAACTTGCGGCGAAACAGCGGCGTCGCAGCAAGCAGGAAGTAACTGAGGAACATCACGCTGAGTGCATTGGCAGCAAAACCAATGCTGCCGCTGCCGAGCCGTTGCACGAACCCCGGCTGCGCCATCTGGACAACAGGTGCCTTGTCGTCCGCCGCGGCACCGGTCACCTGCTCGACCTTCTCCGCCGTTTCCTTGAGCGCATCCAGCTTTCCGGTTACGCGCCGCAGCTTTCTTTCAACCCGGCTCAGACTTCGCGGTGCCTGCTCCATCCATTTTGTTGCCGGGTCGGCGAGCTGATACGTCGCCGTAATAAAAGCCGCCGCCGAACCGAACACGAGAATGGCGGCACCGACGGGTTCCGCGATCCGGCGTTTGCTCAGCCATGCCAGCGGAGGCTGCAGCAACATCGTGAGCATGACCGCGACAACAATTGGCAGTACCAAGCCGCTCGCGATCTTGAGGGCCCCAACTGCCATGAGCACAAAGATCGCGGCCGGCGCCCACCTCACTGGAATATCCCAGCGCCACCGAGAAGCCACCACAGGATCAGAAATATTACGACAGTGCTCATGCACCCTCCACCGAGCTTCTTCGCTCCGTAGCCCGCCACAAGTCCCCGCAGCAGCTTACTCATAATTACCTCTCCAAAATGGGTCCATAACGTTGCCTCCGGGGCTGCCACTGCCCCGCCCGAGTGCGCCGAGCCGGGGCGTTGCGTCGAGCATACATAGGCTTTCCGTTCGACGGTAGTGACCTTACGGGGTATGCGGAACCGCCTGCTCCACACCACGCAGCCCCCGGTCAGCCGACGTGCGCCCGGTCGCCCTCGCGGCAGCCATACGCGGCCTGACCTGCGCAGCGAGGGCACCACGCATCCGAGGTCCAACTTCATTGTATGGAGGCCGTGGCACGGCGATGTCGCCGGGGCATCGAAACGCGTTGCCGGTTGCGGACTGCTTAGCAGAGGACGCGCTACGGATCACGTGCGCTCGAGCCCGCCATTCGGCAGGTCACGCCTCGTCAGGCAAGCGTCAGGAGACACTGGCGCAACCGGGGCTTAGGGCATCATCTTCGATGACGCTGACGCACACTTCGTCGCCTGACGAGCAGGAATCCGACGGACGGGAGGGAGAACGGCATCGAATCAGTGAAAACCATTGGCACGACCAGTACTGTGAAGAATCCCGCCTAACACAAGTATTGGTGACGTGGCTGACAGCGCGATCGTTGAAGATCAGTAGTATCGTCGCAGACCCTAAACAGGAGTATCGAACGTGGCCCTCTGGAAAGAAGCGAATACCGTGCGCAAGGACACCCCAGGCGCTAGCGTGGCAGAGCCCCTCCCACCGCGACTTGAATTGAACACAGCAGCCCCCGAGGCGCCCGCAGTGAGAGAGACGCCGCCGCGCGCCGTGTCGCGCGACACCTCCGAATCCGTCATCGGTGCCAACCTCACGATTGAGGGCAAAATCGAGGGAACCGGGCACGTTCGCGTCGCAGGACGCTTTAAGGGCGACATTGTTGTCGAGGGAAACCTCACGATCGACAATGGTGCCAAGGTCGAAGGCGGCGTTACCGGCAACGCGATTACCATCGCGGGCGAACTTGAGGGCAATATTCTCAACGCTGCCAAGGTCGAATTGCTGGCCTCAGGCGTTCTTGTGGGCGATCTCAAGGCCGACACCCTGACGGTGGCGGCCGGGAGCCGTATGCGCGGACGTGCCGACTTCGGATGGGGTCCGTCCAAGGGCGGCAAGTCTTCAAGCGGGGAGAACGGCTCGAAGTCATGAGTCCTCCTCCGCCCCCGGCCCTTGCGCCGGGGGCGCCGGGGGCAACTCGGAGTTGCCCGCACTGCCGCTCGACCATTCTCGAGAGCTCGGTCCGCTGCCCCAAGTGCCAGCATCACCTCCGTTTCGATCCCGGCGCCACCGAACGTGCGAACCAGGGAACCTCTGCCCTCGCGGTCGAGGCCACTATCAAGCACCCTGAGGGCGAGGAACCGTGGGAGTATTCGGTACTCCTCATTGTGCGAAACGAGAAGGGCGAGGAGGTCTCCCGGCAAATCATGGGCGTCGGCGCGCTGACCAGCGGGGACCTGCGATCGTTTGCCCTTTCGGTTGACGTGACCAAGCGAAAAACCGGAGCGGTCGCACCCAACCCCAGAAAAACGCGCTAGCTCCTGCTCCTCAACGGCGCCGAGGCTCCCAGAGGCCTTCGCGCCGGGACGCACAGATCCCGGCGCCAGCCGATCACTTTTACTTTGTGCCTTCCGCGAGCTGCAGGCGCTGCGTGACATACAGCTTATCGTCCTTGCTGATGACGGGCGACTGCAGCAACGCCTGCGCCGATTCGATACGCGGCAGCGCCAGATCGTCGCGCTTCAGCTGATGCCACAGCGCCGCCGCTTCAAAGGTCGCACGCATTTCCATCGCGGGATCACCGTACTTGTCCGCCTGCGCCGCAAGTTCGTCCAGCGTGCGTGCTGCCTTGTCCGTCTTGTCGTCGTACAGATAGTTCAACGCGAGATGCCAGAGCGCCTTGCCATTGTACTGTCCGGCTTTCTTCTGTTCCTTCACGAGGTCCTCGTACAGTTTCCTCGCTTCGTCTGCGCGCCCCGCGTTCGTGGCTTCTTCTGCCTTGGTCATGACCGCCCGCACATACGTCGGATCGAGTGGTACCACCTCGCTGACGACGGGTTCGCGAACCGGCTTAACAGTCAGTTGCTGAGCAGCCGCCTCGGTTGCCGCAAACGCCAGAGCCGCGGAGACAAGTGTAAGAGTTGCGATTCTCATGGTTCAATCCTCCCTGTTGAATTGCGTGGCGTGACACAATACGCTGTCACGCAGGGATAGACGGCATCGCCACGTGTGGGAGTTTCAACCTCGGGACGATGGGTCGTCACACAAGGGCAGACACTCCCTATGTGGGACGAACCGTTTCACGCCGACGTGGGAGCTGGCCAGATAAATGCAAGACCACAGCCGTCGTTATGCGCGACGGCGACCAGGAGCGCCGGCAATGGCGCCGCGCAGTACAACGACAGGCGTACGATCATGGAATCGGGTACTTGAACACCCGAACCGGATACGCCGGCGGTGCAGGTACGCCGCGAGGATCTCTGGCAATCTCCTTCTGCAACCACGCAATCGCCGCCTCCAATTGTGCATCGCTTCCATTAAACGTGGCATGTGGCAGATTGTCCACGATCACGTCCGGCACAAACCCTTCCTGTTCAATCAACCACTTCCCCTCGGCGCCGTACACGCCGTCCATTGGGGCACGGGCAAGGCCACCGTCGGTGAGCCTGTTCTGCGAGCCGAGCCAAATCTCTCCGCCCCATGTGCGAGCGCCTACTACCGTCCCCAGGCCAAGTCGCCGAAATCCTTCAGCAAACGCTTCTCCGTCTGATGCGGTCTCCTGATCCACCAATACCACCATGTGCCCCCGGAACGCGAACGGCATGTTCCAGTACGGCTCACCCACCCGGCTCTGCCAGTACATCCATGCCTTGCGCATCAGCTTCTCCAGGATGAACGAATCGATGTTCCCGCCGTTGTTATGCCGCATGTCGAGAATGATCCCCTGCTTATCGAACACGGGGTAAAATTCGCGATACCACTGATCCACGTCGCTCCCCCCCATCGCTCGCAGGTGAACGTACCCGATCGCGTTTTTCCCCTTCTGCTCCGTCTCAAGCCGTCGCGTGTACTCCCAGTCCGTGTAGCGGAGTGCCGATTCGTTGCCGATGGGCGTGACCACAACGTCGCGCGTTCCCGCACCACGTGAGACAGTGACGAGCACCTGACGGTTGGCCTGATTGCGCAGCAATTCGCCAATGTCCGTGACATCCCGCGCCGACGCGCCGTTGATCGCCGTGATCACGTCACCCGCCCGGATAGCGAGATCGGGATCAGCAAGCGGTGACCGCTCAAGGGGATAGTCAGGATCAGACTGATAGATGTAGTCGATACGAAATCCGCCGCGCGCGGGATCCTTGAAGAGGCGCGCGCCTAACGAACCGACGCTGACATTGTCTTCCCCGCGACGGACGTCGCCACCCCGCACGCTGGTGTGCAACGCCGATAGCTCACCGACCGCCCAGCCGATCAGATCGCTGAGCTCTTCACGTGTGGTGATGCGATCGACAAGCGGGAGATACTTGGCAAGCGTCGCCTGGTAGTCGACGCCATGCAGCTTGGGATCGTAGAACCAATCCCGCTCCAGTCGCCACGCATCCACAAAGATCTGCCTCCAATCCTGTCGCACGTCGATGGAAAACGACCATCCCGCCAGATCGACCTTCGACGCAGCAAGCTCCGCCGCTTTCACCGGTCGCGCGTCCAGCACGTGCAGCGCATCCCCCTTGCGAACCAGCATCTTCTTACCGTTCCCGGACAGTTCAACGCTCCGCACGTCTTCGACCATGGTTACCGCTGTCGGCTTCTCACCAGTCCTGCGCAAGCCCACCAGATCAGTTTTCGCTTCTGCTCCGCTCCCGCGCGACAGATAGAACAATGCGTCTGCATTCATCTGCAACGACCGATAGTTGCCCGACGACACGGGAACACGACGAATGCGTGCCGAAAGCCCTGCCTCGTCAATACGCATGGCAGGCGAGGCCGCCTCGGCCAGACGGTCTCCTATGCTCTGACCGGGAAGCGGCGCGATTTCATTCTGCGGCTGAAAAGGCGACAGCAGACCAGAGCGCAATGCCACTTCATACACTTCGAAGACTTTGTCGAAATAAGGCTCCGGCTGACGCGCTCCCCAGGGTGACTCAACCAGTGTCTTGAGGTTCCGGTCCGATAGAAAGTAGATGAACTCGCCTTTGGGATCCCAGGCGGGCGACATGCTGTTCGTGCGATTCGACGTCAGCAACACGTTGCGGCGACCATCGACGCTATGCAGCTTAATCTGCGTAAAGGTATTCTGTGCCGTCATCGCGAAGGCCAGCCACCGTGAATCCGGAGACCAGCTGACGTCCTCGATCCCCTCGCGATTTTCGGACACCTTCCACGTGTTGCCGGTCCCTAAGTGTTTAATCCAGAGATCGCGGTTGTTGTCGTACCACGCCAGAAGTTTTCCATCGGGCGACGGACTTCCCACAAAACGAAGAATGTCGCCTCCAGTGGTCAAACGTTCGTCCGCACCGACACCGTTCAGTGGGAGCCGAGTGAATTCGAACTCTCCGGTTTCGTCGCCAAGTGCGAGTACGGACTTGCCATCCGCAGCAAACACGGCCTCGCGAAAGCGTACACTGTCCTTGCGTGATGCCCTCACAATCCGCCCGCTCCCAACCGGGGCAACAAAGACCCGTCCGCGCGACGTCAGGGCAATGCGATCACCCTCGGGTGAGAGATGCGCTGAGCTGAGATACTCCATGGGGTTTTTCACCCAGTTCTCGCGCAGTTGATCAAGGTCCGATTGCAGTGTGATGTCAATCCTGCTCGTCGCCCCCGATGCGATATTCAGCAACCAGAGATCTGCGCCGAGCTGGTACACGACACGTCCGCTGTGCAACGACGGGTGACGCACATCCCACCCGGAATGTTTGGTGAGCTGCCTGAGATCCCCACCTGTCTCGTTCATCGACCAGATATTCATTGTGCCGTCGCGATCACTCACAAAATAGATGTGGTTGTTAAACCACATCGGAGAATGGCTCTCACCGTTGTAATCGCCCGTCAGTTCAACGGCCTCGTTGCTTCCCTGAGCGAACTTCCAGACGTCGCGCGCAGTACCACCGGTGTACCGCTTTGTCACGTTGTTGTGAAAGGCCGGCCTCACGAAATACAACGTTCGTCCGCTTGCGTCCCACTCGGCGTCTGTCGCTCCGGCGAGCGGAATCAACGCACGCGCTCCGTTTGACAGATCCAGCGAAACCAGCTGAGGCTTTGGAATGCCGGAATATTTCGTCGTCGTGTAGACCAGCTTGCCATCCGGAGTCCACGTGGTCGCGATCGACGCTTCGCTTTCATACGTCCAGCGGCGAGGCGACCCGCCTGTGACTGGCATCGTGTACAGCGCAGCAGGCCCTTCGTATCGCGCGGTAAACGCAAGCGTGCGCCCATCGGGCGACACCACCGGATCCGTCTCCTCGGCGGCATGAGTCGTTAGGCGCCGCGCGATGCCGCCCGCGGTGGAAACCGTCCACAGGTCCCCCTCTGCAGCAAAAACAATCGACTCGCCATGCAGGGCCGGAAACCGGTAGAACCCGCGGACCTCTGACCCCTGCGCAAGCAGGGACGGAGAGGCTGGGAGCGGCAGCAGCGTTCCGATCAGGAGTGCGGTGGCGAGCGATTTCATGATTCTGAGTGGAAGGGATTCTCAACGTTTTCTCCAACCGCGGCCTCGGTCAAGCAATCCAGACATACCAACGCTGTACGCGGAGCAAACAGCGCAGTGATAAAAGAGCGAATCGCCGTGTCGGGTCGCGTGATTCGGTGTGAGGTGAATCGAGGCCTCCGGCCACGCGATCCGGTGGGACCTCCCTGCGCTGCCTTGTAGCCAATCCCCGGTCGGGAACGGTACTTTCAGGGGTCTCCTCTACCCGATGAAAATGACGCGCCTTATCCCACTCCTCATTGCCGCGTGCGCGCTCGCGTTGCCACAGCCGGCCAGCGCGCAGTCCACGCTCCCGGATCGCGTTCCGCTCACTTTCCCCACCGACGATGCCGTCATCAAACGCCTGTGGGCTCATGGGATGGACAGTTCCCGGGTCACCCAGCTCGCTCAAGTTCTTTTTGACTCGATCGGCCCTCGCCTGACCGGAAGCCCCGGAATGCGCGCGGCAAGCGACTGGGTCATGAAGCAATACGCGGCGTGGGGTATCGATGCCAAACGCGACGAATACGGCACCTGGCGCGGATGGCGCCGCGGGACCTCACACATTGATCTGATGGCGCCACGCGTACGGTCGCTGGAGGGTCAGATGCTGGCGTGGAGTCCTGGCACGGGCGGTCGACCGGTGACGGCGGAAGCCATTGTTCTGCCTTCGTTCAAGGACAGCACTGAGTTTGTCAAATGGTTGCCGCAGGCGCGTGGCAAAGTAGTGCTCCTTTCCCCGGCGTGGCCAACGTGCCGACCGTCGGAGGATTGGGCGCGCTTTGCGACGCCGGACGCACGGGCAAATCTTGAAACGCAGATCGGCCAGATGCAGGCGGACTGGGCCACGGACATCCGCGACAGCACCCGCCAATACCGCGGCACGGGTTACACGCTGTCACTTGGGACTGGCTCACTCGGCCTTCGTCTGGAGAAGGCTGGTGTAGCCGGCATGATCACCTCACGCGTTAAGCTGAACGGGTATTCGGCGACAGCGGGAGGTCCCGGTGGTGGACGTGGCTTCGGGAATCAGGGGGCACCGGGCGGACAGAGCATGCGCGGTGGTGGTCCGAGTGCGGCTCGCGCCGCCGAGACCGCAGCGGCCAACCGGGTCGCCGGCACTGGCGGATGGGGGGTCGTCGAAGTGTTCGAAACATACAACACGCGGTCGCCTGCGGTTACGCTAAGCTGCGAAGATTATTCATTGGTGTACCGACTCGCGGAAAACAAACAGAAGCCGATGGTCCGAATGAATCTGGACGCGTCGCTGCTGGGTGAAGTGCCGGCCTTCAACACGATCGGAACGATCAAGGGAACGGAGAAGCCCGAGGAGTACGTCGTGTTGTCAGCCCATTTCGACTCATGGGACGGAGCGTCCGGGGCGACTGACAACGGAACCGGCACACTCATGGTCATGGAAGCGATGCGCATTCTGAAAAAAGCGTATCCCAATCCGAAGCGCACCATCATTGCCGGACACTGGTCGAGCGAGGAACAGGGCCTCAACGGAAGTCGGGCTTTTGCGACAGATCGCCCCGAAGTGCTCAAGGGACTGCAGGCGCTGTTTAATCAGGACAACGGTACCGGTCGTGTGCAGGGCATTTCATCATCCGGGCTGACGGCCATCGGACCGCACCTGAAGTCATGGTACGAAAAACTGCCGAGCTTTTATACGGACAGTTTGAGTCCCAACGTTGTGTCGTGGAGTTTCAACGATGTGCCAACCGGCAACCCCGGTGGGACAGACGGCGCGGTGTTCGCCTGCTACGGCACGCCGTCAATAGGGATGGGCGCAGTAGGCTGGAACTACGGCACGTACACCTGGCATACGAACCGCGACTCGTATGACAAAGTTGTGTTTGATGACCTCAAGCACAACGCCACCCTCGCCGCGATGCTCACCTACGCCGCATCGGAGGACCCGGTGTTTATCAATCGCACCAAATCACCGGGATTCTGGCCCGCCAACTGGCCGGCAAACTGCGGTTTGGCCCCACGTGCGACCCGTCCACGATACTAAGCCACATGCCATCGCAGCCCATGCCGCACAACGTATACGACAACATCCTGGGGACTATTGGCGCAACGCCGTTGGTCCGCCTCAATCGAATTGTCCAGGATGTTCCTGCCACGGTTTACGCCAAGGTAGAGACCTTTAATCCTGGCCACAGCATCAAGGACAGGATGGCGCTCCGCATGCTGGAGGATGCGGAAAAGGACGGCAGACTGAAACCCGGTGGAACCATTATCGAGGGTACGAGTGGCAACACCGGCATGGGCCTCGCGATCGCTGCGATCATCAAAGGATATCGCTGCATCTTTACGACCACAGATAAACAATCGCCGGAAAAGGTCGATGCACTACGGGCGTTCGGCGCCGAGGTGGTGGTGTGTCCCACGGATGTTGAACCGGAGGACCCCAATTCGTACTACTCCGTTTCGTCGCGACTGGTTCGCGAAACTCCGAACGCGTGGAAACCGAATCAGTATGACAACCTGAGTAATTCACAGGCACATTACGAAACCACCGGCCCCGAGATTTGGGAGCAGACGGAAGGTCGCATCGACCATCTCGTCGTGGGCGTGGGAACGGGCGGGACAGTATGTGGCACCGGGAGGTACCTCAAGGAGAAGAAGCCATCTGTTAAGGTGTGGGGCATCGACACATACGGATCGGTGTTCAAGAAGTACAAGGAGACCGGTGAACTCGACAAGCATGAGATTTATCCGTACGTCACCGAAGGTATCGGCGAAGATTTTCTCCCGGCGAACGTCGACTTTGATGTCGTGGATCATTTCGAGAAGGTGACAGACCGGAACGCGGCCATCTTCACCCGCGAAATCGTTCGTCAGGAAGGCATCTGGGTCGGTAATTCAGCAGGCTCGGCCATCGCGGGACTCCTCCAGCTTAAAGACCACTTCAAGGCAGGCGAGACAGTCGTCGTGATCTTTCATGATCACGGCACACGTTATCTCGGCAAGATGTTCAATCCGAAGTGGATGGAGAAAATGGGGTACGAACCCATGGACGGTCCCACAGCCCGTGCGCTGGTGAAGAGCAAGCAGGTCGCCGACATCGTGGATGTGGACGTCACCGCAACGGTTGATCAAGCTATTCGCCGCATGCGGGAGAACGATTTCTCCCAGATTCCTATCACCAAGGACAAACGCATCGTCGGCTCGCTCAGCGAGGGCCACGCCTACGCATCGATCTCGGCCGACTCGGCCGTCAGGCAGCAACCCGTCTCGTCGATCATGCAGCGCCCCTTCCCTTACGTGGACATCGAGACGCCCATTCCACTCCTCGCTCCGATGATCACACCGCAGAACCCCGCGGTGCTGGTGCGTGATTTCCCTGCGAATCAAACCTGGGTGCTGACAGGTTACGATGTGCTGCAGGCGATCTGAGATCGAGCCTTGCACTCCATTCGTATCAGATTCACGACACGTGGTGGCCGGTGACAGCCGTCTCATCGGGGACGCCGCCAACATTTCCATCTTCGGGTAAGTGACCTCAGCGAAAGGTTTCACTGATATGGGCCGTGTGCTCGCGGCACTGCTGCTCGGACTGGTATTGGGCGTCGCTATCGCGAGTACCGGGAACACCACGGGTCTGGCCATCGCCGACGCCATTCAGCCGATCGGACTCCTCTGGATCAACGCAATCCGCATGACGGTGATTCCACTCGTCACCGCGCTGCTTATCACAGGCGTCGCGTCGGTCAGCGACTTGCGTTCAGTTGGCCGACTGGGCGGTAGAACACTGGCCGTTTTTGGGTCGCTCCTTGTTGGGAGTGCCGTTGCGTCTGCGGTGATCGGTCCGCTGATCTTTTCACTGTATCCCTTCGACACGACCATTCAGCCACCCCTTCCACCCGGAGCGGCTGCAGCGGCTGCTGATGTTGCGGCAAGTAGTACTCCGGTTGGCGTTGTGGAATGGGTGATGAGTCTGGTGCCTTCCAATCCGGTGGCGGCCGCTGCGGAAGGAAACATGGTGCCGCTGATTGTGTTTGTTTTTCTGCTCGCACTCGCTGCCGCCCACAGTCCCGCCAAAACCCGCGAACCGTTCGTCGCGTTTTTTCGCTCGTTAGGCGAGGTGATGCTCCGCATGGTGGGATGGATTATCGCGGCTGCACCGATCGCCATCTTCGCGCTGGTGCTGCCCCTCGCGGCACGCAGCGGAGCGGTACTGGTGGGTGCCGTCGGGTTCTACATCGTCGCGTTTGCCGCCGCATGCCTGCTAGTCACGCTGCTGCTTTACCCCGTCGTCGCACTGTTTGGGGGACGTCGCATGGCTGATTTTGCGCGCAGTGCGCTGCCCAGCCAACTCATCGGAATGAGTGCGAGCTCCTCCATTGCCACGCTTCCCGCTATGGTGCGCAGCAGCGATGCACTCGGCGTGAACCAGACCACCAGCGGCTTCGTGCTTCCCCTTGCCGTGTCGATCTTCAAACCAGCGGCAGCTGTCGCCTGGACGATCGGCGTCCTTTTTATGGGAAAGTTCTACGGCGTCCCGATCGGGATCGGCGAACTCACCACGGTGGCGCTTGCGTCAATCTTTCTTTCGTTCGCAGCTCCGGGTGTCCCGCGCGGCGCCTTTCTTCTGCTGACGCCACTATTTATTCAACTGGGCTTGCCGGTCGAAGGCATCGGCGTACTGATCGCCGTCGATCTCATTCCCGACATGTTTGCGACCGTGGTCAACGTCACCGGCGATGTGGCGGCCGCCGCGATTGTGGATCACCGCTCCAGCGAAGGCAGCGCCTCGGCTTAACGTTGTACGAATATCAGATACCGGGACGGTGCCCAGAATTTGTCAGGCTCCGATATCGTGAGCGCACCGCGTACTTTGGCGTCTTTCACTGATCCGATGTCGGAGTACGTCAGGTTCTGGGACGACACGATCTGATACTCCTTGTCGGATCGTGGCAGCTGAATGGTTCGGTCGTTGTTCTTCGAGATGACCTGAAACGCCGAGGCGTCAAAGTCGCGGCCTGGCACCAGCGTCTTGCCGCGACCGAACATGAGCGCTGTGCCACCTTCTTTCCGAATCAATCCCTTGGCGAGCAGCTCGTCCTGCGTTCCGATCGCCACGTAGGCGGTGTCCTCTTTCGCCAACAGCGCGTTCGTGCGCCGTGTCATCGCATCGTTGCGTGCCGACAGAGCGACAGTCATGTTCGTTAAACTGTCCACGCGTCCGGCCATAACCGCCAATTCCCTGCGTTGCTGGTCCAGACTGCCCCGGAGCTCTGCGATGGTGAGCTCGTATTGCCGCACCTGCACAATCAACTCCGCGCTCTGCGATGCCATGGCTGTGCTGTCGCGCCGCAGCGTGCGCAGACGCCCTTCGCTCGCGTTGAGCCTGCTGATCAGTCGAGTGACCTTCTGCTGCACCCGTGCCACCTCGGCCGCAGTGGTCTGAATCGCAGACTCACTGGCCAACGTGTCACGCGTCGTCGACGCTGTGAGACCACGCACCTTGGACAGATCGCGATCAATCTCGGCGACGAGCCGCGCACTCGTAATGGCGTCACCAAGCATCTGTGACTGAACACTCAGCTGTCGCTCCTTGTCCGCGAGCAAACTGTCCTTGAGCCCGATCAAGGAATCCTTCGCCCGCGCCGTGGTCGCGAGAGCAAGCCCGGTGTCGGCAGCGCCGGATGAGGAAGCAGGG
>JBGTBX010000219.1:0-3432 GCA_041749115.1 Gemmatimonadaceae bacterium
AGCCCGCGCGGGCTGGCGGCGCAGCACAGCATCCTGGTGCTCGATAGCCCCGGGGACCGCGAGAAGACTGATCACTTGCCGACCTTCCGCTGGCACGTGACCACGGCGGAAGAGGTGAAGAGCACGCTGTACGTGAGCGCACTGCCGCCGGGCCGTGGCCTGTTCCCCAGCGACACCCGGCCGGAGGATGTCTACGCCGTTCCGGACCTCGCCTTCGACGGCGACAGCAACCGCAATCGGATTCTGACCAAGTCGCTCGACGCCGGCACGTACGAATTCACGCTGCCGCCCGAATTGCAACTGACGGCAGGGCAGACCTACTGGTGGGGCGTCGAGGTGAAGACCGGCGGCGGCGTGGAACGACGTTACCAGTCGTTCCAGACGAAGCCAGTGGAGGCGTCGGACCCGTCGCTCTTCTCCGGCGTGACGCTGCTGACGCACGGCTGGAGTTTTCCTTACTTCGACGGCGTGGATGCGGACTACATCAAGTTTGCGCGAGCGATCGCCGACCAGGGCGAGGGCTTGACGTTCCTGTACGACAAGGAGACCGGCAACTGGACCAGCCTGACGCCGGGCCGGGAACGCGCCATGCCCTGGGATGAGCCGGGTAAGCCGCTGGTGCTGGTTTCGGACTGGGTGACAGACTCCTACTTCAGCGATTCGGGCTTCGCGGAAGCCGCCGCCGACGCGCTGTTCTCGGCCCTGGTGCAACTAAACCAGAACCCGCGCATGCAGGGGAAGCTATTCCAATCCCCAATGCACCTGATCGGTTTCAGCCGGGGCACGGTCGTGACCAGTGAGATAGCCCAGCGGCTGGGGACGTATTTTCCGAACATCCCGAAGCTGCACATGACCACCCTGGATCCGCACGACCAGGCGCAGGCATCGCTAGACCTCCCCGTCGGCACGATGCTCGATATCGCGACGCTGGCGGCCGGGCAGCTGGGAGCGGGGAAACTCCGTCCGTTCCTCGCCAAGTTCAGAAAGGCCCTCGATATGGCGGGTCTCGAAACGATCCGCTGGGGAGACTTCAAGGAACCGGATGTCAAGGCGTGGCAGAACCTGGCTTTCTACGACACCTATTACCAAGATACCGCTCCGCCAGGGCAGATCGGCTTCACCCCCAACGGGTTTCCGATTTCGGGCGCGAACATGCAACTGAAGCTGGAGGGCCGGGCCGGGTTCACCGCGCGGGACGAAACGATCGACCTCGGCCCAATCTCCCTGCACGTCGGGCTTGGCCTCCCGCACCTGCGTGCCAAGGCGTGGTACTACGGCACCGTCGATCTGGCCGCGATCGACTTCCCCACGCCCGGGGGCCTGACGGGATTTGTGGTAGACGACGATCGCATCTGGCGGAGGATCACCGATCGCCAGCACAAGCACTATCACAACAACGGCACCCCCTGGTATCGGGCGCGAGAGGCCGAGTTGGGCGGCCAAACTCCAGACCCGGCCAATGACACCGTGCCCTGGGAGGGCATCGGGGCCGGCTGGTTCTACTCCGTCCTCGGCGGCGGCTCTGACCTGTGGCCCAGCCTCCAACCCCAAGGCACGCGCACTGCGGTCACGGTCGACAACACGGAGCGCGGCTTCGCCGACAAGGCGGTCCCCTCGGTGTACAACGGCAACTTCCAAGCGAGCATCCGGCCCGTGCTCGGCCGGTTCCCCATCCCTCCGGCCGAATGGTTGGTCGTGCCCGGCTGGGGTTTCCACGGCGGCACGGGCGGGACGCTGCAAGGGCTGTCGCTGGTCTGGCTCGCCACCCGGTCAGACGTGCAGGCTGCCTTCCCTGTGGTTCCGCTCGACGACATCCCTCTGTCGCGCTTTGGGCCATCGGGGAACCTGATCAACGTGGCGGAAGTTTACTTGTTCCTGACTACTGGACAGATCCTTGAGCCCACACGGCGCGGCAATTCGACTCAACAAACGTTTCTTTCGGAAGGAGTTAACCAACTCGCCGAGTTCTTCGCCAACGACGTCATGACAATGATCGAGCAGGATAAGGTTGACTTCGCGTACTCGCTCAACACGCTGTTCCCCGAGATCACGCACAACCGCCTCTACGTCCCCGCGGACGCAACGTCGCTGAAATTCAGCCTGTATGTTCGAGGCAACCAGCCCGGTGCCCGCGTGATCGTCGATTTCAGCGGCGACGATGGCTATCACGTCGATCTGGGCTCCATCGACGTTTCCGGGGAGACGAACGGCTTCGTCATCCAGCGCTTGCAGTTGCCGGCGGGTGTGGCAGGGCGTGTGGGCACGTTGTCGTTCGAGGTATCGGGCTTGCCCGCGGTGAGCTCGAACAGTGTCCTGCTGGACGACGTCGAGTTCGACGGATTGCCGCTGATCGATACCAGCCTGGACCCGATCGACCAGAACGTCTTTTTCTTCGACCAAGACGACACGCCGCGTCTGGAAGAGATCATCATTCCGGACACCACGCCCCGCGACGCAGAAGTCGGAGGAGACGCCGGTGACCAGAACAGCGGCGGCGGTGGGAGCGACGAGCCGCCGCCCGAGACCCCAGTCCGGCCGCCGCCGCCCCTGGTCCTCGGCAAGAACCAGCACCTTCTCACGATCCCTGGCGATCAGGATCAGAACATCAGCGTCAACGTCGAGGTGGAGCCCAACGATTGGCTCGTGTGGCATGATGGGAATGACAAGGTGCCACTGAATGCACGCCAACACTTCCCCCAGAATCGGGCGGTGCGCATCATTCAGGGGGAGAGCATTGCTGCCGGCGGCCGGTTGCCGCTCATCTTCAGCGCCAGCCTGAGGTCGTCGTTCTTTAACGATGTTGCCAATCAGAAATACGAGGCGCTGTTGCTCACCGCCACCGTGCATGTTTACAGACTCGACCCGAACGGCAACGTACTGGGTGGCAGCGCGGGCGAGACCTATTCGCTCTTCTACTTCCCCGACGTGAACGATGGCGACGCCGCGGACATGACCATCCAGTTTGCCAACACTGCTGTGGGCCAGACGCGGACGCTCCGCGTTTCCAATCCGGGCAGGGCGCGGTTTGCACTAATCGGCCAGTCGCCCGACTTTCAGATCGAGAACGCCGACCAACCCGAGGTACTTCTGAAGTTTGTCGCCACACAGAACAACGTCGGGCGGGACGTGGAGGCTGTGATCGGTATCGAGACACCGGGAAAGAAACTGCTGAGCAATCAGTTCAAGCTCAAGGCAACGGCGACCCCCGTCCAGGAGGTGCTCGTGCCGTTGACATTGATTGTTCAACGCGCGCAGGCTCTTTTCGCGGACCTGAACTCCGGTGGACCCTATACAACGGACACGGCGATAAACGGCGATGCCTCCCTGCTGAGTCAGTATCAGCAGTTCTTGCAGGTCTTCGCCCGACCGGATGCGTTCGCAGACTTCGGTAGGGGAGTCATGGCTGGACTCCGTGAGATATATCAGGAGTTC
>JBGTBX010000220.1:0-4817 GCA_041749115.1 Gemmatimonadaceae bacterium
TCGTCGATCGACACGATCGTCGGGTAGACTTTGACGTCGGACGACCCCCAGTCCTGCTGGGAAGCCACGGTGGCGGTATCAACGAGTGCCCTCGCGGCCGTCGCAAGTTGAACGCTGGTCCCGCTGGCAGCGGTGCCTGCAAGTTCCAGGGTTCCGGCGGCACCAGCGATTCGATCCGTGGCATCACCAATACCCGTGCCCAAGCTCTCCAGCGCGGTCGTCGTCCTTTCCAGTCTCGTGGAGAGCTTCAGCGACGGTGGCTCCACCGCCTTGAGTCGCTCGATCGCGCGACCGGCTTCATCGGTGAACTCAGCGAGACGATCACCAGTCTTCGTTAGGCGCGTCAGCGCCTCAGAATGCGCGATGCCCGTTTCCGATGCAAGTCTATTCGTTTGCGCCGTCACGTCGTCGGAAAGCTTAGCAACGGTCTTCTCTATCTCCTCGCCCAGACGCACTACCTGATCCGAGGTTCTCTGCCGCATGACATCAAGCAATGCAGCGCTCTCCGAGGAAAGTGAGTCGAGCGTTGCCCGTACACGGCGGGACGCTTCTGCAAGCTCGATGCGCGTCATGCTTTCCACCTCGGCCGGATCGATACGCATCTGATGCAGCAGGACGCGGAGGAAGATCCCCGTGATGGTGGACGCAAGAGCAATTCCGAAATTTGCAACGATCACGCGCGTGCCTGAGCCGTCATCCGCTACGGCACCGAAGTCGTAGAGCGCGAAGGCCATGCTGGCGAGCGTGAAGAGGAGTCCGAGGTAGTACGCGTTGTCGCCGGCTTGGTCGAGCCTGACTCGGAGCCGCGGTATGCGCGTGACTGCCGCGGCATAGCAAAGCATGACCAGGACGATTGAGGCGGTGATGATCCACTGGGCGATTCCCACCTCCTTCAGCACCACGTACACAGTGATTCCGGCGAGTACCGCAACCAGAAAGAGCAAGACGTCGAGGCGAGCAGGCGCCGCAATCGCACGATCCGTTTTCAGACTCTCGTAGCTCATTTGTCACCGAAAATGGTATCGACTGAGTTCACCGAAGCGCCCTGCGCCCGGAAGAACTCTTCCCAGAAACTGACGTGATGCGACCTGGTGAACGGCAATGCGGAGCGCGACAGATAAAGCAGGGACACGTCAACGCCATGAAGATCGGACCGGACGCCGTTGTAATAGTCCGACCGCTGAAACGCCTCGAAGCTCGGCAGACCCCTGTACATGCTGAATTTGTCCGGAACGTGCTGGATCAGGTCGGACACGATCCAGAGTTGTTTTGGCACGTCATCAAACTCCGGACGCCCGAAGGTACGCGCTGAGGTCGCTTGTATTGCTTCGAAGATTGGCGACTGCGCCTGTCCGGCCGAGCGCATGGACTTGTCGATCTCGTCCCGCAGCCGGTCTGCGAAGGTCTTCCAGCGACGATTCGCCCGCCCGGGGTTCTGGTACAGCTCATTCAAGTCGTCGCCAGTACCAGGATTGCAGGCATGGAAGACTGGTTCAGCTAGCTCAGTATCGAATCGAGTGATCGAGAAGACTTCGATCAGTCCGAGACGCGGCACGTTTCGATGCACCCGCGCCAGCTGATTCAACACCTGCAGTCGCTGCGCCTCGCTGAAGCCTTCCGATACGTCCAGCACGACCACGTCGACACTCGTTGGTGGAAGCGAGATGGGGCAGAGCGTGACCGGGTCCGTTTCGATTAAACTAGATTTTGCTTTGTACGCAAGCAGTCCGACCGCTGCCACGAGCAGCGTCAGTATTGATGCCGCGAACACGGTCTTGAGTAGATACGGCGAACCGCGAGTTGCACGCGACTTCGGCCGCTTTCGGTCGGAATATTCACGCAGTGGCACGCTGCGGATCCTCAATGGTCGTTAGGTCCGACACGGTCGGATATCGTCCGACGCTCTGCTCGAACTCCTGATTCAGCTTGGCGATGAAATGTCGAATCCTTTCGATTGTGTCTCCGCTTCGATCGTCGTCGACAACACGAAGGGAGGGAAGATCGGGGTGGGAGAGAAAGTCAGGAAGGACGATCATTGCGGCGAAGTAGTCTGGTGCGGGCTCTGTACGCGAGCGTTGGTTGGCTTCTCGATATCGTCGAATGAGCAGTTGGTACGATTGCCCTGCGTGATCGAGGAACGCGAGGTAGCTACGATGCAGACGAGATCGACCGGCGGTGACCAGCTGTAGATCGTGCGCGGCGCCCGCCAAGGACTCGAGCGCGCCTTGCATGTCGGCGATAGCATTGTCGCGCAACACCTTGAGGGCTGCGATGCATGTTGTTTTCGTTTCCGCATACCCCGCGAGAGCGAGGTCCCGTCGCTTGCCGACCGCTTCGTAGCCCGGGTACGGATCGCCAAGCGAAGCGACGTCTACGAACGCCACGACACCGAATGTGATACCCAGCGCAACGAGCACCAGCGATTTGGCGTCGCGGAGACCTAGCGGCGAGCTCGACATTTGGCGGAAAATGCTACTTGGGTCAACGCTCGACTCTCCGGCAACGAAGAGGTCCCGGAAATGGCCTACCCAGAGGTTGAATCCAACCAACCACAGCACAAAGACCGATAGGAGCAGCACGGCCACCGCCTTAGAGGCCAGCTGCCGCCGGAACGCCATCGGCAGGAAAAACCGCGCGGCGCAGTATGCGGCGGACACATTCAGTAGCGCCAGCACGCTGGCCTCCAGAACGCCACCCACCAGTCCCGACGTGCTCCCCTCGGCGAAAAAGGTCCCGTTGATACCTGTCTCCAGCACCACCACGAGTGCGAGCAACACATAAAGAAGCGTCTTTTTCCCGTCGGGTATTGATCGCGGCATGCGACCAAGCCGGTTTCGCTCTCTGAACTGGCAAAACTCCGACTCTGCCCGCCTCGCCTGATCCTTCGCGAGATGCAAATGGTTTGTGTCGTCGATAACCTGTACACGCAGTGTCGACAGCGTGTTCTCGGCTGCGGCGTCGATCGCGACCTGGTGCCCCTCGGTGATGACCGCGCTCTGAGCCCTCTCCTCATATAGGTCGCGTTGTTGCAAGTAGCTTTCGTGTGCGCTGAGGACGAATCGCTCGATCGCTGCGTGTATGTCGAGTTCGGCGGCGTCTGGCGTTCGGTCCTTAGCTGCGGGAATACTCTTAGCGCCGTTCCTGGCACCTTTCTCTTCTAGCGCAAGGTCACGGGCAATCCGGTCGACGTCGAGCTGCGGGAACGCTTGAATTGAAGGAACGAGTCCGTCCCGCGACCCGAGCAGCGACCGCACGAATGAGGTGATCGACGGTCGGATGTCCGCCTGACTGTTGGTCATGAAAACAGCGGAATGTACGAGAGACGCAGCTGCTGTTTCAGCATTGCCCGCCGGAAGCTGCACGCGCCGAGAAATTCTTGATCGCACCGAATTGCCGTTGCGTTCGTTTAGGCGACGGACACACTGAGCTTCCGCGAGACCGGAGATAGAATCCTGTTTGCACGGGAACGGGGGGATAGCGCAGTGAAGTTGATTCATCCGGCGACCGGAATGCCGCCATGGATAATGTCTGCGCCGGGCCGCTCGCAGGAGGGCAAGCCGGACGCAGTCTTGAATATTGTCGATACGCACTTTCGTGCGATAGATCACCAATAAGGGGCCTTGTCGGACCGCCGGAGCGCCGACCACGGAAATTGTTGCTGTACTGCGCCATTGCGACGGTGAGCGGAACTACGACCTGTCGGATCAAGCTAAAAGGGCAGGTTGATCCGGGCTGCCGGTCAGCTGCGGCGTCCGATCAACGAACGCCTTCCGCGAGGTAGGCGACTACCCCGGGGGCGGTCAATGAGGCAGATTTCACGCCGAAACGTCACACAGCCCACACTGGAGCAAAGCATGGAGAGCAGCGGGACACTCAAACGAACCCCTTTTTATGACCGTCATGTCGCGTTGGGGGCCAAAATTGTGCCCTTCGCCGGTTATGAGATGCCCGTGCAGTATCCGACCGGGATAACGGTCGAGCACGTGGCAGTTCGTGCGAGCTGCGGCCTGTTTGATGTGTCTCACATGGGTGAGTTCATCGTCCGCGGGCCCGGGGCGATCGATTTTGTGAACTACGTGACGACGAACAACGTCCCGGCGCTGGCGGTGGGCCAGGTGCACTACTCCGGCATTCTCAACGAGCGCGGGACGTTTGAAGATGACTGCCTCGTGTATCGCGACGCCGATTCGGTAATGATGGTGGTGAATGCGTCGAACGCGGCGAAGGATCTGGCGCATATCTCGCAGCATCTGAAGCAGTTTGATTGTACCATACAGGATGTCAGCGATTCGATCGCCTTGCTCGCGCTCCAGGGTCCTGATGCTGCCGAGATTCTCCGTCCACTGACAGACGTTAAACTGGACGATATCAAATATTATCACTTCTCACGTGGTACCGTGGCTGGGGTGAAGGACGTGATCGTTTCACGGACCGGTTACACAGGAGAAGACGGTTTTGAGCTGTATTTTGATGGCGCGCACGCTGGCACCATCTGGGACGCGTTGATGGCCAAGGGCAATGTGACGCCGGCTGGTCTGGGCTGCCGTGATTCGCTGCGCCTTGAAATGGGGATGGCGTTGTATGGCAACGACATTGACGATACCGTGACGCCGCTCGAAGCCAACCTCGGCTGGATCGTCAAGCTGCAGAAGGGTGATTTCGTCGGGCGCGACGCGCTGGTAAAGCAGAAGGAAGCTGGCGTGCGTCGGAAGCTCGTCGGATTCACCTTTGATGAACGGGCCATTCCACGCCACGGCTATCCGGTTACGTGCAACGGGGCCGCGAGCGGCGAGGTTCGCAGTGGCACCATGGGCCCG
>JBGTBX010000221.1:0-6435 GCA_041749115.1 Gemmatimonadaceae bacterium
TGAGCCGGGCGGCGGATCGGGCGGCGGCGCGGTGGTCGAGGCGAACATCACGCCCGTCGTGAAGGTCGCGTAGGCAGGTGCGGGAAAGAAATCGGCGTTCGGCCGCAAAGGCCGGACGCCGGTTTTTTTTGCCCGACTGAATCAACGGAAGCCACCGTCGGGGAAATCCGTCGGGGACGGGCACGAAAAAGCCCGCCAAGGCAAAAACCGTGGCGGGCCAAGTCCTTCGAGTTAGAGCGGATGGGGAGAGATTCGAACTCTCGAGTGGGTTTAACCCCACCACACGCTTTCCAGAATTCGTCCTCATCCTCAGTCGCGCTAAGTACCACTCGTAACCGCTCGGGATCACAAGCACATAGCGACTCGCGTCGAGTGGGACCGAGCACGCCCAAGCGCTCCCAACCGCATGCGAGGTATGGGAGCGGTAGGGTTACGTCGAGGACGCGAGCAAACCCAGCGCCTGCAACACCGATTCCGACTGGCTCAGCGTACCGACGATCATGAAGACGGGAGACGGCGCGAGCCTCATGAGGCTCGGAGTCATGTAAATCCCGTCCCTCAGCGCGCGGTCGGGTTCCCGGGACACGTCCACAACTTCGATCTCGTACCGCCCCAGCAAATGTGTGCGACATAGCGTCACGAGGTTGGCCTTCGCCTGCTCGGAATTCGGCGAGGTGCCCGAGAGATACTGCCGGAACTTGAAATAGGGCGCTCGTCTCATGGCTTAGTCGCGTGAAGAAAGCGTTTCGTCGGCCCCGCGCAACTCTCGCATGCGGTTGCGGCCGCGTGTCGACTCGTTCCTGGTACTCTCCGTCGTTCGAACCAGCAGCTGCTTCTCCATCTGCTTGGCTTCCAGCTCCACGCCAAGCGACTTCATCCGAACCGCGAGCTCAGCCTCCTCCGCGTCGAGCAGCACGCGTTTGAGCTTTCCGGCGACCTCACCCACCTCGGAGGCCAGCCGCTCCTCGCTCTCCTTCTGCCACCGCAGCGTGCCCATCAGCACCTCGCCACCCGCCGTGTACGTGTCCGTCAGCGTGACACCCTGGTCGCTGAGGATCAGCTCGCGCACCTGGTTGGAGTGCGCGGTGCCGCGTGACTTCACGATCGACATCCCGCGGTTGCGCTCTCCGGCCTGCACCAGGTAGTTCAGGTGGATCCAGGTGTCGGCGAGCGTCGAGATCTGAAGGGGCGAGCTGGCTTCCGACTGGCTCGCCATCTCGTCGAGCAGGCTGGTGCAGACCATCGTGATCCCGGCCGACTTCGACCAGTCGATGAGCCGTTCGGCCACGCTGTGCGCGGTAAGCTCGTTGCCGGACTTCGAGAGCGTGGAGACCGGATCGATCACCAGGCACCGCGCGTGGTGCTCGGTTGCGTGCGACTTGATGTGCACGAGATACGTTTCCGCGCTGCCGGTGATCGTGCGCGCGGAGACGATGCGCAGCCGCCCGTTTTTCACATAGCGGTCCAGCTGGATGCCCACCGACGCGAGGTTGCGGATCACCTCGGAGCCGTCGGAATCGAAGCTGACGAACATCGTGCGCTCGCCGCGGCGGCACGCCGCCTCGGCGAATGCCCCGCTCAGGGTGGTCTTGGCGGTGCCGGGAAACCCCGTGATCAACACGCTCGCGCCACGGTAGTAGCCGCCGCCCAGCATCGTGTCGAGGCGCGCGATCCCGCTGGACACACGCTCGTTCGTCACCTTTGCGCTGTTCTGCGCGAGCGTGCGCGCGACCGCCACCTCGAGCCCGCTCTTGCCGATCAGGAAGGGCGATTCGTTCTCGTCGAATCCGGAGCCGCGGTACTTCTGCACGCGAAGGTTCCGCTGCGACACACCCAGCACCATGCTGTGCGTGAGGATCACGACGCAGTCCACCATGAACTGCATGATGCTGAATGGCTGATCGGTGTGGACTCTCGCCTCATCCCCGCCCGTTTTCGACGTGATCACTCCGGTGAGGCCGCGATCCAGCAGCCACTCGTGCAGCCGGTAGATCTCCCGGCGTTTCGATTCCGCGTTGGGCAGCAGCGCCAGGACGATGTCGAGCGCGTCGAAGACGATCCGCTTTGCCCCCATCGTCTTTGCCTGCGCTCCCAGCGCCGCGAGCATTCCGCTGAGATCGAACGTCCCCGATTGCACCAGGTCCGGCTGCGGCTGCGCGTCCAGAAAGAACAACTTTTTGGGACGGAGCTCCGGGATCTTCCAGCCAAAGCCTTCCGCGTTGACCACGATCCGCTTTGAGACTTCCTCGAAGGCGACGAAGATGCCGGGCTCGTCGAAGTCCCGCGCGCCGTTGACCAGGAACTGCAGCGCGAGGATCGTTTTCCCCGAGCCGGGTCCGCCGAGCAGGAGCGTTGTGCGGCCCCGCGGCAGCCCTCCACCGGTTTTTTCGTCGAGACCGGTGATGCCTGTGAGCGCCTTGAAGGTCCCTTTGGCTCGCGGTTTAACTCGCGCCTTTTTGGGCGCCTTTACGCGTGCCGATGCAGCGGATGTCATGTTGATCCCCTGGGAGGAGTGCCGTGCACCAGGCGCTGAGTTCGCTCTGAGAGTCGGTGCTGCTACTCTCACGGAGGTCGAGGAACGCGTCCGCGATTGCGGAGCGAAGGCACCGATCCTTAGATGGAGGAACGCGCGCCGGTTCGAGTGGGGCAGTACGCATAACCCGTTCCGCGTTTCTCCTCTCGCAGCGCGCCTGCGCGAGTAGGGGAAATCGGTATGGGAACGACCCAATAGGGCACGAAAAAGCCCGCCAGACTTTCGAGGTTTGGCGGGCTAAGTCGTTGTGGGAAGCGGATGGGGTGGGATTCGAACCCACGGTACGCTTTTGACGTACACACACTTTCCAGGCGTGCGCCTTAAGCCACTCGGCTACCCATCCTCATTCACGGTGCGCGGCGGCTGCGCTCCGCGCAGCGGGTACGCTCTCGGCAGTGCTTCGCGCCGCCCTTGTTCGCGATTTGTCCAGAGAGCGAAGCCGTCAACGGTCCGATGAGCCGACTGCGCTTACCGTGCCACGGAATACGCTTCCCTGGCGGCATCGTCTATTGCGCCTTGATCCTTATCCTGCGACACCGCGACAAGGCGGGCAATAATCTTATCGGACAAGCTTTGCAGAGATGGCAAGCGAACCCTGCGAAGTGTCTGCGCTTGAAAACGCACGCTTCCTCCACGCATTTGCACTGAGTAGGCGCGCACCTGCTGATACACTATGTCACTACGCAGTAACGCCTTCAGCGCCAGCAACGGCCACGACGCGGACGTTATGTAGTAGAGATTGTGATGAGGGTAGAACTTCCCTTCATCAAATCCAATTGTGCTCGATCCTTGAATGTCAGGAATGACCAGCTTCGACTTGTGCTGAAGAGACGGCCAGATTCGATCAATAGTCCGAAACCACGTAGTGGGTTTGTCCTTCGCCACATGCCGTTGCTTCAGGTGATCGCCGTGTACGGCAAGGTATGAGGACAGACCCGGATACTCTCGCAAGTTGACCAGGGTACCGTCGTCCTCATCGGCAAACGGGTTCAACAAAAAGCGACCCGACCACTGTAGTTCTTCGTTCCCGACATCCGCAGCCATCACAAGCGGTATCTGGCGGGATACTTCAATCGCCGGGTGCAGGTGCTTCAGGACGTAAACGCTATCCGCTCCTGTGGCCACGCCGATTCCGACCTTCGTTCGTGGCCCAGAATCTTCAAGGCTAGGAAGTGTCCTATTTAGCGAATCGAGTAGGCCATGCTCTGTCTCTGAAGTCGTAAGCCAAGGCTCTCCCTTCGGATACCAGCTTGCGAATTGAGAAACAATCCGCTTGGGCGCGCGTTTACCCAGCGATTCCCGGCGCACCGAAGAAATCGTGTTAGGAGTGATGTCTTCCAGGGTCGCGGCTCGCGTCGGCTTCCCCTTATTGCGATCAACGACAACGATTGCTGGGTACGCTGACACCTCGGACAGAAATGGCTGCGTGTGCTCAAGGTTGACGTAGCTGCGAACATGGTATTTCTCGGCTACCAGTCGCCGAAGCGCCTCACCGTACTTGTTCTTCGTGAAGCGGTTCGCGCAGATGAAGGCAAGAGTTCCCGACTTCGAGAGGAGCTGAAGTCCGCGCTCAAAGAATGCGATGTACAAGTCAGCGCGGTCAGTGAGCGTCCTAAATAGCTCCCTATAGCGCATCATGACGCGCTTAGGAACGTCTTCGAGCCGAACGTAGGGAGGATTGCCGATCACAAAGTCGAATTGATTCGGCCACTCACAGAGAAGAAAGTCGGTTTGAACAATCCATTTTTCTGCGAGTGCCTTCGCCTCGGCCGGTGGGCAGCCAGCGCCATTAAGAGCAGCCACGACCAACCCCTTGGCCGTCTTGACTGACACAAGATTGATGTCTGCCGCTCGGATGGCCGCACTTAAATGTGGAGCGGTCCAATCAATCTCCTTGGCGTGCAGTTGCTCGGACTCAATCAGTCTCCGGACAGCGACAACAAGGAAGGCCCCATCCCCGCAGCTGGGTTCGAGCAGCCGAAATTGAGAGAGGTGCTTATCCGTCGCGGAGTATCCCGCCATGTCGAGAATAAGCTCCACGATTTCCGGCCTTGTAAAAACCGCGCCAGCGGGCTCCTGCGACTCACTGCCGACCCAAAAGTCACGCCAATCGGATTGGAACAACTCCAACATCACCTTGCATCCTCCTAGGTACAGCCAATCAGATGGCCGAAAAGTCCTTTCAGAAAAGGTGCCATGCCGAGACTGGGGGACGGCTCCTGGTATCTCCCATTCGAAGCGCGTTTGGCGAGAATGAGCGTAGCGGCGTTATAGTTCCGCTCCAGTACCATTCTCTCGCAAAGGATCCGGTAGCGGTCAGCGTAAGAGGTCCTCTCGAAGATCTTGTCGGGCTTGAACGCAGCCTTCGCAAGACCGACAGGTCTTGTCGATGCGGGTGCATTCTCAAGAAAAAAGAAGTAACCGAGCCAGGGTGGATACGGTCCGATGACCTTCTCCTGGAACGCCCTCCAGATGTCAACCGAATTTCCGATGGCTTCCTCCGTTCGGTTGTTGAAGTTGTTTCCGAAGCTCGGGCCGACTTGGCTTTTCAGTTCAATGGCCGCGCACAAACGATCTTTGCGGATGACAACGACGTCCCACTTCTTCGTTGGCCGATAGAAACCCGGGATCTCAACGCCGGACTTGAATCTCAGCTCCTCGTCGGTAAAACCTGCCGAGCGAATCAGCCTACAGATCAAGTCGGCGAATGCGTTGAGGTGCTTCCCACCTGTCACCTCCGCCCTTGCGCCGTAGTCGGAAACTCGCCCAGCGGCCTCCTGCTTCGTTGCCTGGCCGGATCGACTGGTCCAGTACTGCGAAACAGCCTTGCGGACTTGCTTGGCAACTTCCGCGTCCGTCCATGGAAAGTTGTGGGCGGGAGGCATTTTCGTGGTGATTCGTGGTGGGATGGATGAATTGAAGAAGGTACGCTCGGTTTAGTCCCCAGCCCACTCGCCAACCATCCAAATACTACGACATGAGAGAGCCCCGAACAACTCCCGAATCCGCACGCCATTTTCAAGGGTGGTTTTCGAGGTTCGATCCGTTCGCGCTTCAAGCTTCGTTTTCATAGGAAATGCCCCGCTGTTCCTTATCCCCACCGTTTTGGCCAATCAAGGGATCGCTACCGAAGCACCTTGAGAGGAACCAACCCTCTTCCGTGACCAGGAAATGAAAACGCCGCATGACCTTTAAGTCATTGCGGCGCAACGGATGGGGAGAGATTCGAACTCTCGAGTGGGTTTAACCCCACCACACGCTTTCCAGGCGTGCGCCTTAAGCCACTCGGCCACCCATCCAAGGCGTTGCAATCTAACGCTTGTAGCTGGGGGCCTGCAGTTTCAGGGATACCGGAACCTGCGTCGGCCCTCACGCGCGAAACCCGACTCCGATCGCGCTGGCACCCGCGATATTTCGGCGATGACCAGCTCGATCGAATTCGGCCTCGACACGTTCGGGGACGTCACCCTGGGCGCGGACGGCCTGCCACTGCCGCACGCACAGGTCATTCGCAACGTGATCGCGGAAGCGGAACTGGCCGACAGCGTCGGCATCGACGCGTTCGGCGTGGGCGAACACCACCGCCCCGACTTCGCCATCTCGGCCCCCGAAGTCATGCTTGCGGCGATCGCGGGGCGGACGCGCACCATCCGCCTCGGATCATCAGTCACCGTGTTGAGCACCGATGACCCCGTGCGGGTCTACGAGCGGTTCACCACGCTCGACGGCGCATCGGGCGGGCGCGCCGAAGTGATCCTGGGACGCGGATCGTTCACGGAATCGTACCAACTGTTCGGGTACGACCTGGGCGACTACGAGGCGCTGTTCGAGGACAAGCTCGCGCTGTTCATGGAATTGCTGAAGTACGATCGCACGGGCGAGCCGGTGACGTGGAAGGGGGG
>JBGTBX010000222.1:0-2285 GCA_041749115.1 Gemmatimonadaceae bacterium
CCGGACACCGTGAACGTGAATGAGGACATCTGCGCCTTGTCCGCTTCTTCGAGCGCTCCTTGGAGCTGCTGGCGTCGATCGACCGCGGGCAGAGTTGTCGATAGCAGATTCGCGATCCGCCAGGGGCTGCCCGAGGGGTCGAGCCCCTGCTCCAGCGAGTCGCGTGCTTCGATCAACTGGTCATGCAATTGCTCGAGGCGAACAATGGCTTCCCCGCCTGGTGTCGACAACGCGTCATCAATCGAGGTCAGCAAACCGAGCAGATCTTTGAGGGCCGCGATGTGACGCACGGTTCCTCCATCATCGCGACCGCTGAGATGCGCCCAGCGAACGTATTGGGGAGCGCGCCGCAAGAGCTGATTTCGATCCTCAAGCGCTCGCTCTACTGTGGACAGCTCTTGTGCCGCCTGTTCGTACTTTCTGCGGGCGGCAACCAGCTTCGTCTCGGCCAGCTCAGGCCAGGCGGTGTTGGTCCGGTCGATGATCGCGCGTTCGCCTTCCCGGCGGAGCCGGTCCGCGTCCTCGGTTGCTTGCTTCGCCCAGCCTTGCCCGCACAGCAGATTAGACGCGACCTGCTCGCCAATGCGGCGTGTGTGCAGCGCCAGTCGCATCAGATCCCAAGGGACATCTGGATCGCGGCTTAGATCCAAAAGGCGAAACTCGTAGAAGCCGCTGGGATCGAAACCTTCTTTCGACTTTTCAAGGAGCGCAGCCAGCTCGCTGGGAGTAGACGTTTCTTTTGCCAGCAAGGCGTCGTACGCGGCGACGAAGGTTGCCAATTCTTTGGAGATCGGCGCATTCTGAGAACGGCTCGCGATCAGTTCGACCAAGGCCAGTGAAATGTGGTCAGTTGGAGTTGCCTTGAGCGGAACTTTCGGCGTAAAGCGTTGAATCTGCTCGACGAAGTTACCGCTCGCAGATCGGCCGGAGGGGACGGGTGCAGGCTGCGTTTCCGGCTGCGAGTAAGCTGCGAGCGATTTCTCCACGCTCGTAAGATCATCCACTACGGGGCGCCAAGCTACCTCTTCATCCGCGGGAACTTCTGCTTGGACGAATTGCTCGTACCACAGCAATCGATCGAGCAGCGCGCGCCACAGCGGTGGCGCCACATAACTTGGATTCGTCCAGCTGCTCGATGCTTCAAGCCGGGCGGTCTCTAGCCAGGACTTGCTGAGTTCTTGCTGAGCCAGGCCGCCGTAGTTGACGCCGGCTTCTAAGGCATTTTGCGTTCCTGCTTGACCGGGCGACGTGGCGGATGCGTCCGCTTTGTTTTCCGGGTCTGGCTGTGGCGATTCGCTGCCGGCGACTCTCTCCGCTGCGGTGAGTTGATCGGAGGCTCGCTGCGCGGCCGCTGGCGTCAACGACCGGACGCTGGCAGCGCGCTCCGACATGCTCTCCGCAGCCGATTGTTCCAGGTCTTCGCGGACGTTGAGTTCTTGGACTTCGGGCAGACGCTTGATCGAGACGAGCACCGGAGCGTCCGACGCAAGTCGATCCGGCTCGCAATTGAACAAAGTCGGCGTCTGAGATTCGTTGCCCGCGCTGATCTGGTCTACCCATGCAGAAACACCGGCCTGCGCGTACTCATAAAGCTCATCCAAGCGGATGATTTGATCGCCGTTCTGGTCGGCCAGTCCGCCAAGTCCCTTGGCGACGATAAAGCCCATGACGGATTGACGAAGCGCGTGCGAGACATGCGAGCGCTCCAAGGCGGCGTTCGCGGAGAGCACCCACAGCGTTGGATCTTGCAGCTCCTTGATTTCGTTTTCCAAGATCTTGGGAAAGGTGTTGATCGCGGCTCCCACGGGCGAATCTCCCCCGTCACGCCCGGTATCGAGAATCAACAGCTTCGTGCCAGCCGGCGAACGCACCAGCGCATCGAGAATCCGGGACATGGGCAGAGGATCTTCCCCGCCGCCGTCCGTCCGCTCGCACAGGATGGCAGCTTCGTCACCGCGCACGATTCCGTGTGCGGTGAGATAGACGATCAGCGTATCCTTTTGCCGCATGCCAGACTCAACGAGGTCGCTGAGCTTCTCCTCGACAAACCGTTTGGTGAGCGGAGTTTCGAACGCATCGGTCACATCGCACGCGGCAAAGGCGGGCTCAAGCATCTTGAAGGCTTCGGAATCACCGCGCGTGAACAGCACGGGCCGGCCGCTGAGCGGCCCATAAGTGCCAGCCGACAGATGGACAAAGTACGTTTTTGGTGCCCAGATCAGCGTGAACAGCAAATAAGCGCAGAACGCAATGAGGCCGAGGGCGACCAGCGTGGCGATTGTTCG
>JBGTBX010000223.1:0-1648 GCA_041749115.1 Gemmatimonadaceae bacterium
ATCGCCGCGCGACTCGCGCGAACGCCATTCCTTAAGAAGTGGGTCTTCCGCAGATTCTGTGGGTCAAATCGCCACCGTTTTAGGGATGGAACGGTTGGATTTTGGGAGGCATCGCTCGGGCGTTCAATGGAAGTGCAGGAAAGCTGCCTTGGCGAGGTGAAGCGCCAAGGCAGCGACACGTCATTGACGCGCCCTTCGGCCCGGTTATCCCTTGTCGGGTTGCGTCCCCGCAGAGCCCGACTCCGTTTCACCAGGCAAGAGGCAATCTAGCAGATTGTGGTTAAGGTGACAAAAAACGTGCATCCCGCGTGATTTCCGGGTATGGATGGAAGTGCGAAGCAACCATTCACGCCTTTGGGAGTCAACGCGAGATGCACCTCAAAACTATCCTCAATCGGGTCGAGCATTACAAGTCGTTTGTGTACAAGCAGGTGCGAATGGCGGACGACGAGTCCGGCCAACCGACGATCGAAGTGACGATCCGGCCGCGGGCCAACGGCCGACCGATTTGTTCCGGCTGCCATCGCGTGCGGCCCGGCTACGACCGCCTGCCCCCGCGGCGCTTCGAGTTCGTTCCCCTCTGGGCGATTCCCGTGTTCTTTGTGTACGCGATGCGTCGGGTGGAATGCCCGAAGTGTGGCGTGACGGTGGAGGAAGTTCCCTGGGGAGACGGCAACTGCACGCTCACCAAGACCTACCGCTGGTTTCTGGCCGGTTGGGCCAGACGCCTCTCCTGGAAGGAGACCGCCGAGGCTTTCCATACGAGTTGGGACAAGGTATTTCGGGCCGTAAAATACGCGGTGATGTGGGGTCTGGTCCACCGGGAGTTGAAGGCGATCAACGCGATTGGGGTGGATGAAATCCAGTGGCATCGGGGCCACAAGTACCTGACCTTGGTCTATCAAATCGACCAGGGGGTGAAGCGGCTGTTGTGGGTGGCCCGCGACCGCACTGAAGCCAGCCTGGAACAGTTTTTCGAGGTCCTGGGAAAACCGAAGTCTCGGCGCCTGAAATTCACGTGCAGCGACATGTGGCAGCCGTATTTGAACGTGCTGCGGGAGCGGGCCAAGAATGCCGTCTTGGTGCTGGACCGGTTCCATATCATGGCCAAGCTCAACAAGGCCCTCGACGAAATCAGGGCGGGCGAAGCGCGGCGCTTGGAGGAGGACGGCTACGAACCGATTCTCAAGCATTCGCGGTGGTGCCTGCTCAAGCGTCCCGAGAATCTCACCGACAAGCAGACGGTGAAACTTTCAGAGCTGCTCAAGTACAACTTGCAAGCCGTGCGAGGTTATCTTCTCCGCGAAGACTTCCAGCGCTTCTGGGAATACCGCTCTCCGACTTGGGCTCGGAAGTTCCTTCGCGAGTGGTGCCGCCGGGCCCTGCGCACGAAACTCGAACCGCTCAAGAAAGTAGTCCGCTCCCTGCAACGGCATGAGGACCTGTTGCTCAATTGGTTTCGGGCCGAAGGGACTGTCTCTTCGGGAACCGTCGAGGGTCTTAACAACAAGGCCAAACTGGCTATGAGAAGATCGTATGGCTTCCGTACCGCCGAAGGCATAGAATTCGCCTTGTTTCATACCCTCGGCAAACTTCCTGAGCCAAAATTCGCCCACGAATTCTGCTGAGGAGGCTGAAAGAAGAAGGC